>JBBRFG010000085.1:0-10556 GCA_038224685.1 Sphingomonadales bacterium
TACCAGATTGACGGTTATGAGGCGGAATTCATCAAGGCTACCACCGATGCCGTGCGCGAAGGCCGGATCATCCGCACCCCGATCACGCCGAACAACCTGCGGCAGGTTTTTGATAAATGGGTGGCGATGGTCGGCGTGGAACTGGGCGTGAAGCGCGAGGCGGATTACGCCGTGCTATTTTTTGCCGACATCATGCATGATGGCCGCAACGAAGCGATGCGCAACCTGCCTGCGCGCCTGCTGTTCAACGGCGACAAGCCGGTGTTCATTATCGGGGCCGAACAATATGAATTGGCGAGCGAGCGCGGCTATCGCAATTTCTGGAACATTTACCACCGCCCGCCCGAACAGAAACACCGGCACTATCTGCTCGAACGGCGCGACAGCCTGCTGCCGTTGGACGATCAGAAGTTCAAAGGCGCGTTCTACACCCCGCTGCATATCGTCGACAAAGCCTATGACCAATTGAACGCGACGCTGGGCGCGGACTGGCAGGACAAATATATCGTGTGGGATATGTGCGCGGGCGTCGGCAATCTGGAGGCCAAGCATTCCAACCTGCGCAACGTGTTCATGTCCACGCTCGATGCCGAGGATGTTACGATCATGCGCAGCAACCCGGCCTTCGCCGGGGCGGAGATTTTCCAGTATGATTATTTGAACGACGATGTGACCGATTTTGGCGCAATCGATTACAGTCTGTCAGGCAAGGTGCCGCTGGCACTGCGGCAAGCTATTGCAGATGCGCGCGAGAGCAAGAAGGGCGCGAAGCCGATTTTGGTGCTGATCAATCCGCCTTATGGTGAGGCAGCGAACGCGCAAGGAAACGCTGGCAAGACCGGTATAGCGTCAACCCGCGTAAGCTATGGCATGACCGACCTAGGTTATGCGGCGCGGGAGCTGTTCGTTCAGTTCATGCACCGTATGATGATTGAGCTTCCCCACTCCCGGTTAGCGATGTTTGCAAAGCTTAAATACGTCAACGCTCCCAACTTCGATAAATTCCGTGATCGATGGACAGCGAAGTTCCTCGATGGTTTCGTCGTTCCCAGCAAGGTCTTCGACGGTTTGAAAGGTAATTACCCAATCAGCTTTTTGGTCTGGGATTTGAGTGCCAATGCGCCCTCCGACACCATCTCTACGACAGTGCTTGACCGAGATGGCAACGTGATTGGCGAGAAGGTCTTCTTCGACATCCCAAACAGCCGTTTTCTAAGCGAATGGATTCCTCGTGCGCGGAAAAACACCATCGAGGCAGTGCCTCTGATCAACGCATTCACACCGATTGCCAAGACGGATCACGTGCGAAACCGGCATTGGTCAGATGGCGCAATTGCTCATTTTTTCTGCAATGGAAACGACTTCCAAAACGCAGGGACGATGACAGCAATATTCTCATCGGTTCATTCCATTGGCCATGCGGGTGGCTATTTTGTAACGCCCAAAAACCTATGGCAGGTGGCGACCGTGTTCACCGTTCGCCGGATTATTCCGCAAAGCTGGCTCAACGACCGCGACCAGTTCCTGCAACCCTCGCAGCCGCTTTCGGATACCTTCAAATCCGATTGCCTCGTCTGGATGCTGTTCAATGGCAGCAATCTCACCGCTGGCGCAGATGGGCTGCGTTGGAATGATCGCGACTGGAGCCTGATCAATCACTTCATCCCCTTCACCGAAGGCGAAGTCGGCGCAAAGGGGCGGTTTGAAAGTGATTTCATGGTCCGCCACATCGCAGGCATGGTCTTCTCGCCCGAAGCGCGCGGTGTGCTGGATGAGGGCCGCAAGCTGTGGACCCGTTTCCACGCGGCCAGCTTCCCCCGCAAAATCCGCGATGAATACAAGCTCGGGCGCGCCGATGCCGGGTGGTATCAGGTCCGCCGCGCGCTCGAAGCGTATGGCGATACCGAGTTGACCGACTTCGATCCGTTCAAAGCCGCCTACGCCGCGCTAACCGCAAAGCTGCGCCCGAAAGTGTATAAGCTGGGCTTCCTGCCTGAATGACGGGCAATCGGCTGCGCACAGAACGCCCGCGATGCAAATGCAGGTCTCGGCGTAGCGGAGGCGCCCCTTCCCGTCACCCCATCGGAACCGAAGGTGGCGGGGCGGCAGGCCATGTGAGCGAGGATTGTGAGCGCCGGTTGGCGCGCGCGGACTGCTAAGACCCCGCGCCAACCGCTTTGTTTTTGTCGATCAGCTTGTAAGCGCGTTCGTACCATTCGCTGCCGGGGTAGTTTGCGCCCAGCACTGCGGCATATTTCGTCGCTTCGCCCGGGACGCCCAGCGCCAGGCTGCTTTCGGTCAGGCGGTACAATGCTTCGGCCGTGTGGCTGGTGGTGTCGAATTCCTCGATCACGTTGCGGAACCGCATGTCGGCAGCCAGCCACAAGCCCGACCGCTGGTAATGCCGCCCGATCTCCATTTCCTTGCCCGCCAGGTGATCGGCGACCAGATCAAGCTTCAACCGCGCATCGGCGGCATATTCGGTCTGCGGAAAGCGCCGGTTGACTTCGCGCAGCGCGGTCTGCGCCTGCTCGGTGATCTTCTGATCGCGGTTCACATCGCTGATCTGCTCGTAATACGACAGCGCGATCAGATAATACGCATACGGCGCATCCTTGTTGCCCGGATGGATCGACAGGAACCGCTGCGAGTTCGCAATCGCCTTGTTGTAATCGCGCGCGATGTAGTAACTGAACGCGCTCATCAACTGCGCGCGGCGGGCCCACGGCGAATAGGGGTGCTGGCGCTCCACCTCGTCAAACAGCGCCGCTGCGACCACCGTATTCCCGCGATCAAGCCGCCGCTGCGCCTCGCCATAAAGCGATTCGACATCGCGCGCGACATAGGCGACGTCCTTCCCCTCGGTGCTGCCAGCGCAGGCTGACAGGGTTGCAAAGGTTGCCGCGATCAGTGCCGCGCGCGCGATTTGGGTGGAGAGCTTGGTCAACATACGTGGGGTTATAGCGAGGGGGGCGGTGAATGGGAAGTGAAGCCGCACATCCGCCGCTGGCTCGCCCACATTTTCCTACCCTGCGGTTTCGTGATCCACCCGCGCCCATGACCAGACGCAAAGATCCCCGCACCGCCCGCCTGCCCTCACCCATCGGCGAACTGCCCGCCTTCACCCCCGTCCCCCGCCGCAGCGAACGCCATGACGGTTGGACCCCCGACCGCCAGCGCAGCTTTATCGAAGCCCTCGCCGATACCGGATCGGTTGCGGCGGCGTGCAAGGCGGTCGATATGAGCACCGTCGGCGCCTACCAATTGCGCCGCCAAGCGGGGGCCGAGGAGTTCCGCGCCGCATGGACCGCCGCGCTCGATCACGGGGTCCAGCGGATCGAGGATGTCGCGATGGACCGCGCGCTCAACGGCGTGGAAGAACCGCTCTATTCCTACGGCGCGCTGATCGGCACCCGCACCCGGTACAACGACCGGCTGCTTATGTTCATCCTGCGCAACCGCGCGCCCGAACGGTTCTCCGACGGCCGCGCCCGCAGCCTCAACGCAGTCGACGCGGTGAAGATCGACCAGCTCAAAAAACAATGGCTCAAAGAACACCTCGCCGCCGAGCCCAACGTCACCACCGCCGCGGTGGAAGCCAGCATCAACCGCAAGATCGAGGAAATCCGCCGCAATACCGAGCGTAAGCAGGCCGCCCAATGGGCCAAACTGTCACAGGAAACCCGCGCTGCGTGGGCGCGGTTTGCGGCGCTGCGTGAGCGTGATCTGGACGCAATGCAAGCCGACGAAGCCGCCCGCGCGCTGATCGACGTCACCCCGCAGCAAGACTGGCCGAACATGCAGCCGCCGTGCCCGCGCGTGCTGCCGCCACCGCCTGAGCCGCCGAAGACGGAGTGGACGTTGATGGATGATAGCTTTGATCCGTGATGCGCCAGAATCGCGACCCGCCTTGAGTGACTGAGTGACGAATCCGACTGACCGCACTAAGCGTCGGGTATGAAACCTGAAATCTCTGCTATCCTGAAGAGCTACGCGGCCGAAATGCGCAAGCAGTTGCGCAGCAATCCCGCCGCGAGCGAGCCCGCGCTTGCGCCGCAATTCCAGCGCCTGATCGAGCAACTGATCCCGCATCTTGGACCGGTGCCGCAGATGACGGTTTCGCCCGAGTATACCAAGCCCGGCATCGGCAGGCCCGACATCGCGTTGATCCAGCCGGGCGAACCACCACGTGCTTTTATCGAGCTGAAAGCCCCGGCCAAACCCGCCGATCCAAAACAATGGAAGACCCCGCACGATAAGCGACAGTTCGAACGTCTTCAGGAACTGGCGCATTGGTGCACAAGCAATTTTGCTGAATTCCATCTGTTTGAGCGCGACCGGCTCGTTGGCAAGGCCGTGATCCTGCCCGCTGAATGCATCGAGCCCGACCGGCCAGACGCAGCAGCTGACATAATGGTTGAGGCCCATGATCCGGCCCGATTTGTCCAGCTGCTGGCGCAATTGTTCCGCGCCCAGCCGCCCACCGCGACAACCGATGTGCAGCTTGCCGAGCTGCTGGCCCATTCCGCCCGCATAGTCAAAAGCGCGGTCGAAGAACGGTTAAGCAACCTTGATGCCGAAAAGGACAAGAATGATCCGCTGATGCTGGTGCGCGGCACCTATCGCAACGTGCTGTTCGCTCATCCCGAGGCAGGCGGATATGCCTCCAGCGATTTCGATGCGCTGTTCTCGTCCGCCTTTGCTCAAACCCTTGCGTTTGGGCTGTTGCTGGTGCGCGAACATCTCGCCAGCACCGAAACCGATCAGGCCAAACAATGCGTCGGCACCGATGCATGGCAGCACATGCCCGACGAACACCCGTTGATGAAAGGCACTTTGGAGGCGATCAGTGATCGGCGCGTGATCGAATCGGTCGGCATCGGGTTTGATGTGATGATTGACACGGTCAATTGCTTCGATCCGAAAATCCTTGCCCCGCGCAAGGATGGCAGCGATCCGATCATCACCTTTTACGAATACTTTCTCAGCGTTTTCGACCCCGCAGCGCGCGAACGCTATGGCGTGTATTACACCCCAATTCAGGTCGTGCGCTTCATGGTCGGCGCGCTCGACCGTGTGTTGCGCGATGACCTTGGCACCAAGGGCCTGCGCGACAAGGACGTAACGATTCTAGATCCCGCAACTGGCACCGGCACCTTCCTGCTGGGTATAGCCGAACGGGTGCGCGATGCCGTGATGGCTGAGGAAGGCGGCCCAGCGGCGAGCATGGCTTTGAAAAGCCTCGCTGGCCGCATGTTCGGGTTTGAAATGCTGATCGGGCCTTATGCCGTGGCGCATTACCGGCTGCATCATGCGCTGTCGCACCGTCCAGCCGATGATGGCGAGGATGCGCCCCAGCCAATCACACTACCCCGGCTTGGCGTTTATCTTACCGATACGCTCAGCCGCCCCGATGCGGTGACGCCGATGGGGCAATTGGGCATTCAGGGCATCCCGATTGACGAAGAACGCGAACGCGCCAACGAGATCAAGACCCGCGAACAGATTCTGGCGATCATCGGCAACCCGCCTTATAAGCGGCTTGCAAAAGGTGAGAACGAAACTTTGGTCGGGCGATGGATGGACGATCTCTGGCAAGACCTGAAAGACCCGGTAAGCGATGCTGGCAAGGGCGGTGAGTTAAAGACGTTCCCCGAGTTTTCAGCAGCATTTTGGCGCTGGGCTATGTGGAAGCTGTTCGAAGCGGAGAATGCGCCGCAGAAAGGCGTGATCGCCTTCATCACCAACCGCAAATATCTTACCGGCTGGCCCTATGCCGGCCTGCGCAAGATGATGCGTGAACGGTTTGACCGGCTGGAGATTATCGACCTTCGCGGCGATGTTCGCGCCGGGGTCCGCGGGGATGTGACACGTGATCAGGGCGTGTTCAACATTCAGGTGGGCACCGCGATCTGCATCGCTGTGGCCGATGGCAGCAAGGAACCGGGCACGTTGGCGGAAGTGCGCTATACCGATAGCTGGGAAGCGGAATTGTTCAGCAAGAAGGGCAAGCTAGAATGGCTGGAAAGCTTGCAGGGGAGCGGGGAAACTAACGCTTTCGTACCGGTTGATCGGGAGTTGCTCGATGATTTTAGACCGGAGCCTTTTCAAGAGGGCAATTGGGTTTCTATCCGTGAAGCTTTTTCGTTTTCGAAATCGGGCATGAAGTCTGGGGATGATGAAGCGTTCGTGAGCGTAAGCGCATCAGCTCTCCCCATACAGGTTCAAGACCTGCTCGCTCCACGTGACGATCCAGAGTTCAAAGCGAAGAAGGTGCGGAAGTTGGGTTACCGACCATTGGACAGTCGCCATTTTTACAATGACCTGCCTCTCTTGAACCGACCTGGTCCAGAGATGCAACGGGTATGGGGCGATGCTAATCTCGGTCTTTACACCATGCCATCAGGAGTTGGACTCGGCCCAGCCACTTGGTGCCATGGGCAGTTGCCCGACTATCACGCCTTCCGCGGCAGTTATGGCGGCTATGCCTTCCCGCTTTATGACCGGCGCAAGGGGACGGACGCGCACAACCTCAACCCCGAAATCCTGATCGCGCTGACTGAAGCCTATGGCGAGCCGATCAGCCCTGAAGACCTGTTCGACGCGATCCTCGCGCTGCTTTCCGCCACCAGCTACACCGTGCGTTTTGCCGAAGATCTCGAAGACACGTTCCCGCACATCCCCTTCCCCGCCGATCCCGCACTGTTCCACCGCGCCGCCGCGATCGGGCGCGAAATTCGCGCGCTCGAAGGCTTCACCCGCGATCCCGCCCCCGTTTTCCGGCCCAAGGATTTCGTTCGCCTGCGCTCTGAAGCAACCGGGCCAGTGAAAGTTACCGAAGGCCAGAACAGAGAATGGGTATTCTGTGACGATGGCACTGGCACGTTTGACGGCCTGCCACCGCGCGTGTGGGAATTCGCCGTATCGGGTTACCGCGTGCTGAAACGCTGGGCCGATGCCCGCGCCGGACTGGACGGGGCAACCTACTGGCCGCAATTCCGCGATGTGGCTGCGCGTATCCACGAACTTCTCCACTGGTTCGACGAAGCCGACCTTGTCCTTGCCAAAGTGCTTGACGATACCCTCAGCCGCGAAGAACTGGGTCTTGGGGGCAAGGCCGTAGCGGACGTTTCAGAATGAGCGACAACCAGATCAGCATGTTTGGCGAAGGCGATGGCCGCATGGCCGAAGCGCCCGTGCCCGATATCTTGCCCGATCCTGACCGGGTGCGTCAGAGGTTGCGTGGCATCCTTGAAACCGCCCGTGCCGCGCCGGACGTGCCGTGGCCTGAGAAAAAGCAGCGGGTGTGGACAATCATCTTTCCGAACATGGCCAAATGGCTGCCGGATGATGAGCGTGAGCAACTATGTTTTGAATTCACACGCGAAATCGAACGGTTGAAAGAAGCGGCGTAGCGCGCCCATCCCCGGCCCCTCCCGCAAGCGGGAGGGGAGGAGGTTACTCCTCCCCCATCCGCAGCGCAGCGATAAACGCCTCCTGCGGGATGCTCACATTGCCATACTCGCGCATCCGGGCCTTGCCCTTCTTCTGCTTGTCCAGCAGCTTCTTCTTGCGCGAAATGTCCCCGCCGTAACACTTGGCGGTCACGTCCTTGCGCATTGCGGCGATGGTTTCGCGGGCGATGACCTTGCCACCAATCGCCGCTTGGATCGGGATTTTGAACAGGTGGCGCGGGATCAGGTCTTTCAGGCGTTCGCACATGCCGCGCCCGCGTTCTTCGGCGACATGGCGGTGGACGATCAGCGATAGGGCGTCGACGGCTTCAGCGTTGACGAGGATGTTCATCTTTACCAGATCGCCTTCGCGCGTGCCGATCTGTTCGTAATCGAAGCTGGCATAGCCGCGCGAAATGCTTTTCAGCCGGTCGTAGAAATCGAACACCACTTCGTTGAGCGGCAATTCATACGTCACCTGCGCGCGGCCCGCGACATAGGTGAGCCCGGTCTGCACCCCGCGCCGGTCTTGGCACAGTTTCAAAATGCTGCCGAGATATTCGTCGGGGGTGTAAATTACCGCCTTGATCCACGGTTCCTCGATCACATCGATGCGGTTTACATCGGGCCAATCGGCGGGGTTGTGAATGTCGATCACCTTGGCATCTTCGTTCTTGGTATGGCCAAGGTGGAGGCGGTAGACAACGCTGGGCGCGGTGGTGATCAGGTCAAGATCATATTCGCGGGTCAGGCGTTCCTGAATGATCTCAAGGTGCAACAGGCCAAGGAACCCGCAGCGGAAGCCAAAGCCCAATGCGGCGGAGCTTTCCATTTCGAAACTGAAGCTGGCATCGTTCAATCGCAATTTGGCGATGGATTCGCGCAATTTTTCAAAGTCGGCAGCGTCCACCGGGAACAGCCCGCAGAACACCACCGGCTGCACTTCCTTGTAGCCGGGCAGCGCGATGGTGGCGCCGTTCTTTACGGTGGTGATGGTGTCGCCGACGCGGGCCTGTTCGACCTCTTTGATTTGCGCAGTGATGAAGCCAATTTCGCCCGGGCCGAGTTCGTTGAGGTCGGTGCGTTTGGGGGTGAAGCAGCCGACGCGGTCAACCAGATGCTGGGTGCCGCCTTGCATAAAGCGGATGTTGAGGCCCTTGGACAGCATCCCGTCGATCACGCGCACCAGAATGACGACGCCGAGGTAGGGATCGTACCAGCTATCGACCAGGCTGGCGGTGAGCGGGGCGTCGATCTTGCCGTTGGGCGGGGGGATACGGGTCACCACCGCTTCGAGCACGTCTTCGATGCCGATGCCCGATTTGGCGCTGGCAAGGACGGCGTCCGATGCATCGAGGCCGATGACATCCTCGATCTCCTTGCGGACCTTTTCGGGTTCAGCCGCGGGCAGATCGATCTTGTTGATGACTGAGACGATTTCGTGGTCGTGCTCGATCGACTTGTAAACATTGGCGAGGGTTTGGGCCTCGACCCCTTGCGCTGCGTCCACCACCAGCAACGCGCCTTCGCACGCGGCGAGGGAGCGGGAGACTTCGTAGGCGAAATCGACGTGGCCGGGGGTGTCCATCAGGTTGAGCTGATAAGTTTGGCCGTCCTTGGCGGTGTAGTTGAGGCGCACGGTCTGGGCCTTGATCGTGATCCCGCGCTCCTTTTCGATGTCCATATTATCAAGGACTTGCGCAGACATCTCACGCGCGGTGAGGCCTCCGGTGAACTGGATCAGCCGGTCGGCGAGGGTCGATTTGCCATGATCAATATGGGCAATGATCGAAAAGTTACGGATCAAAGAAAGGTCAGTCATCACCGCACCGCTTAGCCGCGCACTGCGCCGGTGTCATTCTCCAAAAACGCAACACCTCGCGCCTATCCATTTGCAAAGCACCAGCAGCGCGACGACCGCATGTAGCAGGCTCAATGGGCCGCTCGCAGTCGGTCAAAACCGACGCAGCAACCAAACGTTTCTGGCGGGATGCAGCGGTCTCCCCTGGTCACAATAAGCTCTTGGATGACATTTCGTACAAAACCTGCGCATAGCAGGATAAGCAACCGTAAACGTTCGCTTGTTTGCATGGACGAGAGGTAAAGCCAGATGGCAATTTTGTCTTAACACCACTTTGGCAGAAGGATAATTTTCAGGATTCTCAAAGAGCGAAAACCCTGATTGATGGGGAGGCAGCTATTATCGGGGCTGGCGATGGCGGATGCGTGGGGCGATAAACTTGAAGCATGGCTTGCGCCATTCCTGACGGCTTTGAAACACAAGACGCGTATGCGTGTTTGCCCGGCCCTGATGACCGCAAGAGCTGCAGCCGATGGCTGTTCGCGATGGCGAGTTTGGGTATGCCCGTCGCGTCGCAAGCCACAACTTGCGCGCGGCGCAAGGCCGCCAGCGCATCGTTGCGCCTGGTGGCAAACAGCGGCGCTGTGCGTTTGAACATGTTCATCAACGCGCCCTGGCTGATATCCAGCCCGAACAGATCGCGAAATACGCCCTGCAACCGCCCATAGGAAAACAACTGGTTGGTCTTGAGATAGAGTGCCAGCGCATGGATGGGGCGGCCAAATGGTGTGACCTGCGCGACCGGTGGCAAAGGCGCGCTGGTCGCCTTGCCGCACGCCGCGCAGCGGCAGGCCAGTCTGCGATGCCGCCAGACCAACGGCCTCACTTGCGGAAGGTCGATGTCGTCATATTCGCCAATCACCTCGCTCGCCGCGTCTTCGCCAAATGGCAGGCCGCAATGCTGGCAATGCGCCGGGCGATAGTCTTCGTGCGCATCGGGCGCTTCGGCCAGCGCGCGGGGGGTGGCCTTTGTGCCCAGGCTTTGCACCACCGGGCCGTGAACCCTCCCGCTTGCCTTTCTGGTCGGTCGATGGCGGCTTTGATAATGTTCGCGATGTGTTGCCGGGACGATCCAGACCCAGCAAAAGGTCGATCAACTCGGGCTTCGTAAAGCGCTCAGGTTCCTTGCGATTCATCGGTAGTGCGAATCACACCGGCCGCCTCTTGGCAAGCGGGTGGGTACTTACAGACAAGCTCACTCGTCCAGTATTGGGAAATTTTTTGACAAGGCGTCAGGCTCC
>JBBRFG010000086.1:0-10168 GCA_038224685.1 Sphingomonadales bacterium
CAGAACAAAAGCCTGCTGCGCTTCATCACCTGCGGCAGCGTGGATGATGGCAAATCGACCCTGATCGGGCGGCTATTATACGATTCCAAAATGATCTTCGAAGATCAGCTCGCCGCGCTCGAAAGCGATAGCAAGCGGCACGGCACGCAAGGCGGCGAGATCGATTTCGCACTGCTGGTCGATGGCCTTGCGGCTGAACGCGAACAGGGCATCACCATCGATGTCGCCTACCGGTTTTTCACCACCGAAAAGCGCAAGTTTATCGTGGCCGATTGTCCGGGGCACGAACAATATACCCGCAACATGGTGACCGGCGCATCGACTGCTGATCTGGCCGTGATTCTGATCGATGCGCGCAAAGGTGTGCTGCCCCAGACGCGGCGGCATTCCTATCTGGTCCACTTGCTCGGCATCCGCCACGTGGTGCTGGCGGTGAACAAGATGGATCTGATCGGCTATGATCGCGAGCGGTATAATGCGATCTGTGATGATTACCGGGCGTTTGCAGATTCCATTGGCATTGAAGATTTTACATGCATCCCGATTTCGGGGTTTAAGGGCGACAACATTACCGCCCCGTCGGCAAACACGCCCTGGTTTGGCGGCGATCCGCTTATGTTGCAGCTCGAAACCGTCGAGGTCGATGCGGACGCCGCGCAGGCGAAGCCATTTCGGCTGCTGGTGCAGTGGGTCAACCGCCCCAACCTCGATTTTCGTGGGTTTGCCGGGCAAATCACCAGCGGTGTCATTCGTCCTGGCGATCCTGTGCGGATCGTACCTTCGGGCAAGACCAGCACGGTCAAGCGGATCGTCAGCTTTGCTGGCGACATTGATGAGGCGGTCGCGGGCCAATCGGTCACCCTCACGCTCGCTGACGAGGTCGATTGCAGCCGGGGTGACACCATCGCGGCGGCTGGCGACCCGCCGCAAGTCTCCGACCAGTTCTGCGCAACCTTGGTTTGGATGGACGAAGAGGCGCTGAAACCGGGGCGCGGATATTGGCTCAAACTCGGTACGCAGATGGTCACCGCCACCGTCCAGCCGCCCAAATACGAGATCGACATGGGCAGCCTCGACCATCTGGCGGCCAAGACGCTTGGCCTCAATGCCATCGGCGTGGCGGAGTTTGCGACTGACAAGCCGATCGTGTTTGAACCCTATTCGGCCAGCCGCGAGCTGGGCGGGTTCATCCTGATCGACAAGTTCAGCAACGCCACCGTCGCGGCCGGGATGATCGAATTCAGCCTGCGCCGTGCCGATAATGTCCATTGGCAGCCGACGGCGATCACCCGCGCTGATCATGCCGCGATGAAAAACCAGATCCCGCGCGTGCTGTGGTTTACCGGGCTTTCGGGGAGCGGCAAATCGACCATCGCCAACGAGGTCGAAAAGCAGCTGTTCTCGATGAACCGCCACACCTTCCTGCTCGATGGTGACAATGTCCGCCACGGGCTTAATCGCGATCTTGGCTTTACCGAGGCTGACCGGATCGAAAATATCCGCCGGGTGGGCGAAGTTGCAAGGCTGATGGCCGATGCCGGGCTGATTGTGCTGACCGCCTTTATCTCACCATTTCGGGCCGAACGGCAAATTGTGCGCGACATGCTGCAACCGGGCGAATTTATCGAGATTTTCGTCGATACGCCGCTCGAGGTTGCTGAGGCGCGCGATGTGAAGGGCCTGTATAAAAAGGCGCGCGCGGGCCAGCTCAAGAACTTTACCGGGATCGACAGCCCGTATGAAGCGCCCGAGCGCGCGGAAATCAGGGTCAACACCGTCGATATGACGGCCGAAGACGCCGCGCGGTTCATCATCCAGCAGATCCTGCCGCTCAAATGAGCGCGGCCAGCCTAAGCGACGGCGAACTGGCGGCGCGGTTGGCTGGGGAGGCTGGCCAGCTGCTGCTGGATATGCGGCGCACTGGGCAGCTGAGGGGAAAAGCGCTGGGCGCGGCCGGTGATGCCGCCGCCAACCAGTTCCTGTGCCGCGCAATCCGAGCCGAGCGGCCCAGCGATGGGTTGTTGTCCGAAGAAGAAGTGAACGACAATCCCGCGCGCCTGACGCAGTCGCGGGTGTGGATCATTGATCCGGTCGATGGCACCCGCGAATATGGCGAGGGGCGCGCCGATTGGGCTGTGCATGTCGCGCTGGCAATTGACGGGATCGCGAGCGTTGGCGCAGTGGCGCTTCCGGGGCTGGATGGGCCGGAGCCGAGCGGCGGGGTGGTGCTGCGTTCGGACCGGCTTGTGCCGCTGCAACCAATGGCGGAACAACCGCGCTTTCTTGTCAGCCGCACCCGCCCCGCGCGTGAGGCTGAGGCGGCGGCGCAAATGCTTGGCGGGGTGTTGGTGCCGATGGGCAGCGCGGGGGCCAAAGCAATGGCGGTGGTGCGCGGTGAGGCTGAGGTTTATCTGCATTCGGGCGGTCAACACGAATGGGATAGCTGCGCGCCGGTAGCGGTGGCGCGGGCGCATGGGCTGCATTGTTCGCGGATTGATGGGTCACCGCTGATCTACAACCGCGCTGATACGTACATGCCCGACTTGCTGATTTGCCGCGCCGAATGGGCCGAGCGGGTGCTGAATGAAGTTGCGCGGTTGGCCTAAGCGGACGGAACCAGCGGGCAAACTCAGTCGCCGTCAAATTCCATCAACGCGCTGACTGCAATTCCGGCATCGCGCAGCCGCGCCGCGCCGCCAAGATCGGGCAACTCGATCACGAACAGTGCCGCTTCGATCACCGCGCCTGCCTTGCGCAGCAATTCGACCGAGGCGAGCGCGGTGCCGCCGGTAGCGATCAGATCATCGACGATCACCACCTTTTGGCCCGGCACAATCGCGTCCGGGTCCATCTCCAACCGGTCGGTGCCGTATTCGAGCGCGTAGTCGATCCCGATGGTGGCAACCGGCAGCTTGCCGGGCTTGCGCACCGGCACGAACCCAACGCCCAATTGCACCGCAACCGCCGCGCCAAAAATGAACCCGCGCGCTTCCATCCCGGCGACCTTGTGCGCGCCTGCTGCATCGGCCAGCGCGGCGAGGTGATGCACGCTGGACGCCATGCCCTGATGATCGCCGATCAGCGTGGTGATGTCGCGGAACATGATCCCCGGCGCGGGGAAATCCGGAACCGTGCGCACCAGCGCTTTCAGCTCGGATGGCGAGAGATGCGGTGCGGTCATAGCAAAAGGCCCCTTTGCGTCCCTGAATGCACAAGCGCCCCGGCATCCGCAAGGGACGACGGGGCGCTCGCGATGTTTGCTTGATGAGGCGAGGCTTAGTTTTTCTTCGTCTTCATCCCGGCCCAAATCTGCTTGTACGAGAAAAATGCCAGCGTTGTAGCGAACAGCAGAAACCCGAGGACGAACCAACCGGTTTGCTTGCGTTGAACCAGCGACGGTTCGGCGGTCCAGGTCAGAAACGCCGCTACGTCGGTTGCCATCTGCGGGATGGTCGACGCAGTGCCATCGGCATAAGTCACCTGTCCATCAATTGCCAGCGGCGGAGCCATCGCAATGTTCACATTGGGGAAGTGCTTGTTGAAATACAGCCCGGTCGGTGTTTCAAAACCCACTTTCGCCGCTTTGGCAGGATCGGGTTCGCCATAGCCGGTCAGCAGTGAGTAGACATAATTCGATCCGTCGTGCCGCGCCTTGGTTATCAACGACAAGTCCGGTGGGATCGCATTGTTGTTGGCCGCTGCTGCCGCGATGGCGTTGGGGAACGGCATTGGGAAATAATCTGTCGGATCGCCGGGACGGGTGCTGGTTTCACCGGTGTTGGGATCGATCCCCGGCACGGTCCAGGTCGCGGCTTCGGCGTCGACTTCGGCTTCGGTGTAACTCAACTGCTCAAGGTTGCGGAACGCCACAAACTTCAGGCTGTGGCAGGCCGAGCAGACCTCTTTGTAAACCTGATAGCCACGCTGCAATTGCGCGACATCCCACTTGCCCATAGCGCCATCGAACGAGAACCCGCCCTCTGGGCCTTCGCCGTGTTCGTAGAATGCGTAAGACGCGGGCTTTTCGGCCGGAGGGCCAAAGGCAAAGTTGTAAACGCCGGGCAACAGCGACCACAGCACCAGCACCAGTGTGATGGCGAGGCCCGTAATGATGCCCCCGAGACGAATAGACATGACCGAACTCTTTCTGATTATCGCGTCAAATTGCTTGGAAACTGCGCCCGCCGATTACTCGGCGGGTTGCAGCGAACCACCCGGCAAAGCGCCCACATCCCCATCATCGACCGCACCAGTGCGCGGCGCACCCTTCGTCGCAGCTTTGCCCAGCACCCCTTCGGTGATCGAGAAAGGCAGCGGCTTGGGGACTTCAATCTGGCTGATGATCGGCAAGATCACCAAAAAGTGCATGAAGTAATAGGCGGTGAAAAACTGGCTGAGCATGATGTAAGGTTCTTCCGCGTGGGTGCCGCCCAGATAGAACAGCGCTGCCATCGTCGGAATGAGACCAAACCAGAAGAACTTGCGGAACAGCGGGCGATAATGACCCGACCGGACGGGGCTTTTGTCGAGCCAAGGCAAGACGAACCACACGAGGATCGAACCGAACATCCCGATCACGCCGAGCAGCTTTGCCGGGATCAGCACGATGCCGGTGAAGGGGATCGTCAGATCGCCGGTAAAGGCGCGCAGGATCGCGTAGAACGGATAGAAATACCATTCCGGAACAATCAATGCTGGGGTCGAAAGCGGGTTGGCTTCGATGTAGTTATCCGGATGCCCCAATGCGTTGGGCAGGAAAAACATCATTACGGTGAACGCGATCAGGAACACGCCCAGCCCAAAACCATCTTTCGACGTGTAGTAGGGGTGGAACGGCACAGTATCGCTTTGGCTTTTCACTTCCACGCCGGTCGGGTTGGACGAACCCGGGATATGCAGCGCCCAGATGTGCAGGATCACGACCCCCGCAATCACAAACGGCATCAAAAAGTGCAATGAGAAGAAGCGGTTGAGCGCAGCATTGTCAGGCGCAAACCCGCCCAGCAGCCACACCTGCAACGGCTCACCCACCAGCGGGATCGCGCCAAACAGACCGGTGATCACCTGCGCGCCCCAAAAGCTCATCTGGCCCCACGGCAGCACGTAGCCCATGAAAGCGGTCGCCATCATCAGCAGGAAAATCACCACGCCCAGTAGCCAGATCATCTCGCGCGGAGCTTTGTACGACGAATAAAACAGCCCGCGAAAAATGTGCAGGTAGATCACGATAAAGAAGAAGCTCGCCCCGTTGGCGTGGGCATAGCGCATCATCCAGCCGTAGTTGACGTTGCGCATAACATGTTCGACCGTGCCGAACGCCACCGCCGAATTGGCGGCATAGTGCATTGCCAGAACGACGCCGGTAACAATCTGCAACATCAAGCAGAACCCGGCGAGCACGCCGAAATTCCACATGTAGTTCAAATTGCGAGGGACAGGATATCCCGCCCCTACTGCGCTGTAAACCAGCCGCGGAAACGGCAATTTTTCATCAAGCCACTTTGTAAAAGCGGATTGCGGTTCGTACTGCTTTGCCCATGCGAAACTCATAGCGTTCTCTCGGAATGATCGATGTTACGGATCGGGTCGATTATTGTTGTGCTTCAGATACGCAAGCTTAGCCGACGCGGACGACCGTGTCGGACAAAAATTCGTAGTCAGGGACCATCAGGTTTTTCGGTGCTGGGCCTTTGCGAATCCGCCCGGCGGTGTCGTAATGCGAACCGTGGCAGGGGCAGAAATAGCCGCCAAACTCACCGCGATCTTCGCCCGATCCCGCGCCGAGCGGAACGCATCCCAAGTGCGTGCAAACGCCCATGGTTATCAGCATGGCATCGTGCCCTACCTTGGTGCGTTCGGCCAAGGTCTGCGGATCACGCAAGCTCGCCACGTCAACCGCGTTGGCCTGTTGAATTTCAGCCGCTGTCAGCCGCCGGACAAACAGTGGCTGTTTGCGGAAAATCGCCTTGATGGCCTGACCTTCCTCAATCGCGCTCACGTCCACCTCGGTGCTGCTTTGCGCAAGCACATCTGCTGAAGGAGCCATTTGGCTCACCAGCGGAATCAACACCGACGCAGCGCCCACGCCAGCCGTGCTGAGCGCAGCGACATGGATCCAGTCACGGCGGCGTACACCGCCGGTCCCATCAAGCATTTCCGAAGCGGCCATTGGGGTGGCGGCGCCGCTGATGTCAGCCATCGTCAAATACCCTGCTCGTATACCTGCGAAGGCAAACCGCCCGTTGCAGTGTGTTGTTGCAATTGCAAAGGCCGCAGCCTTCGATGACATTCGTTCAACTGGTTGCCGCTTTGGCCAAAAATTCGCCCGCCACGTCATTCATAATAATGTTGGCGCGGGCAATTAACGGCAAACAGCCCGAAATCCAACCGTCTTTTCATCAAAGCCTGTTCGCCGCTATGCAACTGCGCCTTATGGTAGCGCGATCATACTGATCTGCCGACCATAATTCGCCGCGCCAGCCTGCGTAGAGCGTCGATGCGAGTGGTAACGCGCGGCAAGTGAAAAAGTATCCCGCCCGATATCCGCAATTTTGCTAAGGCCCGCATCGTCCAGCTGTGCAGCAATAAACCCCGGCAGGTCGAACTGCCAGCGGGGGATCCCGGCGCGGATGGGCGCGGGGGCAAAGAACGCAGCTGCGCCAGCGTCAAACCGGTCGCGCAAGGCGGCATCGACCTCGTAACTCGGTTGAGCGATGGTCGGGCCAAGGACAGCGGCGATATTGGCCCGCTGCGCGCCAAGTGCTTCCATCGCGGCAATGGTGTTTTCGATCACGCCATCTGCCGCGCCGCGCCAACCGGCATGGGCTGCGCCGATCACCCCTGCTTGCGAGTCAGCGAACAAAATCGGGCCGCAGTCCGCTGTAACAATGCCAAGCACAATGCCGCGCGTTGCGGTGACCACGGCATCGGCAACCGGCCGGCCTTCAGCAGCATCATCCCAAGCCGTATCTGCCACCACTACGTCAAGCGAATGCACCTGATGCGGCGCGGCCAGCCTGCCGCCGGGCAGGATTACGTTTGCACCCGCAGCGCGCAGCGCGCGAACATCTGCTGCATCACCCGGCCCACCAAACCCGAATTGGTGCCCGCCCCCCGCGCTGCCGAAAAAGCCGTGCGGGATGCCGCCGAGCAAAGGAGAGCGATCAACCGCGAAGGGCGCTCGATCAACCTTCAAGGCTGCGGCTGACCTGTTCAAAGGTATCGCACGACAGATTGCCTGCCGCCGCGATCCGTTCAAGCTCAGCTTTCATCAGCGCGGCCCGCACCGGTTCAATCCGCCGCCAACGTCCCAGCGCTGGCACAAACCGCGCAGCGGTCTGCGGGTTGATCGGATCGAGCGCAAGGATCACGTCGGCGACCATGCGGTATCCTTCGCCGTCCGCCGCGTGAAACCCCTCGGGATTGCCCGCAAACGCCATGTGGAGCGATCGCACGCGGTTGGGGTTCTTCATGGTGAAATCAGGGTGCGCGGCCAATGTGCGCACCTGCGCGATGACATCGGGGTGGAGCGAGAGCGCCTGCAAAGTGAACCACTTGTCGATGACCAGATCATTGCCGGTGTAGCGTTGGTGGAATGACGCCAGCCGCTCCGCCCGCGCTGGGCAATCAATCCCGCACAGCACCATCAGCGCGCCCTGCCGGTCGGTCATATTATCCGCCGCATCATATTGCGCCGCTGCCAGCGTTGCCGCGCACGACGGATCAGCCGCCGCAATCAGCGCGAGCGCGGTGGTTTTGACCTTGCGCGCCCCGCGCCCCGCCGGATCACCGAGCGTTACAGCACAGGCACGGGCGTGGAGCGCCAGCAATTCATCGGCCAAGGCGGTGCCAATCGCGGCCTTCAGCCCTTCGCGCGCGGTGTGGATTGCGCCGGGATCAGCCTTGCGCTCGCCTGTGGCCATCGCTTCGAACAGATAGGTTTCGGATGGCAGCAGCATCAACTCGCCGCGCATCGCATCATCAAGCGCGGTGTCCATCAGGCTTGATCGGAACGCGCCGATGATCGCGGCCTCACCTGCGGCGTGATCAGCGGCAGACACCGTGCCGCTTGCGCTGCCGATCAGATGGCCGACCGCCAGTTCCTGTAAGGCTTCAGACCGGGCAAAGGGATCATCATCGCACGCAGCCAGGAACACGAGGTCTTCGCGCGCCAGACTGCGCTCAATCACCACCGGCGCGGTGAAGCCTCGGTTGATCGACACCACCGGATCACCGCCCGCCAGCGGCAGGGCGAAGGTCTGCACGGCCTCGGTCAGCACGATCAGTTGTTCGGCTCCCAGTGTGCCGCTGGCCCGCGAATGCACCGCGATCCGCAGCGGAATCGGCGTCGGCAACTTGTCGGGCTGGCCGGGGGTGGCAGGCACCGACTGCTTGAGCGTCAGAACAAGCGTGTCACCTTCGACCGCCTGCGACACCGCCACGCGCGGCGTCCCGGCCTGCGAATACCAGCGGCGGAACTGCGTGAGGTCAAGCTTCGCCCCCTCCTCCATCGCGCAGACGAAATCCTCGCAGGTCGCCGCTTCGCCGTCGTGACGGGCAAAATACAGGTCAGTGCCCGCCCGGAATCGCTCGACGCCCGCAAGCGTGCGCATCATGCGGATGACCTCGGCACCCTTGTTATAGACCGTGGCGGTGTAGAAATTGCTGATCTCGCGGTAGCTGTCAGGCCGGATTGGGTGGGCCAGCGGCCCGGCATCCTCGGGGAACTGCGCCGCGCGCAACATCCGCACATCCTCAATCCGCTTGACCGCTTGCCCGCGCATATCTTGCGAAAACAGCTGATCGCGCAGCACAGTAAAGCCTTCTTTCAACGAAAGCTGGAACCAGTCGCGGCAGGTCACGCGGTTGCCCGACCAGTTGTGGAAATATTCGTGCGCAATCACGCCTTCCACCGCGTCGAAATCAGCGTCGGTAGCGGTATCAGGGTCGGCCAGCACATATTTGGTGTTGAAGACGTTGAGCCCTTTGTTCTCCATCGCCCCCATGTTGAAATCAGACACGGCAACGATGTTATACAGATCAAGGTCGTATTCGCGCCCGAACACCTGTTCATCCCATGCCATCGATCGATGCAGCGATTCAACCGCGTGATCGGTGCGCGCAAGGTCATCGGCCCTCACCCAGACGTTGCATTCGACCTGGCGGCCAGACTGCGTGGTGAACGGTTTGGAATTGGCGACCAGATTACCCGCCACCAGCGCGAACAGATAAGATGGCTTGGGCCAGGGATCGTGCCATTCGGCCCAATGCGTGCCATCATCATCAGCGCCCTCGGCCACGCGGTTACCGTTGCACAGCAACACCGGGAACAATGCCGTGTCGCCCGTCATCCGCACCGAATAGGTCGACAGCACATCGGGCCGATCCGGGAAGAAGGCGATGCGCCGGAACCCCTCGGCCTCGCATTGGGTGCAGAGCATCGCGCACGACGCATACAGACCCATCAGCTGGGTGTTGGCGCTGGGATTGATCTCGGTGACGATCGTAACCGTATGCGCCGCGCCCGGCAGGGTCAGGATCAGGTCGGGGCCATCCATCCGCCAATCGCTGCTCAGCGCGCCATCGACCGCAACGCTGGTAGCTGTCAGACTGTCGCCATTCAGCCGCAGTTCGGGTGAGGGATCAGCCGCAGGATTGCGCTCAACCCGCAAGGTTGCGGTGACGCGGGTCGCCTCCAGCCCAAGCTGAAAATCAAGCTCCGTGGCCGGCACCAGCCATGCGAACGGCTGATAATCCTCGCGCCGGATCACCGGCGGCGCGTGCGGGGTCGGCGCGGCGTCTGCCAGTTCAGGGTTGCCATCGGGGCTCATCGGGGTGGTTGCAATGTCCATGACCCGCTCTCTACCCGTTCGTGCCGAGCGTAGTCGAGACACATTCGCCAAGCCTCTCGACTTCGCTCGACCCGAACGGCAAGGTTGGCAGCATGACGCATCTTTTGATCTTTGGTCTGGGCTATACTGCGGCACGCATTGCCGAGGCGGTAAAGGCGCGCGGATGGCAGGTCACCGCGACCGGCAGCGCGGGCGATATTGCGTTCACCGATGGTGATGCGGTTCTGGCGGCGACGGCGGCGGCCACGCACGTCCTGTCGTCCGTCCCGCCCGACCGGGCGGCCGGCGGCGATCCGGTATTACAACACTATGGTGCG
>JBBRFG010000087.1:0-10095 GCA_038224685.1 Sphingomonadales bacterium
ACCGATGGTCAAGGCAATGTGGAACGGCGCGGTTATTGCGCAGAGCGATGATACGGTGGTGGTTGATGGCAATCACTATTTCGCGCGCAAGGATGTGGGCGCGCAATATCTGGTCGCCAGCAACACCCATACGTCCTGCCCGTGGAAGGGCACCGCCTCCTATTATTCGCTCAGCGTCGCGGGCAAGACCAACCCCGATGCCGCGTGGTATTATCCCGAACCCAAACCCGCTGCCGCCGAAATCGCAGACCGCATCGCGTTTTGGAAAGGGGTCGAAGTGCGGTGACCCCTTGCCTGCAAAACGCAATTGCGCGCCGGTGTCAGCATTCTATACGCAACCCCATGCCCCGCCCGTGCGTATACCTGTAAGATGACCCCGCAGCTCGCCCTTCCTGCCCGCGCGCACCAAGGCTTGATTGGTCTCGCGCTGGCGCTTGCCATTGCGGGCAGTTGGCTTGGCATTCACGCTTACGGCATGTTTGTGTTTAAACTTTCGTGGAGCAATTGGCCGTTCGCGCTGATGCTGGCGATGGTGCAATGCTGGCTTTCAGTGGGGGTGTTTATCGTCTGCCATGATGCGATGCACGGCAGCCTGGTGCCGGGGCGGCCCAAGCTGAACGGCGCCATCGGCACGGTGTTGTTGGCGCTGTATGCGGGCTTTGCGTGGCGGCAGTTGCGCGATGCCCACTTTGCCCATCACAAGCTGTCGGGCCGCGCGGGCGATCCGGATTTTGATGAACATCACCCCGATGATTTCCGCCGCTGGTACGCGACGTTTTTCCGGCGGTATTTTGGCTGGCGATCAATCCTGTTTGTCCACACGGTTGTCGGTATCTACTGGCTGGTGCTGGATATTGCGATGGTGCAGATTGTCATGCTGTATGGCCTGCCAGCGCTGGCATCGTCGCTGCAATTGTTTTATTTCGGCACTTTCCGTCCGCATCGGCATCTGGCGACCGAGGATGGGGTAGGGTTTGCTGATCGGCACAACACCCGCAGCGAGGATTTCGGCACGCTTGCCAGTCTCGCCTCGTGTTTCCATTTTGGTTACCATCTTGAACACCACCGCCGCCCCGATGTGCCGTGGTGGGCGCTGCCGCGTGCGCGCCGCGCCGGGGTGGCGCAGACCCCAATAGCCGAACAGGTGCCTGCATGAGCTGGCTTGCGGTGTTCCTGACTGTCATGTCGTCGCTCATCGGCATGGAGGTGTTTGCGTGGGTCGCGCACAAATATATCATGCACGGCTGGGGCTGGGGCTGGCACCGCGACCATCACGAACCGCATGATAATGTGCTGGAACAGAATGATTTGTTTGCGGTGGTGTTCGGCACGATCAATGCGGGCATGTATATCTACGGCGCGCTGTATTGGGATTGGCTGTGGTGGTTTGCGGTTGGGATCACGCTGTACGGGGTGATTTATACGCTGGTGCATGATGGGCTGGTGCATCAACGCTATTGGCGCTGGGTGCCGCGCAAAGGCTATGCCAAGCGGCTGGTGCAGGCGCATAAGCTGCACCATGCGACCATCGGCAAGGAAGGCGGGGTCAGCTTTGGCTTCGTGATCGCGCGCGATCCGGCCAAGTTGAAAGCGGAATTGAAGCGGCAGAAGGAAGCGGGCGTGGCGGTGGTGCGCGACGCGGCGACGTGACCGTTTTTGCGGCAGTCCAGGCTCTGCTAGACCCCTGCTAGACCCCCTCTAGACCCCCTTTAGCCTGCGCCAGCCGTGTATTTGGTGTGATGTTTCACGTGAAACATTGATGGCGCTGTGCCAACCGATCAACGCCGAACTATCCGGCTGCCGAAAGCCGTTCGGCGTGATGCTGAACCAGCGCAATCATATTGGGCACGCCTTGGGTGCGGTTGCTCGATAGCTGGCTTTTGAGGTCGAACGGGGCAAGGGTGGCCATCACGTCCATCCCTGCGACTTCGTCAGCAGGCTTGTCCTGCACCGCCGCAATTACCAGCGCGACGATCCCTTTGGTAATCGCAGCATTGCTATCGGCGAGGAAATGCAGCGCGTTGCCATCCGCGCCGGTGGGATAGACCCACACCGCGGCTGAACACCCGCGCACTAGCGTCGCATCGGTTTTCAGCGCATCGGGCATCGGGTCAAGCGTGCGGCCAAGCTCGATCAACAGGGCGTAACGGTCGTCGCCTTCAAGGAATTCATATTCTTCGAGAATGTCGGAAAGGGTGCGCAATGATCAACTCCGTTCGCCCTGCTTTTGCGCGGATGCACTAGAAGAAAGGGCAGTGCTTCGACAAGCTCAGCATGAACGGGCTGGAGCGACGGCGGTTCCGCTGATTTAACCGTTGATCCCGCCGGACTGCGAGGCAGTATTGGTCGCGCTGTTTACAGATCGACCCCGCTGGCGATGGCTTCCAGCTTGCGGATGCGTTCTTTCAGATCGGCCATTTCGATCCGGGCGCTGCCGATGCTGGAGCCCTCCCCATGCAAACCATCCTCACGTGCCGGGCGGGGCGCGGTGCGATCAAGCTCCCGCCGTTTCAGTTCCAGCCAGCCCTGCCAGCCGCGCAGCAGCGCAGCGGCGATGACGATAATCGCGATCAGGCTGGATGTCGCCATCACCACTGTCGGTTCGAGCAGGGGCGTAATCATTCGCTCTGTTCCTCCTTAAGGTTCCGCGCGGCGGAGGGCAGCGCTCGCAAAGCTTCGATTTCGGCGCTGATCCGCGCCTGTTCACGCGCGTCGCCGCTGTTGCTATCTGTGACGATCCGTTCCAGCACTTTGACCCGGTCGCGCAGTTCGGTGACCTCGCGCCGCGCCGCTTCGATCTCGGCGACGCTGCGGGCATCGTCACGCGGTGCCAGTTTTTCGTTGCCATCCTCGTCCGTGATAATCCCGGCGCGGGCCTTGGCAAATTGCACCACGCCCCAAACAATGATGGCGATGATTGCGACGATAGCCCAGCTACTGATCATGCTTCACCTTTATCTTTGAGGTTTGCCAGCGCCCGATCCCGCAGCGCATCAATCTCCGCGCCCAGATGATAGCCGCCGTCGGTGACGATCCGTTCGACGTTGATCAGCCGGTCTTTCACCGCGCCCAGCTCAGCGCGCAGTTCGGCGTTTTCTTGGGTCAGCAGCGTGACGCGGTGGGCGGTCTGCTGATCCGATCCGGGCTTCAAGGATTGGCCCCACATGCCTTCCAGCGGGTAGCCGTTCTTGATCTTCATCCGGGTGAGCTGGAATGAAGTGAGGATGCCAGCCCCGCCCAGCGTAAACGCCCCGCCGACAATCCAGCCGAGATAGGGGAGAAAATCGGTCGGCTCCATCACACCCGCTCCTTGTTCTCGGGGCCGAGCGGTCGCGCTGAGCCGTTATCCAGACGGCGCGTCTCCCGCAGCGCCTCGATCTCGTCGGCCAGCGAATAGCCGCGATCGGTGACGATTTTTTCGAGCACGATCATGCGGTCCTGCATCGCATCGAGCTTGTCGTGCAGCGCGCGGTTCTCGACTTGGAGGCGCTGAGTTTCGGCATTGTCCGTGCGTTCGGTCTTGCCGCCTCCAAAATCCTCGAGTGCATAGCCATGCTTGGTGCGCATCCAGTTATTGACCAACCAACCGACCATGGTGAGCGCAACGATGGCGACAACAACGACTGATTTTGAGAACTCCATCACACCCGCTCCTTACCAAGGCCGAGCGGGACGCCCGCGCCCTGTTCATCCACCCGGCGCGTATCGCGCAATGCCTCAATCTGAGTGGCGATGTCATAGCCGCGATCGGTGACGATCCGTTCGAGCACCTGAACCCGGTCTTCAAGCCGCTGGATGTGGGTCGCGTATTGCGCGGCTTTCTCGGCGGTCTGATTTGCGGTGGCGCCGACCTGCATTTCAGCCAGTTTCTGCTGATGCTTGGTCCAGATTGCGACGATCGGGATCATCATAGCGATGATCGGGATCATCAGGGCAAGATAGCCTTCCATTGTTCAAATCCCCCTTGGGCAAAGTCAGATTGTCAGCGCAGCCGCTCAATTTCGGCGTTCAGGCGCGGGTTGCTGCTGACGTAGTAGGTTTCCACTGCGGCCAGCCGCCGGTCGACGTCGCGAAATGCCGAGCGGATTTCGCGGGCGGTGCGGCGCGGGCTTTGGCGAACGCCCTGCCAGTACTTCTGCTCGCTTTCGTCGCGGTAGAGATGCGGCGGCTTCTTGTTGAGCAGAAACCCGGCAATGAAGTAGGCCAAGATCGACGATCCGCTGGTTATGAACAAGGAAGCGACTGCTGCAAACCGGATCCAGAACACGTTGATTCCGGTGTAATCGGCGATGCCGGAACACACGCCCATCAGCTTGGCATTGTATTTGTCGCGGTACAACGTTGTGCGGGGACTGTTCATGCGCGGGTTCCTTTTTTCTCGGCGATCAGCGCTTCCAATTCGCGGAGCTGGGCATTGTCGTCCTGATGTTCAGCGATCAAGCGGCGGGCCGGGGAGAAACCCGGATCGTCGCTGGAAACCAGCCGTTCGACCGTTTCCATCCGTTGATCGAGCCGCTTGGCAAGGTTGTAGAGTTCTTCCAGCAACACCTCGTCATCGGTTGTGATGGTGGCCGCGGTTTTCCACTTGGTGACATAGTGCATGATCACCCACGGCAGACCGATGAAGATCGCGGGGACAAGGAAAATCTCACTACCGAAATCCATGACCTATTCCCCCTGTTCCGCTGCGTCTTTACCCAGCGCCTTCTTCATTGCAGCAAGTTCATCGTCAATCGCGTCCGATCCGGCCAGCGCCGCGATTTCATCGGCGAGCGACGGGGTCTTGCCTTCGGCTATCTGCAAAGCGTCGGCGCGGCCTTCGGCGTAATCGACCCGGCGTTCGAGCTGGTCGAACCGCGATAGCGCTTCGTCCGTGCGTTCGGTGCTCATCAAAGTGCGCAGTTTGACGCGGTTTTCCGCGCTTTCGAGCCTTGCCGCGATAGCGGTCTGGCGGCTGCGGGCTTCGCGCAGACGGTGCTGCAACTTGCCGATATCTTCCTCGTAAGCGCGCAGGGCATCATCGAGCACCGCAATTTCGCCTTTTAGCTGATCGGCCATGTCACCGGCCTTCTTCTTTTCAACCAGCGCCCCCCGGGCGAGATCTTCGCGATCCTTGGACAGGGCAAGCTGCGCCTTCTCACCCCAATCGGCCTGCAACCGGTCAAGCTTCACGCAGTGGCGGTGCATTTCCTTTTGATCGGCGATGGTGCGCGCCGCGCTGGCGCGGACTTCGACCAGGGTTTCCTCCATTTCGAGGATAATCATGCGGATCATCTTGGTCGGATCATCCGCCTTGTCGAGCATGTCGTTAAAATTGGCAGCAATGATGTCGCGGGTACGGCTGAAAATGCCCATGAAGGCTACTCCATCGAGGAACGAATTGGCGCGGTCCCGGGCTGATGCTCGGCTTTGGTCGGCACCGCCGGTACGCGGCTGTGATTGGTTCGGGTTCGCGCTCGGGTTGCGGCGCAAGGCTTCGATTTCTTCATCAAGCCGCGTCAGCCGTCCTGAACTGATCAGGTGAGGAGGGTGGGCCGAAGCGTCGCTGGTGTGGTCGGCGCGCGTGGGCTGCGCGCCGCCGGCAGCATCTGCGGAAGGGACATCCGCATTGGGCCGCTCCGGCCCGAGGTGGTCAACAGGAGGGGTGTGGGGATCGCCCATCTCAAGCAATCTCGATCATCGCGGCGGCATCGGGCGCGGGATATGCGATTGGGGCAGCGCTGACTGCACCGGGCTGGATTTGCGAAGACAGCGCAATCATCAACATCATCGCGGCAATGCTGGCCATCGCGGCCTGCCCAAGTTTGCTGGTCCAAAAGCGGCTGGCGGCGGGTTTGCGGTTGATCATCATGGGCCTCCCGTGTGGTGTTCGTGGTCTTGCCAATGACATAGCAACCGCCGTGCCAAAAATGCGGAAATGGCGGAAATCCGCCGATCTTGCAGCTTCAGGGTGTCGCGATATTGGCACCTATTGCCAAGCATTGGTGAATTTCACTATAGTTTGGAAATGCAACTTGAAAGTCAGTTTATCGGTCAGTCAGGGGCCTTTCTCGATGCGGTCGAACGCGCGAGCCGTGCCGCATCAATGAACCGCCCGGTGCTGGTGATCGGCGAGCGCGGCACGGGTAAGGAACTGATCGCTGAACGGCTGCACCGCCTGTCGGCCCGCTGGGGCGAGCCGCTGGTCACGATGAACTGCGCAGCGCTGCCTGAAACCCTGATTGAGGCTGAACTGTTCGGGCACGAAGCGGGCGCGTTTACTGGCGCGACCAAGGCGCGCACCGGGCGGTTTGAGGAGGCTGACCGGGGCACGCTGTTCCTGGATGAACTTGGCACGCTGTCGATGGGGGCGCAGGAACGGCTGCTGCGCGCGGTCGAGTATGGCGAGATTACCCGCATCGGTGCCTCACGCCCGATCCGGGTTGATGTGCGAATCGTGGCGGCCACCAATGATGATCTGCCCGCGTTGGCGGCATCGGGTGAATTCCGCGCCGACCTGCTCGACCGGCTGAGTTTTGAGGTTATCACGCTGCCACCGCTGCGGGTGCGCGAAGGCGATATCGGTGTGTTGACCGAATATTTCGGGCGGCGGATGGCAGCCGAACTCGATTGGGATCGCTGGCCGGGGTTTGCCAGGCATGTGATGGACGCGCTGGAAGATCACCAATGGCCTGGCAATGTGCGCGAATTGCGCAATGTGGTCGAACGTGCGGTCTATCGCTGGGCGGATTTCGAGACGCCGATTGCCCATGTGCAGTTTGATCCGTTTGACAGCCCGTGGCGGCCCCGCCAACCTGAACACCGCCGCGCAGCGAGCACCGCTGCGCCTTTGGCCAGTCTGCCGGTTGAGGCTCCGACTGCCGCTCTCAATCTTGATGGCGTGAATGATCTGCGCAGCGCGGTCGATGCGCATGAACGCACGATCCTGCAACACGCGCTGGGGCGGCATCGCTGGAACCAGCGCCAGACCGCGCGGGCGCTGGGCCTGACCTATGATCAACTACGCCATGCCATTCGCAAGCATGGGCTGATGGAGGGGCAGGAAGACAGCGCATAACCATTTCGCAAGGCTTTGGTAGTATCACTCCGAAGACGCGAACGCCGGGGAGCGGACTCATGCGCGCACTTGTCGACATTGTTGAAAACCTGACGAGCAGTGTCCGATACATCTTCGGCGCGATCGTGCTTGGGATCATGGTCGTCGGCCTGATGATGACCGCCGGTGCATCTTATGTCGGAACCAAGGCGGTTGATTCGATAGGCGACCGGGTCGAACGGGTCAGCCAAGAGGCGATCAAAGCCGAATTTGAAGCTCGCCGGGCCGAAGAACTGGCCAAGGACGGCTGGGGTTATCGTCCATCCGACGCTGACCCCGCCGCCAAACGCAGCCCATCATCGGAAAGCGCCAAAAACGGCTGGGGCAACTGACATTTGGGATTGCCCGGCGCGCTGAACGTCGCAGCGGGCCTTAGGTAATTCGCCCGAGGGGCTGCTTGCCCTGAACTTCAGCATAATCGGCGATGCTCTGGCGTCATGCTAGAGTCCGCCATCCCTATCCCGCCAGCAGGCACCGCACTGACCGGGCGGCGGGCGGCGGCGCGATTGCGATTGTCGATCCCGGTGCGGTTCATGACGGTCTACGAATTCCAACATTGTATTTTGCTCGACCTGTCTCAAACCGGGGCGCGGATCGCGCTGGCTGCGCCAATGGCGGTGGGCGCGGGCGGCTTTCTCTGGGTCGGACAGATCGAAGTGTTTGGTGAAGCGGTGCGCTGCGAACCCGGCATGGGCGGTGGGATCAACGGGCTCGTCTTTGATGAACCGCTGTCGCACGCGGCGGTGCTGGCGGTGCGAAGCCATGCCGAAACCTTTGAGCAGACGGAACGCGAAGCGCTGCGCGACCAGGTGCGGCGCTGGGTCGCCGGGGAAAAATAATCCCCGCGCAGCCCGGCGGATACGCTGACGCCCATGGCGATCCGGCACGGTTGGCGCTTGCCAAATGCTGCGCCCGCGACTAAGTGACGCGCCAATCCCGGCATTGTCGTGACAAGGTTTGGATGTTGGCGCCTTCGGGGGCCGGCACCTTTCCCCATTGCAACCGTGCCTTACGACCGGAGCACCAGTGGCAGATATTGCACGCCTTACCCAGTTGATCGAACCCGAAGCGACCACGCTCGGGTTTGAACTGGTGCGCGTGGCGATGATTGCGTCCGAAGCAGGCGATGGCGGCTTGGCGTTGCAGATCATGGCCGAAGACCCGGCCACCGGGCAGTTGGTGATTGACCAGTGCGCAGCTCTGTCACGCCGGGTGTCCGATCTGATCGATTCGGCTGAAGCAGCCGGTGATGTTTTGATCGAAGGTGCCTACCATCTTGAAGTCAGTTCGCCGGGGATTGACCGCCCGCTGACCCGCGAAAAAGACTTTGCCAATTGGGCGGGCCATGACGTGCGGATCGTGATGGACAAGGCCTATGACGGCCAGCGCGTGAACAAAGGCGTGCTTGGCGGTCTGGATAATGGTATGGTATTGGTAGCCGAAGCAAAGGCTGGCGACGTGCGCCTGCCACTTGCGGATATTTACACGGCCAAGCTCGTCCTTACCGACGCGCTGATCGCCGCGACCCGCCCGCTTGATACCAGCGGGGCAGACGAACTCATCGAAGACCCGGACACATCTGATTCACTAGAAAAGGCAGACGATTGATGGCCAGCGCCATTTCCGCCAACAAGGCCGAACTCCTAGCGATTGCCACTGCGGTCGCCACCGAAAAGATGATCGACAAGTCGATTGTCATCGAGGCGATGGAAGAAGCGATCCAGAAATCTGCGCGTAACCGTTACGGCGCGGAAAACGACATCCGTGCCAAGCTCGATCCGCTAACCGGCGATTTGACGCTATGGCGCGTGGTCGAAGTGGTCGAAGAGGTAGAAGATTACTTCAAGCAGGTCGATCAGAAACAGGGCGACAAGTTGCAGCCCGGCGCGCAGGTTGGCGATTTCATTGTCGATCCGCTGCCCCCGGTTGATCTGGGCCGCATCGATGCGCAATCGGCCAAGCAAGTGATCTTCCAGAAGGTCCGCGATGCTGAGCGTGAACGCCAGTTCGAAGAGTTCAAGGACCGGCAGGGCGAAGTGATCACCGGGGTGATCAAATCGGTCGAATTCGGCCATGTGATTGTCAACCTTGGCCGCGCCGAAGGCGTGATCCGCCGCGATCAGCAAATCCCCCGCGAAGTGCCGCGAGTGGGCGAGCGTGTGCGAGCTTGGATTATGAAAGTGGAGCGCCAGAACCGCGGCCCGCAGATTTTCTTGAGCCGCGCGCATCCCGAATTCATGAAGAAGTTGTTCGCGCAGGAAGTGCCCGAGATTTACGATGGCATCATCGAGATCAAGGCCGCTGCACGCGATCCGGGTTCGCGCGCCAAAATCGGCGTGATCAGCCGCGATAGCTCGATCGATCCGGTCGGCGCTTGCGTCGGCATGAAGGGCAGCCGGGTTCAAGCGGTTGTTCAGGAGCTTCAGGGCGAGAAGATCGACATCATTCCGTGGAGCGAAGACACCGCAACCTTTGTGGTCAATGCGCTCCAGCCAGCAACCGTTAGCCGCGTGGTGATCGACGAAGAGGAAAGCCGCATCGAGGTGGTGGTGCCCGATGATCAGCTAAGCCTGGCGATCGGGCGGCGCGGCCAGAATGTGCGGCTGGCGTCCTCGCTCACCGGTTCAGCGATCGACATTTTGACCGAAGCTGAATCATCAGAGAAGCGTCAGCGCGAATTTACTGAGCGCTCGAAGATGTTTGAGGAAGAACTCGACGTTGACGAGACGCTCTCGCAGCTGCTGGTTGCCGAAGGGTTTAGCGAGCTGGAGGAAGTGGCGTTTATCGACATGTCCGAGCTGGCCGCGATCGAAGGCTTTGATGAAGAGCTGGGTCAGGAACTGCAAAGCCGCGCGGCAGAAGCGCTTGAGCGGCGCGAAGATGGCCAGCGCGAAGAGCGTCGGGGCCTTGGCGTTGAAGACGCGCTGGCCGAAATGCCGCATCTTAGCGAAGCGATGCTGGTGACTTTGGGCAAAGCGGGCATCCTGACGCTGGACGAT
>JBBRFG010000088.1:0-10020 GCA_038224685.1 Sphingomonadales bacterium
AGGGTCGTGCAGACGCGAACTGCGCCTTCAGCTCGTCGTCGCCGACGATGCGACCCTGCTCGAGATCGATCAGCAGCATCTTGCCCGGCTGCAGCCTCCATTTGCGCAGGATGTCGGCCTCGTCGATCGGCAGCACCCCGCTCTCGCTGGCGAGAATCACGTGATCGTCCCTGGTCACGCAATAGCGTGCGGGGCGCAGCCCGTTGCGGTCGAGCGTCGCGCCGATCTGGCGCCCGTCGGTAAAGCAGACTGCGGCGGGGCCGTCCCACGGCTCCATCAGCGCGGCGTGGTATTCGTAGAAGGCGCGCCGCGCGGGAGCCATCAGCGCATTGCCGGCCCAGGCTTCGGGCATCAGCATCATCATTGCATGCGCGAGGCTGTAGCCGCCCACCAGCAGCAGTTCGAGCGCGTTGTCGAGGCAGGCCGTGTCCGACTGGCCGTGCGGGATCAGCGGCCACATCTTGTCGAGATCGACCCCGAGCAGCTCGCTTTCCATGGTGCGGCGGCGCGCGTTCATCCAGTTGACGTTGCCGCGCACGGTGTTGATTTCGCCGTTATGCGCGATGAACCGGAACGGATGTGCCAGCCGCCAGCTGGGGAAAGTGTTGGTGCTGAACCGCTGGTGGACGAGGCCGAGCGCCGACACGCAATCGGGATCGCGCAGATCGTCGTAAAAACTGCCCACCTGCGTCGCCAACAACAAGCCCTTGTAAACGATGGTGCGGGTGGAAAAGCTGGGGATGTAGGTTTCAATGACACCGGGCAGGCCGTACTTGTCCGCAAGGCTCGCCAGCGGGTTTTGCACCTGCTTGCGGATGGTCAGCAGCTTGCGTTCAAACGCGTCCTGATCGGCGCAGTTTTCCCCGCGCGCGATCACGGCCATCTGGATCACCGGCATTGATGCGATCACCGCTGCGCCGAGCCCGTCCTGCGTGGTCGGCACATCGCGCCAGCCGATGAAACGCTGGCCTTCCTTGGCGGTAAAGGTTTCCATCCGCGCCGTGACGAATGCGCGCGCGGCGTCATCTTGCGGCAGGAAACACATCGCAATGCCGTATTGGCCGGGCGCTGGCAGGGTGTGGCCCGCCGCGTCAGCCCAGCGGCGGATCAGCGGATCAGGGATCTGGATCATAATCCCGGCGCCGTCGCCCAGCAGCGGATCAGCGCCAACCGCGCCGCGATGATCGAGCTTTTCGAGAATTTCGAGCGCGCTGGCTACGATCGCGTTGCTTTTTACGCCCTTGATATGCGCAACCATGCCGACACCGCAGGCGTCGTGTTCGTTGGCGGGGTCGTAGAGACCCTGGGGAGAAGGGTATCCCATGGCAAAGTCCGATCTGTCAGATGCCGAAAAGCGCGCGTCGCCCTTGCGGGCCGAACAGGCGCATGACGGCGTTTGTTCCGGGCAAAGGCTGCCGCAGGCGGCGTGCCTTGCCCGGGATTCGGCCCCTCAATGCCGACAGGATGCGGGTTTGGCAATGGGTTTGCGCGAAGCAATATTTCTCCCAAAGGTAGCTGCACTATCGTTAGATTGCGCGGCGCTCACGCTTGGGCGGTGCGAGTTGCAAGTTTTGCGCGGAACTTGGGCGAACTTGCGCCGAACTTGGGCGAACTTGGGCGAACTTGCGCGTGGTCGGGCGGCGGTCAGGCGGCCCCGCGCGCGCCTTGCAACCGCGACAGGGCATCGCGCAGCGGTTCGTTCTGATCGGCGGCGTGCGGCAGCGCGGGTTCCCCGCCCAGCGCGGCGAGCGCGCGCAAGGCTTGGGCCAGTGCGGCTTCGCGGGCGGCGATATTGCGGGTGGCAGCAGCGGTGCCCGGCGCGGCTTCGCGGTGATCGTGCAGCGCGGCGGCAAAGCGTTCGACCATCTGGACGATGCTGAGTTCGTGCGTTGGCGTCGCTCGCAGTTGCTCCAGCGCGGCGGCGCTAGGGTGCGTGGGCGCGGTGCGGGCGAAAGCTTTGGCAGTGGGGCGGCTGGCAAGCTCTGGTGCGAGGCGCAGCGGCTGGCCAGCAAATGCAGCAGCGGGCGGCGCTGCATCGGCATCGGCCTGCGCAGGCTGGTCTTCGATCCACGCACCATTGCGGCCCGGCAGCAGCGCAAATTCAGCCAGATCAAGCGCGCGCGGCAACGGCCGGTCAGCGCCCGGTAGCGGCGGCGTTTGTGGGGTGGCCGTGGTTGCGGACGGGCCAGCGGCGCGATTGTGTAGCGTCTCTGCCGCGAATGGAACGTCACCGACCGGCTCGTCCAAGCAGACACTGCCAAGATCGCGCTGCGGATCGATGGTATCCACCCCGCGCGCAACCTGCGCCGTGCTTGCAAGTGGCTCAGCGCCTGGGCGGGCCTGCAGGTGCATTCGGTTGGCGATCAGGAATAGCGCGCCGCCCAGCACCAGCGCGCCAAGAACCGCGCATATGGGTTGGCCTAGATTCCCCAGCAACGCGGGCCCGGTGTTCTGGCTGGCACTGGCAAACAGCCGCGCTGGCAGGACCATAATTGAAAGCCCAGCCAGCGCCGCGCCCCAAATCCCCAGCATCGGGGCGAACACCGGCTGGGCTGCCAGCGCCTGCAATCGATCCGCCGGTGTTGCCCGGCCGTGCTGCCCCATCGTCATTTGCCCATCACCCTGTTGTCGGTTGCACGGCGCGAATGCTCCGCGAGTGCCCATTGCGACCCTGCGCTAACAAATGATGGTAAACAGAATGATAATTTTCCGCATTGGTCGCCCAATCGTGGCGCGCGCGGACGTGCTGCGCGGCGCGCGCGCGCATCGCATCCCAGCCATCGCGGTGATCAAGCAGCCGGGCGAGCGCGGCGGCGCAGGCCGCCGGATCGTCGGGGGCAAACAGCGTGCCGGTGTCGCCATCGCTGATCAATTCGCGGTGTCCGCCCACGCTGGATGCAGCGACCAGCCGCTGCTGCGCCATCGCTTCCAACGGTTTGAGCGGGGTGACCAGATCGGTCAGGCGCTGGGCCTTGCGCGGATAGGTAAGCACATCGATCAGCGAATAATACCGTTCCACTTGCGTGTGCGGCACGCGCCCGGTGAAGATCACCGCGTCGGGTTCAGGCAGCGCAGCAGCCGCAGCGCGCCAGCTATCGGCCATCGGCCCCGCGCCCACCAGCACCAACCGTGCGTCAGGGTGCGTCTGGCGCAGGATCGGCATCGCCGCGATCAGATCATCGACGCCTTCGTAGGCGTAAAAGCTGCCGATGTAACCGATCACCGGCGCGCCCGGCGCAATCCCCAGCTCTGCCGCCAGCGCATCGTCACGCAGGCCCGGCTGGCCGAACAGCGACAGGTCAACCCCGTTGCGCATCAACGTGATCTTTTCCGCCGGGATGCCGCGCCCGGCCAAATCCTGCCGCAACCCATCGCAGATCGTGAACACGGCATCGGCCTGCCGCGCCACCCGTGTTTCGAGCGCGCGGGTCAGGCGGTATTTGATGCTGTTTTCGCTGCCCGTACGATTGCCAACCGCCGCATCTTCCCAAAACGCGCGGATTTCATAGACGAACGGCACGCCCAGCGCCCGCGCGCTGTGCTGCGCCGCCGCGCCGCACAGCGCGGGCGAATGAGCGTGGATAATGTCGGGACGCCATTGTTCCGCCAGCGTCCGGATCGCGCGGTCAAGCGCATTGATCTCGCCCAGTTCGCGCAAGGCAGGCGGGCCTTTGGGCAGGCCGGGGGTGCGATGGAACATCAGGCCATCGGTGTGCTCGGGCGAGCCAGCGCCAGCGCCTGCGGCTTCGCGATTGTGGCGCTGCCCGGTAATCCCGCGCACCTCCAAACCAAGGCCTTCTTGCGCTTTCAGAATCGCGCGGGTGCGAAAAGTATAGCCGCTGTGGAGCGGCAGCGAATGGTCAAGGACATGAAGCACGCGGGTCATGCCCAGTGCTATATCGCAAGCGTGCTTAACGCCGCGTCAACTGCCTCGCTGTATGGATGCTGGCAACCGCCGCTGCCCGGAGCTTGAGGATGATCGATTATTTTGCGCTTGCGCTTGGCCACGGCCTGATCGCGATCGCATTGCTGCGGCTGGTGCTGCGCGACGGGCTCGATATCGATCCGCTGGTATCGTCGATCAATGCAGAGACAGCGGCCCTGCGCCAAGGCACCACTACTGCCGGGCGCAATGCGGCGCGCCGCGCACGCAGCGCGGGTGACAACGATTCAATTAACCCGGGTTCTGCGCCCGATGCTTGATCTTACCTTACTCGCCTTTTTTGGTTATTTGCTGGTCCTCGGTCTCCGGCGTCCGTTCGTGTGGGTGCTGTTGTATGTCTATGTTGATATTCTGGCACCGCAGCGGATCGGCTATTCGTTGATCGTCAGCTTGCCGGTGTCGATGATCGCGTTTGCGGCTGCGTTTGGGGGCTGGCTCGCGCTTGATCGTAAGGAAGGGGCGCGATTTACCGTCAGACAAGGTTTGATGGTTGCGCTGCTGTTGTATTGCTGGTGGACCACCGGCAACGCCGATTTCCCCGAAGATGCAGCGACCAAATGGGATTGGGTGTGGAAATCGCTGTTGTTCGGGATTTTCCTGCCCTTCACGCTCACCACCCGTGCTCGGATCGAAGCATTGGCATTGATGCTGGTGCTGGCGGTTGCCACAATCGTGATTGGCACCGGCCTTAAAACCGTGCTGGGCGGCGGCGGCTATGACAATCTCAAATTCTTTGTGAAAGACAATAGCGGCATTTACGAAAGCTCAACGCTGGCGACGATGGCAATCGCACTCGTGCCGATGATCTGGTGGTTCACGCGGTTTGGCACGATTTTTCGGCCGCACTGGGCCGTGACTGCGTTCGCCGCCGCGTTGACCTTTGCGTGTTTTCTGGTTCCCGTCGGCACCGAAGCTCGCACGGGCTTGTTGTGCATTGCAGTGCTCGCGCTGATGGCGCTGCGGTATGTCAAGCAGCGGGTGCTGTTCCTGATGGCGGGTGCGGCGCTGGGGCTGACCGCGCTGCCGTTCTTACCGCAGACCTTTTATGACCGGATGGCGACAATTGGCGAACCATCGGGGGATGAAAGCGCATCGACCCGCGTGGCGGTGTGGCGTTGGACCATCGATTATGCCGAACGTCATCCGTTTGGCGGCGGGTTCGATGCGTTTCGCGGCAACAGCTTTACCTACACCCTGCCGATCAAGGAAATCGACGGTAACACAACCACGACCGAATACCGCGAAGTCACCGACAAATCGCGCGCCTATCACTCGGCGATTTTTGAACTTCTGGGCGAACAAGGCTATCCGGGGCTAGCGATCTGGCTGATGCTGCAAGCGCTTGGCCTATGGCAGATGGGCCGTATCCGATCGCGTTGGCAAAACCGCACGCAGGATGAAGCCGAAGCGTGGATCGGCCCGTTCGCGATCTCTTTGCAGATGGGCGCGGTGATCTATATTGTCGGCGCATTGTTTCAGGGGATCGCCTATCAGCCGGTGATGTTGATGCTGGTGGGGCTGCAGATTGGCCTGCATTCCTATTGCAAGCGAATCGATTCGGCGCGGTCGTTGCTGGAACGCATTAGCCCCCATGGGCCGGCGGCAGACAACCAAGTGGGCGGCGCCGTAACGGCATAGCAGGCTGCAGTGTCCGGGCGTTGCGCTGCTTGCAATCATGCGCCATGAAGCCCTCGCACAAGCGGCGCGGCGGGCACAAAAGTCTGATCGCGCGCAAGCGAAGGAGGAAGCCCATGAACCCGCAGGAATTGGCCGCCAAGGTTGGCGAAAACATCGGCACCAGCGAATGGGCCACCATGAGCCAGGAACGCATCAACCAGTTCGCCGAGGCGACCGGTGATCACCAGTTCATCCACATCAACGAAGAGATGGCCAAGATGACCCCGTTTGGCGGCACCATCGCCCATGGGTTCCTGACGCTGTCGATGATCCCCTATCTTGGCGCGAACAGCGATATGCCGCGCATCGACGGGGTGAAGATGGGCGTGAATTATGGCGGCAACAAAACCCGCTTCATCGCCCCGGTGCGTGCCGGAAAGCGCATTCGCGGTCACTGGAAACTGACCGAAATGGTCGAAAAACGCCCCGGTCAGTGGCAGCAGACCGCCGAAATCACCCTTGAGATCGAAGGCGAAGATAAGCCCGCGCTGATCTGCGAATGGATCACGCAGTATTTCGTTTAAACCGTGCGTGGGTCCCCGGGAAAATGGGGAACTCCTGCATTTTGGCACCTGGTTGCCTGAGGTCCCCGCCGGCGCGGGAACTCACCCCTGATTGAAGGATACCCCCATGTCACGTGAAGCCGTTATCGTTTCCACCGCCCGCACCCCAATTGGCCGCGCATACAAGGGCGCTTTTAATGCCACCCCCGGCGCAACGCTGGGCGCATACAGCCTTGCCCCCGCGATTGAGCGCGCCGGGATTGAAGCGGGCGCGATTGATGATGTGGTGTGGGGCGCGGTGCTGACGCAGGGCACGCAGGCGGGCAACATCGCGCGTCAGGTGGCCTTGCGCGCCGGGTGCCCGGTCACGGTTTCGGGCCAGACCATCGACCGCCAATGCTCGTCAGGCCTGATGGCGATTGCCACTGCCGCCAAACAGATCATCGTCGACAACATGGATATTGTCGTCGGCGGCGGGCAGGATTCGATCTCGATGGTGCAGACGCCGGAAATGCGGGTCGCGATGGATAAATCGCTGCTCGCCATGCACGGCAATGTTTATATGCCGATGCTGCAAACCGCCGAGACGGTCGCCAAGCGTTACGGCATTGGCCGCGATGCCCAAGATGAATACGCGCTGCAATCGCAGATGCGCACCGCCGCTGCCCAAGCCGAAGGGCGTCTCGACGCTGAAATCGTCCCCGTCACCACAACTATGGCGGTGAAGGACAAGGAAACCGGCGAAATCACCCACCACGAATTCACCCTGACCAAAGACGAAGGCAACCGGCCCGAGACCACATTGGAAGGGCTGCAATCGCTCAAGCCGGTGATGGGGCCGGGGATGTGCATCACGGCGGGCAACGCCTCGCAATTGTCGGATGGTTCGTCTGCTGCGGTGCTGATGGAAGCCCGGCTGGCTGAACAAAAGGGTTTGCAGCCCCTGGGCCGCTATGTCGGCATGGCGGTGGCGGGCACTGAGCCTGATGAAATGGGCATCGGCCCGGTGTTCGCGATCCCCAAGCTGCTCAAGCAGACGGGCCTGAACATGGACGACATCGGGTTGTGGGAACTGAACGAAGCCTTTGCCGTGCAGGTGCTGTATTGCCGCGATACGCTGGGCATCAATAACGACATCCTCAACGTCAGCGGCGGCTCGATCTCGATCGGCCACCCTTACGGCATGACCGGCGCGCGCTGCACCGGCCACGCGCTGATCGAAGGCAAGCGGCGCGGTGCGAAATATGTCGTTGTTACCATGTGCGTGGGCGGCGGCATGGGCGCTGCCGGGCTGTTCGAAGTGTTCTGATTGCCTTGCGTCCAGACGAAAAAGCGGCGCGGGCAGTTTTCGGCACCTGCGCCCTTTTTTGTTCGGCGAAAGACACGCGCCTGCGGGTTGGCGTTCGGTCGATAGTTTGGTGATCGTCAACCGCCGAGGTGTCGCGCGAAGGCGGAAGGCTGCTTGCGCGCAATCGCTGACCATGCCAGCGTCCAGATACCGACCGCCAATTGCGACCCGGCAGCTTGTTATCACAATGCCAACCAGACCATAGCACGAGACCGCCACGTGACTGCTTTCAACCTTTTCAAGTTCGTCCACATCCTTGGAATTGTGCTGTTGCTGGGAAACATCACGGTGACGGCCGTGTGGAAGGTCTTTGCCGATCGAACCCGTGATGCATCGATCATTGCCTTTGGTCAGCGGTTGGTCACGGGCACTGATTTCGGCCTGACAATCCCGGGAATAGTGCTGACTATCGTGGGCGGCTACGGCGCGATGGTTGAGGCCCGCTACGATTTCCCCGGCCCGGCGTGGTTGCTCTGGAGCCAAATCTGGTTTGTCGTTGCTGGCCTGATATGGCTCGTGATGCTGATTCCTATTCAGGTGAAGCAAGCACGGATGGCCCGCGAGTTCTCTGACACCGGGGCCATTCCTGATGCGTATCGCCTATTGGCACGGCAATGGATCGCATGGGGATTGGTCGCGACCGTGCCAATGGTTTCGGCGCTGTATCTGATGATTTTTAAGCCGGGATGACGCTGCCCGTGACTGTGCCCGTGACGGTGCCCGTGACCGTGCGCGTAACGGTGCTCGTGATCGGGCCTGCTGCCGGGTTGCTCGAAGTCTTCTAACAATGGAACATAATGCTGCGTCTGACGTTACTCCTATAATCATTAGAAACGGAGACGATTATGACGAACGATGCAGAAATTCGGATGAAGTTTTGGGAATCATTGAAAAGTGACATGACAATGTTTCTTGGAATTGTCAGCCAAGAAGATGGCCATGCACGCCCCATGACAGCACAATTACAGGAAGAACTTTACACAGACGGCAAGTATTCGGGGCCAGTGTGGTTTTTCACCTCAACCGACAACATGCTTTATCAGTTGATCCAGCAGGCCGAACTTGCCGGACAAAATCCGCGTGCGAACGCGCATTTCGTGTCAAAGGGGCACGACCTGTGGGCTGCGGTCCAGGGGACGCTGTCAACCACGCGCGATCCCGCAATGATTGATGCCCTTTGGAATCGCTTTGTCGCCGCTTGGTACGAAGACAAACACGACCCAAAGATTGCGCTGATCCGGCTTGATGCCGAACAAGCGCAGATTTGGATCGATGCGTCGTCGATGGTGGCGGGCATCAAGATGCTGCTGGGGATCGATCCCAAGGAAGATTACAAGGATAAGGTGGCAAAAGTGCAGCTTTGATGCGCTGACCCTTGGCGGCCGGGCAAATGGCTTGCGAGAGCGGCGCGGGGGGCAACTCCTGCGCCGTTTTTATTATACGCAAGGCAGCCACCCGTGGGTCGGCTTTCGCAAAGAGCGCTTTAACTCCGCCCCAGTGACGCCAACGGCGTAGTATCAAGGTGCGCCATAATCCGTTTCAATGCCGCGATGTTGTGTTCGTCTTTCGCGCTTTCGAGCGCGTCTTGCAGCACTGCGCGGATGTCGTCGGCGTCGACCCGCTCCATATCCCACCCTTCGTACAGCCGCTCGCGCTTTTCAACGTTCTGGTCCAGCGCAACAACGTCGTGATGGCGCAAATCCCCGTGAAGGCTGGCGATCAGGCCTTGCACCGCGGCGGGTGGCCCCTCGATCCATTGGAAAAAGACCCCGCTGCCGAAAACCAGCACCCCGGTGATCCCTCGGGCGGCATTGCGCCGTTGCGAGAAGTCGATGATGCGCGCGACCTCGGCCTCGTCGATGGTTTCGGCGGCACGGCTACAATACACGAATGTCTCCAGCGTCAGCGCGGCGTATTCGAAATCAGGGTCGTTTGGAAAATTCATTTCATCGAACATAGTTTGGCTCGCTTTGTAGATGCCGGGGTCTGTGCCGGATAGGCGGCACCCACCGTGTGATCAGAGCCGGGTTAGCGCATCTTTCGCAAATGCGTAAGGACGAGTTGGAGCGCCGCCTTATTCTGTTCGCCGATCCAGCGCCGCCAACCGGATGGCAACGGTGCGGCCTTGTCACGCTGCTGTTCGTCCAACTGCTCCAACTGGTGTTTGAACGCCGCCAAGGCTGGCGGATCAACCGCCAAGAGTTGCTGACTGACGTTTTCTCCGTCGTGTTCGGTTACGGCGTGATCGGGTTTCTCAGCGAGACACTGGTGAATACTTCGATGACGCAATTGAAGACCTCGCTCGGGATCGCCACCCCGTGGCTCGCCGCGTTGCCGTTTCTGGCGCGGGTGGTTGTGCGCCGCGTTGCGTAGGGCGCGTTTCGCGCGCACAACGCAGGGATGGGTGTCATCGAAATCATCGGTATCGCGGGCAGCGTCAGCCTGTTGTCGGGCTGGCGGTTGTATCTGTGCATTCTGGCCACCGGGCTGGCGATGCGGTTTGATGTGCTGCCGCTGCCCGAAAACCTCGCCAGCCTGGCGGTGCTCGC
>JBBRFG010000089.1:0-9754 GCA_038224685.1 Sphingomonadales bacterium
CTGCGCCTTCCGGCGGGGCACCAATGGGGCATCAGAGTTGATTGCGCGCTTCAAAATACGTGAACCAACACGTTGTTTGCGGCCCTGCAAGGTACCGCAAAGCTTCATTGGTGGCCTTCGTGCTTGGGCGGGAGTCAATGCTTAAAAGTTTCAACACGGACTTCGATACCGTTGAGGCGTAGGATCAATGCCACTCTTCGCGCCCATGCGATTAGACGACCGGTACAAGTCCACTCGCTGCGGCCGCTAAGTTGGAGCCTTACCGCCACAACACCTGCAACGTCTGGATAGGCTCCTACCGCAACGCGGGTGGCTATCGCGGACCTCGCGGGTAAGTAGGGGGTGTCAGTCTGCCTTCACAATGACCGCCATTCAAAGTGTGAAAGCCAATTTTCCACGGCGGTCATTTGAAACTGCGTCACCACCCAGTCTTTCGCTGTCCAGTCGTTATGGTCTTCTCGGTCGCCAATTTTGGCAGCTTACTCGGCAAATCACGCCGTCTTGGGGACCGATGATAGCTTGTTGGCTACCCCCGCCCCTTGGTCTTGGTCTGCCCATCCTTCGCATTCGACGCCATGAAGTCTACAATCATGCCAGCGATATCCTTGCCGGTTGCCGTTTCGATCCCTTCCAGCCCGGGCGATGAATTGACCTCCATAATCACCGGGCCGTGATTGCTTCGCAACATATCCACCCCGCACACGTTAAGCCCCATACGTTTGGCCGCGCTAACGGCGGTTGATCGCTCTTCGGGGGTGATCTTGATCACCTGCGCGCTGCCGCCGCGGTGCAGGTTGGATCGGAATTCGTCAGGCGCACCGGTGCGCTTCATCGCCGCGACCACCTTGCCGCCCACCACCAGCGCACGGATATCGGTGCCGCCCGCTTCCCTGATAAATTCTTGCACCAGAATATTGACGTTCGCGCCGCGAAACGCCTCAATCACCGATTTGGCGCTGCTCATCGTTTCGGCCAGCACCACACCAATGCCCTGGGTGCCCTCGATTAGCTTGATCACCACCGGCGGGCCATTGACGGCGCGGATGATCTCTTCGGCCTGTTTGGGATCATTGGCATAGGCGGTCAGCGGCAGGCCAAGCCCGTATTTGGCAAGGATCTGAAGGCTGCGCAGCTTGTCACGGCTGCGTCCGATCGCGACGCTTTCGTTCAAAGGCCAGCACCCTCGCATTTCAAACTGGCGCAGGATCGCGAGGCCATAATTGGTAATTGAGGCCCCAATGCGCGGGATTACCGCATCATAGGCGACAATCGGCGCGCCGTTGTAGAACACCTCTGGCCGGTGGCTGGCAATGTGAACCGTGCAGCGCAGCGTGTTAAGAATATCGAGCGTGTGGCCACGCGCTTCGGCGGCTTCTTTCAGGCGTTTATGCGAATAAAGATTGGCGTTACGCGCCAGCATCGCGATTTTCATGAGATCCCTTTCGAGTCCGGCAGTCTACCGGCGGATGCGGCCCATATCCGCATTTTCGGCCGATTGCAGCCACGAATGACCGCTATCAACCACCATCCGCCGCCGCAGGGCCGTGCGCCCAATCAGCATCGGGAACTGCATCTGCGACCGATCCGCTAGGCTAATTTCCGCTCGAAAGGTGAGATTACCGATGGTCAGCGGCGTCTTGATGACAAAGCGTTCCTGCTGCTCACCGTTGGAACTGGTGATGCCGCGCACATCGACATGCACCGCTTCGCATTGGTGGCGCACCCCGCCCCAATCGACCGCGAACCGCACAAACCGCTCTCCGTCCCGGACAAAATCTTCAAGCACCTTTGCGTGAAGCGATGATGTGCGCGCGCCGGTATCGATCTTGGCCGGGATGCCGACAAGCCCAAGCTCGGGCAGGCTTATAAGCTCGCGCCAACCGACAATCGCGAGCGCGCTCCTCACCATACACGCCCCTTGCCCGCGTGGGTCTCACCCACGGGCGACCTCACGAGTATTCCGTTCGCCGAGCTATTCATCAGCCGCGCAAAGTGTCGATCATTGTGGTTCCGTTCTTCAAGCGCTGCCTGGTGCAGCCCTCGCGCGCCTCGGCAGCGCAGCGTAGCAGTGTGTCAAAACACGTCATAGCACAGGTTCCATCGGTCCATTATATGACAATGGGCGCAGCTGTGGACGCCCGCGAGCCGGGAATCAAGCCGCGAGGAAGCGCACGATCTCATCGCCAAGTTCAGGCTTGGTCGCGCTGTCGAGATGCCCGCCGGGCACCTCCACATACGTCGCGTGCGCCAGCAGCGCTGCAAGGTCACTGGCACTGCCGTTGTCCTGATCCCGATCGCCGCAAATTACCAGCGTAGGGGCGATGACATTGGCGAGGGTCGCCAGATCGAGATCCTCGAACGCACCCAGCAGCAGCCGCGCGGCCTCCCGGTCAACACCCTGCGATTTCAGGAACTGGCGCGAAAGCCATGCCGGATCGCCGCGCGTGATGGTGTCAAATTCGTCGATAACGCGGGTGAAGAAACCCGCCCGACGGGTCCAGTCGGCCAAGCCAGATACCCCCATCCCCGCCAGCACCAGACGGCGCGGAGCGAACACGCCGCTCGCGCAGCCATGCACCGCCGTGCGTGCGCCCAGTGAGAACCCGGCGAGGTCATATTCACCCTCAGCCAGACCCAGATGCTCGATCAGGGCGGCTACATCGCGCATCAGCACGCCGGGGAGATAGGCGCTCGCCCTGCGCGGCGCGTCGCTATCGCCGTGGACGCGGAAATCGAGCATGACGGCGCGCATCCCGGCGGCTGCCAACCGCGCATCATGCCCCCACTTGATCCAGTTCATCTGCGACGATGAAAACAGCCCGTGGAGCAGGATTACGGGACGCCCTTCGCCCACAGTGTGGACGGCGAGCTGCGTCCCATCGAAGCTGGCAAAATAATCAAGCGTCACGGCGCGTTAGCCCCTTTTGCTCCAGCCGCCACTGGGCCATTGCGATCCGATCCTGCCCGAAAAACGGTTCGCCTTCGAATACCAGCGTCGGCACGCCCCAGTGCCCCGCCGCCTCCAGCGCAGCCTGATTGGCGGCAATCTCGGCGTCGAGCGATGCTGGATTGGCTGAGACCTCTGCGTCAAGAATCGCCAGGTCAAGCCCCGCGCGCCGCGCCGCACCGGCGAGGTGATCGCCTTCGTGCCAGTTCTCCGCTCCGCCCCAGATGAGCTGCGCTGCTTCGTGCGCGAAAGCCACCCCCTTGCCGTGCTGCGCGGCGGCCTGTCCCAGCCGGGTTATGCGCCAGATATAGGGCTGACCCTGGGCGACTTTGCGGGTCATCATATCCTGCACGATCGGATCAGGACGCGGCGCGCCGAACGGGATCCCGTGAACCTGCGCCACCCGCACCACATCGCGCAGCGTGTAGCCAAGCCAGTTGGGGTGATTGCGTTCAAAGAAATCAGGCTGACGGATTGCGAGCGGAAAGACCGGCTTCAACCGGATCGTAAGGTCGTATTCTTCAGCCATCGCTCGGTAGCGCCCAACCGCAAGGTAGGAATAGGGCGAGCGGAAGCTGAAATAGAGATCGGCACTAAGTGTCATCCGCCCAATCCGCCTGCCGAGCTTAACGCGATCATCGGAAGAAACATTGTGTCCCGGCATAGATCATCGACACGGCATCGCCTGCGATAAACCCGCCGATTCGTTCTCCCAGCGCAAATTCTTCGCCCAAGGTTCCATCGATTTGAGCAAAGCCGGGGGCAGCCGTGACCACGCTGCGCGGGGAGCCGAGTTGCACATCGCCCGCCAACCTGACGGTGCCTTTGCCAGGCAGATCGCCATCCTGCGCCAGACGCCAGTTCCAACCAACCAGGCGCTGTTCCTGAAAATGCGCGGTCAACCCGCCGGCAAAGTCGGTGAAGGCAACTGGCCCCGCGCCGCATTCTTCGTTGGTGCCACTACGCAGCGGCGCGCCCAACGCACGAGCGAGCGCAGCTTCGACCTCGGCCTGCCCGGCGGCAAAGAAAAACGCTTCAGGCCCTGCGGCCAGCCCCTCGGAACGTAGCTCCACGACATTGGCCGCCACTGCCTGCTCCGCCACTTGGCCCTGCTGGCGCTGCGCCGGACTCGGTACTTCTCCGCTGTCACAGCCGGACAAGGCCAGCGCGCCGACCAAAGCCAAAGTCACGAAACGGTGGTTGATCATCATGTCCCTTCCCGCAATGCGGTGGCCCTAACAAACGGCAGCGCCAACACCGCGCCCAGTCCGGCTAGCGCCATATCCTTCTGCGCGTCAAATATGTCGCCCTGCTCGCCATTATAGGCCCCGGCGTCTTGCGGGGCGAGCGTCAGAGCAAGACACCATTCGAAAATCTCATACAGCCCGCCGATAGCCAACACGAACATCAGCGCAAAAACCAACACCACGCGCCGCGATAGCGCCCAATAGCGTGCACCCAGTTCAACCATCGGCGGCATTGCGAGAACGCCGAACGCAAAATGCACCAGCCGGTCGAACATGTTGCGTTCAAATCCAAGCCCTGCACTAATGCCGCCGCCCAGCCACGCATCGTAGGGCACAAAGCTATAAGACCAGCGCGCGGCGAACAGGTGCAGCAGCACGAACGCGGCAATACATCCGGCAGAAAGATCGCTCACAGGCCAGCGCTTCATCGCCAAATAGGCAACTGGCAGGAGCGCTGCCACTGGCCCGACCTGAAGCCAAGTGTTCGCCGGATAGAGCGCGCCCCATGCGCTGAGCGGAATACCCAGAGCCAACAACGCCAGCAACCGGCCTTGCGTTCTCGCCAGTGGCGGCACGGCTTACCCCTTTTTCAGGTGCCGCCGTCCCAGCAGCTCGGCGATTTGCACCGCGTTCAACGCCGCGCCTTTGCGCAGGTTATCCGACACGCACCACAGCGTGATGCCGTTGTCGACCGTTGGGTCTTCGCGCACGCGGCTGATGAAGGTGGCGGCGTCACCGACGCATTCGACCGGGGTGATGTATCCGCCGTCCTCGCGCTTATCGATCAACATCACGCCGGGGGCTTCGCGTAGAATATCCATTGCCTGCTCCGCCGAAATCTCGTTCTCGAACTCGATATTCACCGCTTCGGAATGGCCGACAAACACCGGCACCCGCACGCAGGTCGCATTGAGTTTGATCTTGGGATCAAGGATTTTCTTGGTTTCAACCACCATCTTCCATTCTTCCTTGGTCGAACCATCATCAAGGAAGCTGTCGATATGCGGGATAACGTTAAAGGCGATCTGCTTGGTAAAGCTGTCAGGTTCAACCGGATCGCCAACAAAGATCGCGCGGCTTTGCTGGAACAGTTCGTCCATCCCAGCCTTGCCCGCGCCAGACACCGATTGGTAGGTGGAGACGATCACTCGCTTAATTTTGGCAAAATCGTGCAGCGGCTTAAGCGCCACCACCAGCTGCGCGGTCGAGCAATTGGGATTGGCGATGATATTGCGCGCCGTATAGCCATCAATCGCATCCGGATTCACTTCGGGCACCACCAGCGGCACATCGGGGTCCATCCGGTACAGCGAGGAGTTGTCGATCACGATGCAGCCAGCTGCCGCAGCCTTGGGCGCATATTGCTTGGCCGCGCCCGAACCTGCGGCAAACAGAGCAATATCCCACCCGGCCCAATCAAAATGCTCAATATTTTTAACCTTGAGCATCTTGCCAGTGTCGCCGAATTCGACCTCGGAGCCGACCGAACGGCTTGAGGCGATCGCCGCCACCTCGTCACACGGGAACGCACGCTCGGCAAGCACCTGCATTATTTCGCGCCCGACATTGCCGGTCGCGCCGACCACTGCCACCCGGTAACCCACTGTGCATTCTCCTAGGACTGTGCCTGCGCGAGATAGCGTGCGCCCGCACAAGCGCAACCGCTATCGTCGCTGTGCAGACCTATACCTAGGCGGCCCGGCCTATTCAGGCGGCGTCACCCCGTGGGCATTGAGAAAGCGGAAAATGCTGTTCCAGACGTGCGGGCTAACCTTCTCTCCGCCGACGCGGTGGGTGTAACCGGGATAGAGCATCATTTCGAACGCCACGTTGCCTTCTTGCAGCACGCTGATCAGTTCGGAAGAATTCTCGAACACCACATTATCATCCGCAAGGCCGTGGATCAGCAGCAACGGATCGCTGATCTTGGTAGCATTGGGGATGGCGCTGGCTTTTTCATAAGCGCCGGGCACTTCGCGCGGGTCACCCATATAGCGTTCGGTATAGTGGGTGTCGTACAATGCCCACCGGGTTACCGGCGCGCCGGAAATGCCGGCTGCATAGAGGCCCGGGTCGGCCTCCAGCTGTTTTAACGTCATATATCCGCCGTATGACCAGCCATAGATCGCAAGCTTAGCCGGATCGACGAAATCGAGCGTCTTGAGATATTCCGCCCCGGCCTTCTGATCGCGCACTTCGGCGGCGCCCATCGCGCGGTAAAGCGGCTGTTCAAAATCCACTCCGCGGTTGGCCGAACCGCGATTGTCGAGTACAAAGTAGATATAGCCCTTGTCGACTATCGCCTGCGCCAACGCCCCGCCCCATCCGCGCGTCACCATCTGCGGCCCCGGCCCACCGTAATGGCTGAAGAACACCGGATAACGCTTGCCCGGCTCGATCTTGGGCTTGAGCATCATCCAGTGCAGCGGCGTGCCATCTTCGGCTGGGATCGTGCCGAATTCGGGGGTGACATGCCCGGCAAGGAACGGCGCGTAGGGGTGATTGCCCGTGACCGCGTTTTCCTCAATCCAAGTGATCCGCGTCCCATTTGTGTCGGCAAGATAAGATTGCGTGGGCTGGCTATGATTGGAACGCGCAATCAGTAGCGCCTTGCCGCCGCCGTCCATGCCCGCCGTGTGGGTAAATCCTGGTTCGGTCAGGCGGACAGGCTGCGCCGGTTCGGTCAGGCTGATGACATAGACGTGCTGTTCCAGCGGATCGTCTTCGCTGGTGGCAGTGTAGAACAACCGCCCGCCTGCCTCGTCCACACCAACCAATCCCGTCACGACAAAATTGCCGCTGGTCAGTTGCTGATAGCCGCGCCAATCCTCTTCCGGCAGATAGCGATAGAGGTGACCAAACCCGTCGCGCTCGCTCCACCAGATCAGCGATCCGTCTTTGAGCAAGCGGTAGTTGTCCGACAGGTTGATCCAATACCCTTTGCCGCTGCCCGCACCGGCTGCCTCTTCCTGCAACACGATTTTACTTGCGCCAGTGGCGGGATTGACCCGCAGCATGTCCATCCACGTCTGCGCGCGATTCTGGCGCTGGATGTAGATCGCGCTGCCATCAATCGCCCAGTCTACCCGAGCAACGTAGATGTCGTTTGGATCGGCCGGGTTGTAATAGGTCGCGTCCTGATTGCTGGACAGATCGACCTTGACCTGATTGCCGCCATCAGGATCGATCACGAACAACTCAACCACCGCATTATCAGTGCCTGCCGCTGGGTAGCGTTGATCAAACACTTTGGTGCCTTTCGCGCCGATTGCCGCGCGTGTGACGATGCCAACGCGGGCTTCATCGGTGCGCTGCACTACGATGCGGCTGTCATCGGGTGACCACCAGTAACCCGCCAGCCGCGCCATTTCCTCCTGCGCGACAAATTCGGCCTCGCCCCAGCGGATGGTTTCGCCTTCTAGCGGGGTAACAGGCGTGGCTTCTGCACCCACCAGGCCAGTCCACAACCGCCGGCCGCGCACGAAGCTGACATAGCCGCCCTTGCGCGACAGCTTGGGGTTAAGTTCGGTGCCTTCGGTATCGGTGAGCTGCGTCACGGTGCCGTCAAGTTTCGCGAGGAACAGGTCGCCGTCCAACGGCACCAGAACACCCGACCCGTCGCTCGCCCATTGGTAGGTGATGATCCCCTTCCGGCTGCCAACGCGCGCACGTTCGCGCTGCATCTTCTCGTCCTCGGACAGCTCGCGGCCCGAACCCAATGCCCTGGAGTCCACCAGCATCCGCCATTCACGGGTTTCAACGTCATAGCCCCAAAGATCATACCGCTCACGGTCATCCGCACGGTTACGCAGCAGCGTAAGGTAGCGGCCATCGGGCGAAAGCTGCTCCTGACTCGGCACACCCCCATCGAGGCCGGGTGAGCCGAACACACGTTCAAAGGTGAGCGGGGGGATTTGGTTAGGCATAGCATCCTCCGCCAGCGCGGGGACAGCAAGAAGCACGGCAACAGCAGCTAAAACCAAACGCATCCAAAGCTCACCTCGTCATCGCGAGCCGCCGACAGGCAGCGCGGCAATCCAGTAACAGACGGCCAGGTTCGCACTCACCGCTCTGAATTGCTTCGTCGCGCTTGCTCCTCGCAATGACGAAGGTGAATGGCAAGAGGCTCAAAACAAAAAGGGCGACCCTGCAAGGCCGCCCTTCATGAATTGCTGCCGATAAAGCCTTACGCCTTGGGCGTATAATCGCGGCGTTCGACGATCCGTGCGCTCTTACCGGTGCGGCCGCGCAGGTAATACAGCTTGGCACGGCGCACGACGCCGCGGCGCACCACGATGATGCTTTCGACGATGGGCGAATACAGCGGGAAAACCCGTTCAACCCCCTCGCCAAAGCTCATTTTGCGGACGGTGAAGTTGCTGCCCATGCCGCGGTTCGAACGGGCGATCACAACGCCTTCGTAGTTCTGAACACGCTCACGGTTGCCTTCTTTCACCTTCACGCCGACGCGGACGGTGTCGCCTGCGCGGAAATTCGGGATGTCCTTGCCGGACTTGGCGATTTCTTCGGCTTCGATTTGCTGGATCAGGTTCACTGGTCCGGTTCCTTGTCTTTTCGCCGCGCGCCAGAGGCAGGTTGGACCCGAGCGCCCTCATAGCGCTCCCACAAGTCCGGCCTGCGTGACCGTGTGTCTTCCTCGCTCCTTGCCTTGCGCCAAGCAGCTATTTTCGCATGATCCCCCGATCGCAGCACTTCGGGGATCGTGCGCCCTGCCCATTGCTGAGGTCGGGTGTAGTGCGGGTATTCGATCAGGCTTTGTTCAAAGCTTTCGTCATCTCCGCTTGAAGCCGCGCCCATTACGCCGGGAAGGAGCCGAATGCAAGCATCTAGGATGGCAAGCGCCGCCATCTCGCCGCCGCTGAGAACGATGTCGGCGAGGCTAGCCTGTTCGATCTCCGGGCGGGCTTCGAGCAGGCGTTCATCAAACCCCTCAAACCGCCCGCACAGGATGATGACCCCGGGGCCGGTGGCGAGTTCGCGGATGCGGGCTTGCGTGATGGGCCGCCCGCGCGGGGTCATGGCGAGAATCGGGCGGCCAGCAGCAGGCGCGCTGTCGAGCGCCAGCGCCAGCACATCGCACTTCAGCACCATCCCCGCCCCGCCGCCTGCGGGCGTATCATCGACGGTGCGGTGCTTGTCCTCGGCAAAGTCGCGGATCTGCACCGTCTCGCAGGCCCACTTGCCCTCAGCCATGGCGCGGCCCGCGAGCGACACGCCGAGCGGCCCAGGGAACATCTCGGGGTAAAGCGTGAGGACGGTAGCAGCGAAGGTCATTTGCCGCGCACGAACCGCCAAACCGCCTTCCAAAACTTAGCTTCCAATACCATCAGCCTTGCAATCCACGCTGGCATCGCAAAGTCCTGTTCGAGCTGCTTGACGTCAGCACCCTTGCGGTAAACCGCACCGATCACCTTCCACAATACCCAGCCTTCAAACAGCAGCACGAAAACAAGCATTGCGTTACGAATGGCCGATAATTGGTTCAGCACAAATTGATTGGCATCGGGCACGATAAATCTAGCCGCCAACAGCCCGAGCC
>JBBRFG010000090.1:0-9735 GCA_038224685.1 Sphingomonadales bacterium
GCGCGGGTCAGGCGGATCGCGTCTGCGACATTCGCCGGGGTCAGCCCGCCCGCCAAACCCCATGCAATGGGTGCCTGATACGCCGCGAGCAGCCCCCAATCGAACGCTGTGCCATTGCCGCCGGGCAGGCCGGATGCAGGCGCATCGAACAACAGGCGATCCGCCGCAGCGTGAAACCGCGCTGCTTCGGCGAGCGAGGCAGCGCCTGTAACCCCCAGCGCACGCCAAGCCTCAATCCCGGTTTCGGCACGAAAACGCGCAAGGGTTTCGGGGGTTTCTTGCCCATGGAATTGCACCACATCGGGCCGGATGGTGCGCACCGCATCGGTCAGCGCGGCGGGCGAAAGGTTCACCACCAGCAACACCGCCTTTACGTGGCGCGGAACCTCAGCCCGCAACCGCGCGGCATCCGCCAGCGACAGATGACGCGGGCTTTTGGCGAAATGCACCAGCCCGACATGGCTCGCGCCTGCCCGCACCGCAGCGGCAAGGGTTTCGGGCGTGGACAGGCCGCAGATCTTAATGAGTGAGGTCATGCCCGCGTCACTAGGCCGGGCCGAGCGGCTTTTCCAGCACCACGAAGATCACCGGCGGATCGCGCAGGACGGGAAACGGCCGCGTCTCGCCAGTGCGCAAATAGCTGCGCCGTTCATACCACGCGATGAGCGCAGCGCGGCTGTCGATCACCGTCATTTCGATACAATCGCAGCCTCTGCTGCGGGCATGGTTCTCCGCAGCAGCAAGCAGCCTTCCCCCGAGCCCTGCGGATTGCAAATCGGGCGCGACACACAGCATCCCGAGATAGGCAAGCGCGGTGCCTTTGACAGTCACAGCGACACAGCCAATCAGCGCTGCGCCTTCGCATGCGATCAGGATTGCTACCGCCGGATCCGCCAGCATCGCCTCAAGCTCGCCCGGCGCGGTCCGTTCGTCATCAAGTATATCGGCCTCGTGGTTCCAGCCTCGGCGCGCCGATGAGCCGCGATAGGCCGCTTCGATCAGCGCCTTGAGAGCCGGGGCGTCAGCAGGAGCAGCGACGGTGATCGTGATCAAGGCGTCGTGCATGAATTCAATCATTCTGAATCAGGCGCAGCAATGTGCCGTCGAGATCGATCAGATAGGCAATGGTCAGCCCGCTGGGATCGGGCGCGGCGGGGTGATAGCGCGGGATACCGACGGGGGCGTTGGGCACAACGCTATGCTTCACCTGCACCATCATCGCCGTCAGGTCATCAAGCCGCAGACAGCAGCTGAACGAACTCTGATAGGGATCAAGATCGAGATAGGGGAAGAATTCCAGCATCACGCCCCCGCGCGACAGGATCATCCAGCCGTCTGAAAGGTGATCCTGCTGGAACCCGAGGCTCGCATAGAACGCCGCCGTCGCAGCGAAATCCCGCGCGGGCAGGTTGGGGGTGGCGTGGTCGGTCATTCTTTGCTGGCTGATCCCCGAAAGCATTCGATGATTTTATCACTGATCCGATCATGTTCTTTCACCCGGCTCTCCACATCAGCGAACCACGTTGTAGTTATCCACTCTGTAGTTATCTGCTTCGGTACCACGGCTAGCGTTTGGACAAACTTCTCGGCGACCTGTCGGGAACCACCTCTGGATTTGCAGGCTAACACCACAACTCTTAAGTCCATTGCTGAATTGCGAAATGCTCGAATATTATCTTCCACGATTTCGGGGGTATCGCCACCCGATGCGATACCGCAAAGCACAGGGACGTGATCGACAAGCACTTTCCCAATTAGGACGTAATCACGGCTAGGAAACTTCGGGTTTATAACCAGAAATAGCTTTTCCAACGCCTGCTTGATTGCGGTCGTCTTGCCTGTGTTTCCGACACCGGAGACAATAACGACCCGTGCAACATTGTTCAGCATATTTATCCTTTTCGAGGTTAAAACTTACAACGTCGCCTCAATTGCCCGCGCCGCTGCTACCGGGTCTTCCGCGCGGCTGATCGGGCGGCCGATGACGAGCACACTGGCGCCGTTGTCGCGCGCCTGCCGGGGGGTGACGACCCGCTTTTGGTCGCCGGTGCCGCCGCCCGCAGGCCTCAGGCCGGGAACGACGAAGTAGCCATCCTTCCACGCCTTTTTCACCATGCCGACTTCGTGCCCCGAACACACCACCCCGTCCAATCCGGCAGCGTGAGCGAGTTCGGCCAGTCGCATCACCTGCGTTTCGGCGCTGCCATAAACGCCGGTGGCGGTCAGATCATTGGCATCCAAGCTGGTGAGCGTGGTCACCGCGACGACCTTGCAACCATCTGCCGCCGCCGCTTTGGCATCCTCCATCATCGCGCGCCCGCCGCTGGCGTGGACGGTGACGATGGCGGGTTGGTACACGTGGATCGCCTGCATCGCGGCAGCAACTGTGTTGGGGATGTCGTGGAATTTCAGGTCGAGGAAGATCGGCAGGCCGAAATGCGCGATTTCATGCACCCCGTGGCTGCCATGCGCGCAGAAGAATTCGAGCCCCAATTTCACCCCGCCAATATGCGCCTTGACCTTGGTTAGCAGCGCTTTGGCCGGTTCGAGCTGCGGCACATCAAGCGCGAGGTAGATCGGGTTGCTCACTTGCCAGAACCCCCATCTGCGCCACTGCCTGCGCCAAAGCCTGCGCCCGTGTCAGCCGGACTAAACGTTTCGGTGCTTTCTCCCGGCTTTGTCACGGGCTTATCCACAGGTGTATCCACCATAGGCGCAGCGGGCTGTGCGCTCTGTTCGGGCTGCCGCGCCAGTGCGCTGTTCCTGACCGAATTTTCAAGCGCGCGCACTCGCCGGTTGAGCCCCCATTTCACGCTGAGGTGATAGGCCCAAAGCGGCACAAACCCGATTGCTGACGCCAGCAGCGTCAATACCGGAACCTTGGTTTCAATCACAAGGTTCTGCCACAGCGTCAATTCAACCGGCTGCCAATTATAGACGGCAAATATCAGAAACCCGACCGCTGCCAGAACCCAGATGATGGTACGAAGGACTTTCACAGGCAGCCTCTTTCACAATGCGCAGGTATCGGCTGAAACCTAGGCGATTTGCAGCCAGTGTCCAGCAGACCCGCGATCAACCGAATACGCGGCCAAAGATCGTATCGACCTGGGCGAAGTGGTATCCGAGGTCGAATTTGTCTTCCAATTGCGCGGGGCTAAGCGCGGCGGTGACTTCGGCATCACCTTTGAGCAGATCGAGCAGCGACAACGCGCCGCCCGATTCCCACACCTTCATCGCGTTGCGTTGGACGAGCCGGTAAGCATTCTCGCGGCTGACACCCGCTTGCGTTAACGCGAGCAACACGCGCTGCGAATGGACCAGCCCGCCCATGCTATCCAGATTTTTCTGCATCCGTTCAGGATAGATCAGCAGCTTTTCGATCACGCCGGTCAACCGCGCGAGCGCGAAATCGAGCGTAATGGTCGCATCGGGTGCAATGAAACGTTCGACCGACGAGTGCGAGATATCGCGTTCATGCCACAACGCGACATTCTCCAACGCGGGCAGGGCGTAGGCGCGGATCATGCGTGCTTGGCCGGTGAGGTTTTCGGTCAGGATCGGGTTGCGCTTGTGCGGCATCGCGCTCGAACCCTTTTGCCCCGGCGCGAAATACTCCTCTGCCTCCAGCACTTCGGTGCGTTGCAGGTGGCGGATTTCCACCGCCACGCGCTCGATTGACCCGGCGACCACGGCCAGCGTGGCGAAATACATTGCATGGCGATCACGCGGGATCACCTGTGTGCTGACAGGTTCGATGGCGAGGCCAAGCTTTTCGGCGACGTATGCTTCCACCGCCGGATCGATATTGGCAAAGGTGCCAACCGCGCCGCTGATCGCGCACGTGGCAATCTCGGCCCGCGCTGCCACCAGCCGCGCCCGGCTGCGGTCAAATTCGGCATAGGCCTGCGCCAGTTTCAGCCCGAAGGTGACAGGTTCGGCATGGATCCCGTGACTGCGGCCAATCGTGGGGGTGTATTTGTGCTCCATCGCGCGGGTTTTGATCGCGGCGAGCAGTGCGTCGATATCTTCGATCAGAATATCGGTCGCGCGCGCCAATTGCACCGACAAGGTGGTGTCGAGCACGTCCGAACTGGTCATGCCTTGATGCATAAAGCGTGCTTCGTCACCGACCTGTTCGGCGACCCACGACAGGAAGGCGATCACGTCATGCTTGGTCACGGCTTCGATGGCGTCAATCGCGTCCACGTCGATGGCGGGGTTGGTGGCCCACCAGTCCCACAACGCCTTGGCCGCGCTTGGCGGGACAACGCCCAACTCGCCCAGTTTCTCGGTCGCATGGGCTTCGATCTCAAACCAGATGCGATATTTTGCCTCCGGCTCCCACAGGGCGGTCATGGCAGGGCGGGCATAGCGGGGGACCATCGGGCGGCTCCGGTAGAGGGGGGTGGCACGTGGCGCAGCGGCTAGGCGGGCGGGGCGCGGATGGCAAGCGCGGCGGTGCAGGGCGGGGCTAGATCAACCCCTTGGCGCGCAGGCTCACATGCCCTTCGCGCCCAATGATGACGTGGTCGTGGACAGCCACACCGAGCAACCGCCCGGCCTCGGCGATCCGCTGGGTGATCTGGATATCGGCGCGGCTGGGTTCGGGATTGCCGCTGGGGTGGTTGTGGACGAGGATCATCGCGGTTGCGCCCAGATCCATCGCCCGGCGGATGACTTCGCGCGGGTGGATCGCGGCTTCGTCGATGGAGCCATCGCCGACATGATGATCGTCAATCAGCCGGTTCTTGGTATCGAGATACAGCACCCGCACCCGCTCCACCGTCAGATGCGCCATGTCGGTGGTGAGGTAATCGATCAGCGCCTGCCAACTGCCCAGCACCGGCTTTTTCACGATCTCGCCGCGCGTCATGCGGCGGGCGGCGATGGCAACGGCTTTCAAGGCGGCGGCGCTGGTTTCGCCCACGCCTTTGGCGCGCTGCAATGCCTTGGGATCAGCGTTGAGCACCCCTGCCAGCGATCCAAATTGCGCGATCAGCGCCTTGGCGATCGGCTTGGTATCGCCTTGCTTAATCGCAGCAAACAACAGGTATTCCAGCACTTCGTAATCGGCCAGCGCCTCTGCCCCGCCGGACAATAGCCGTTCGCGCAGGCGTGCGCGATGGCCTTCACCCGCCGACTTGCCAGCCGCTTTGCCCGCATCGGAACGGGCCGGGTGCTCACCCCCGAAATCGAAATGGTCTTCAGCTTCCGGCAATCCGTCCCCCGCAAAAGCGCGCCTAGCCCTGCCTCATTGCCTTTGAGCGATGATGCGCGCAAGGGTTGGGAACAATGCCGGTGGCCGACGAGCAGCAAATCACGGGGCCGCAGGACGGCAAGCGGCGGCGGCTTTGGCCCCGGCGCTCGCGCACCCGAATCGCGCTTGGCATGGCGGTAGTGATTTTGGTTGGCGGCGGCGCGTCGTGGATCAATCGCGAACAGATCGCAGGCGATGTGATTGACGATTACCTCGAAAAAAACGGCATCCCGGCCACGTACGACATTATTGCCATCGGCCCGCGCGCGCAGGTGATCGAAAATCTGGTGGTCGGCGATCCGGAGCGGCCTGACCTGACGGTGCGGCGGATGGTCGTGGAAATGGGCGTTGGTTGGACGGGGCCTGAGATACGCCGCGTGTGGATCAAAGGCGCGCGTGTTTATGGCGCGTATCGCGGCGGCGCGTTTACCCTTGGCGCGCTCGATCCGCTGATCTTCACCGGCAGCACTACGCCGCCGGCCTTACCCGCGATCAACGTGGTGTTGACCGATGCGCGCGCGCTAATCGAGAGCGATTTCGGCGCGGTGGGGGTTAAGCTTGATGGCTCTGGGCGGCTCGACGACGGGTTTGGCGGCGTGTTGGCTGCCACCGCGCCGGGGATCGGGCGGCCGGGCTGCCGGGCGCAGCGCGCGACGATGTATGGCACGCTGACCACCAAAGACGGTGCGCCCCGGCTCAAAGGCCCGGTACGGATCGCCGATCTGGCCTGCGGCGGGGCAACGCTGGCGCGCGCCAATATCGGCGCGATCATCACCCTAAAACCCGATTTTAGCGGCGCAGAGGGTGATTTGCGCATTCAAGGGAGCAGGATCGCGTATCAGGCGGTGCAGGGCGATGGCATCGGCGGCACTGCGCGGGTGACATGGGGCGCCGCCAACCTTGCGCTGGCGCATGATCTGACGCTCACCAATGTCATCGCCCCGCAAGGACGCCTTGCGCGCCTGTCGGCCGAAGGGGCATGGCGCGGCGCAGCCGACGCTAGCCGCGGGCAATGGGAAGGCAGCCTGCGCGGCGCTGGGATCGTCCCTAACGCCAATCTGACCGCCACCCTTGCCGCTGCAGAACGCGGAGCCCAAGGCACGTTGTTCGCCCCGTTGCTGGCCAAGACCCGCAGCGGGCTTGGCCGCGCGCTAACGGGCGCGCGCTTTACCGCCGAAGGGATCGTACGGCACAAGGGCGCAGCCGCCGTGCTGATCATTCCCGAAGCCGCGCTTGCCAGCCGGAGCGGCACGCGGGTGCTGGCCGCGTCGCGAATCAACACCGCTATCAGCGCGGACGGGCCAATCGGACTACGCGGCAATATCCTTGCAGGCGGGGAAGGGCTGCCCAATATCAATGGCCGGATGGTGCAGGAGCCGGGCGGCGCGTGGGCGCTGAAGATGGCGATGGCGGAATACAGCGCGGGCAGAAACCGGCTGGCGATACCGCGCCTATCGCTGCGCCAGGAACGCAGCGGGGCGATCGGGTTTGAAGGGATAGCCACGGCCAGCGGTGATCTGCCGGGCGGCGGCGTGACGTCCCTCACCGTGCCAATCGAAGGGGCATGGACCCCGCGCGGCGGGCTGGCAGCGGGAACGCGGTGCACGCCGGTGCGGTTTGCGGGATTGGCGGTGTCGGGCCTCGTGTTGAGGGGTCAGAGCGTGACGCTGTGTCCCGACAACGGTTCCCCGATGCTCAGCTATAATACGCGGCTCACCATCGCCGCGCGCACCGGGCCACTGGTGTTGGCAGGCGCGTTGGGAGGCAACCCGGCGCGGCTTTCGGCTGATCGGGCCGTGCTGCGCTATCCCGCGCCGTTTGCGCTCGAAGGCATCGCCGCCCGCATCGGCGCGCCGGGCAGTGAAGTGCGCCTGTCTGCCGCCAGCCTCACCGGCAGCCTTGCAGGCGACATCGGCGGTGCATTCACGGGCGGCGATGCGCGGCTGGACGTGGTGCCGCTCGATATTGGCGCGGTCACCGGGCGCTGGTCGTTTGCCGGTGGCGCGCTGCGGATTGATGATACCGCCTTCACCCTGACCGACCGGCCCGAACAAGGCGCAGTGCAAGCCTTAACCCGGTTCAACCCCTTGATCGCCAGCGGGGCGAGCCTGAGCCTCGCTGACAACATCATTACCGCCGACGCGACCCTGCGCCATGCCGCGTCCGCCCGGCCCGTCACCGCCGTTACGCTATCGCACGATCTCAATACCGCCACTGGGCAGGCGCGGCTGACTGTGCCGGGCATTGTGTTCGATAAAGCCCTCCAACCTGAAGATCTGTCGGAACTGGCCAAGGGCGTGATCGCATTCGCCGATGGCACTGTTACTGGGCTGGGCCGGATCGACTGGAACGCAGATGCCATCACCAGCAGCGGCACCTTTGCCAGCGACGGGATTGATTTTGCCGCCGCCTTTGGCCCGGTGCGCGGGTTGAAAGGCTCGGTTGCGTTCACCGATCTGCTCAATCTCACCACCGCGCCCGACCAAACAGTGCGCATCGCCGCGATCAATCCGGGGATTGAGGTGCTGGACGGCACGGTGCAGTTTGAAGTCAGGGACGGCACGTTGCTAAGCCTCGAAGACGCGCGTTTCCCATTTATGGGCGGGCAGTTGCAGATGCGCCCCTTGGTGATGGATTTCAGCCAGCCCGAAGCGCGCCGTTATGTGTTTGAAATCGTCGGCCTGGATGCCGCGACGTTCGTGGCGCAGATGGAACTCACCAATCTGGGCGCCAGCGGCACGTTTGATGGCGCTGTGCCGATTGTGTTCGACAAAGATGGCAATGGCACAATTGAAGGCGGGCTGTTGGTGAGCCGCGCAGGCGGGGGCAATGTCGCGTATATTGGCGAGCTGACATACGAAGACCTCGGCACGATGGGCAATTACGCTTTTGAAGCGCTGCGTTCGCTCGATTACAACCAAATGAGCATTGGCCTAAACGGCAATCTGGGCGGTGAAATCATCACCAACTTTGATTTTGACGGGGTGCGGCAGGGCACCGGCACCAGCCAGAATTTTGTCACCCGCCGCCTCGCCAAGCTGCCGATCCGGTTTAAGGTGAATGTCCGGGCGCAGAATTTTTACGAATTGGCCACGATGGTGCGATCCTTTTGGGACGTCGATTATCTCGGCAATCCGGTCGATCGCGGGTTGCTGAAGGCCGAAGGTGGGCGGTTCGTGCCTGCCAGGCCGACCAAACCGACCCAACCGACTGTGCCGCCAACCTTGCCCCCAACATTTCCGGCACCCAACAATCCCGTTCAACCTTCCGAAAGCGAAGACCAGCCATGATGCATCACGAATTGACCGCACCTGTGCGCGCTGCCACATCCGCCGGGATTAACCGGGGAGGGCGGGCAGGCATGGCGCGGTCAATAAGAAGGCGACACTGGGCATTGATAGCCGGAGCCGCGATTTTTTCGGCAAGTCTTGGCGGCTGCATCAATATCGCCGCTCCGGACGAGCCGATAGTGATCGAGCTCAACATCAATATCCGGCAGGAAGTGATTTACCGGCTGGCGGAAGACGCGGCCAACACGATTGAAGAGAACGCAGATATCTTCTGAACCAGAAGATGCTGCGATCAGGAGAGTTAATGATGCGTATTGCAATGATTGCCGGGATTACCGCGCTGGCGGCGATGGGTCTGATGGCTGGCCCGGCGCTGGCGCAGCGTGACCCTGCCTATGCCGCAGCGCGCAGCGCGGGCAAGGTCGGCGAACAGGCTGATGGGTATCTCGCCATTGTTGGCGCGGCGGACGCTGCGACGCAGCGGCTGGTCGATGACATCAATATCAAACGCCGCGCGGTCTACGCCGAAAAGGCCAAGAACCAGAACTCCACGCTGGAAGCCTACGCGCTGACATCGGGCTGCATCGCGATTGCCGCCACCACGCCGGGGGAAAAATACCGTACACCCGATGGTGCCTGGCAGACGCGAACCAACGATGCGCCGCTTCGCGATTCGCGCTGTCCGTAGCTTGATCATGTGATTCGGCAGCCCCTCCGGGCTGCGATGTCCACGCTCGTGCGACCTTTGGTCGCGTCGCTGCGGGCGGCCAGTCGGCCTTGCGACGCCAGCGGGCTCGTTACATCGTCGATGCACAAGAAAGCGCTGCTGTCCGGTCGGCCTAGCGACCACAAGTGCGACAGCCTGCCCGGAGGCCGGTCAGCGCCAACGGGCTTCGCGCCCTAAAACACCCGCCGCCGTGCTTGAAACTCCCCGTGTTGACACCCTCCGCCCCCCCTACTAAGGGGGCGACGCCCTCGGCGGGGACTTTATTGTGCATGTCTTGGCCTTCCCTTACGGAGACCGGCATGAGCGACGAGAAACCCGCCGGAGAACCCATCGTTGAGGATGCGCGGATCGACGCGCTCGAAGCGCGGCTTAAGGCTGCACGCGAGCGTGAAGAGCAGCGCAACCGGCCAAAGGTGCAGGGAACCGATGCGAATTACCGCAGCGGAAACCGCATTCTG
>JBBRFG010000091.1:0-9670 GCA_038224685.1 Sphingomonadales bacterium
ACCAACCGCTCGATGTGCCGGGGATGACGAGTTTTGCGGTCGAGGACTTCGCTCCGACAGGGGCGGAAGCATGATTACCGCCCTGCTCCGCCGCGATCTGGCGCAGTTTTTCCCGTTCACCGGCAGCGGGGCGGCGTTGCCGGTGGTGTTCTTCGTCGCGGTCGCCATGCTGTTCCCGTTCGCGGTCGGGCCGGATGCCAATGTGCTGGCGAAGACCGGCGGCGGGGTGGTGTGGATCGCGGCGCTGCTGGCGGCGATCCTGCCGCTGGAAAAGCTGGTAGCGCGCGATATTGAACTGGGGTTCTTCGATCAGCTCACACTGCGCGGCGTCACCGAAGAAGCGATGATGGCGGTGCGGTTGGCGGCGCATTGGCTCAGCTTTGGCCCGCCATTGGTGCTGGCGGCCTTCCCGGCGGCTGCGCTGCTCAAGATCGAGGGTGAGACATTGCAGATCCTGCTGCTCGGCCTTCTGGCAGGTACGCCGGGGTTGGCCGCCATCGGGTTGATGATCGCCGCGCTCACCGCATCCTTGCGGGCAGGAGCCGCACTGTCTGGCCTGCTGCTGATCCCGCTCGCGCTGCCGATCCTGATTTTTGGCGCGGGCGCGCTCGCCCGGCAGGATCAGATCAGCCTCGGCTTCGTTGCAGCAATAAGCCTCGCGCTGGTGGCACTCGCTCCGTTTGCCGCCGGAGCCGCGATCCGGGCGGCAAGGGAGAATTAGTGAGAGCGCCAGGATCGCACGTCCGAGCGAATGACTTGATGGGCCGCATCGCGCTGGGGCTGCTGGCCTTCACGCTGTTCGCGTTCGCGCTGAAGGCGGCGGCGCATCCGCAGGTGCAGGCGCGCTACACCCCGATTGTGGTGTTCCACGCGGTCAGCATGGTCGCATGGCTGGGCCTGCTCGCCAGCCAGAGCTTTTTCGCGGCGCGTTTCAAACTCGCGGCGCACCGGGCGACGGGCCGCGCATCCATCACGTTGGTTGCGGCGATGCTGGTGAGCGGATCGGCGATTTCGTGGAATATCGGGCAAGAACTGGGCCGGCCAGAAGTGACGGTGGTAAACCTCGCCGCCTTTGCGACCTTCATCCCGCTCTATTTCGCCGCGCTGCATTTCGCCCGCCGCCGCGACATTGCCGCCCACCGGCAAGCAATGCTGATCGCGACGCTGGCGCTGATGACCCCCGCCTATGCCCGCGTGGTGCAGGTGCTGGGCCTGCCCGATCCGGTCGCGATTGCGGTGCAGGTGCCGATCACGATTGCGATTGCGGTGGCGTATGATTGGGCGCTTAGTGGGCGGGTGACGCGGCCGACGCTGGCGATGCTGGGGTTTTCGGTCGCGGTGGTAACCGTGATGGCCGGGGTGCTGGCGATGTGGTTCTTGTGATCACCAACCCGCCCCACCCCGTCACCCCGGACTTGATCCGGGGTCCAGCTTCTTCAGGATCGCCAATGGCTGCTGCAATAGCGAGGGAAAAAGCGTCCCGGAGTGCTCAGCGATTCCGTTAATCATCCAAGCGTCGATCTCATGACCCCGCACAAGCGTAAGCGCGTGACCGGCGAGGTCGCGAATGCAGTTATTGATGATCGCCCGTTGATCGTCGTTCAAGTCGGGTTCGCGGGCCATGACTGTGTGTCCGTTGGTCACAGCCAGCACGAATTCCACCAAAGTCTCCCGGCTCGCATTCTCAATCAGATCGCGCATTGACACCACCCGAGCAAAAGGAAGCTGGATCCTGGGTCAAGCCCGGGATGACGAAGAGGGAGAGTGAGCGTGCATCGCCTCGGCGCGAAGCGCCGCAAGGGCGACTGCCCGCCCGCAGTGGGGGCAGCTTTGCTGCCCATCTAGCGAGGATCGCGCGCCCGGAGGGGCGTGCGGAAAACTAACCGTATGGCGGGCAATCCCGCCCCGTCGGGCTCTTGGTGAAAATCTCGTTGCCGGTCTCGGTGATCGCGATCGAATGTTCAAACTGCGCGCTCAGCGATTTGTCGCGGGTCACCGCTGTCCAGCCATCGCCCAGCACTTTGGCCCACGGCTTGCCCAAGTTGATCATCGGTTCAATGGTGAAGAACATCCCCGGTTTCAGCTCCGGCCCGGTCCCAGCCTTGGCGGCGTGGACCACTTCGGGGGCGTCGTGGAACAGGCGGCCCACGCCGTGCCCGCAAAATTCGCGCACCACGCCGTACCTGAACTGGCCCGCGTGCGCTTCAATCGCCGCGCCAATATCGCCCAGCCGCGCGCCGGGCTGCGCCGCTGCGATGCCGAGCATCAGGCATTCGTATGTCACTTCAACCAGTTTGCGCGCCTTCAACGAAGGCTCGCCAGCAAAGAACATCCGGCTGGTGTCGCCGTGCCAGCCATCGACCAGCGGGGTGACGTCGATATTGACGATGTCGCCATCTTTCAACGCCTTATCACCCGGAATGCCGTGGCAGATCACATGGTTGATCGAGATGCACGAGCTGTGCGCATAGCCGCGATAGCCGAGCGTTGCCGGTACCGCGCCGGCATCCAGCATCATGCCGCGCACTGCGGTGTCGATGCTTTCGGTGGTGACACCCGGCCGCACCCAATCAGCGCAGGCATCAAGGATCAGCGCGGCCAGCGCCCCTGCCTTGCGCATCGCGGCAAAGCCATCAGGCCCATGCAGTTTGATGGTGCCATCGCGGTAGACGGTCTGTTCGCCGTCAATCAGTTGATAATCGTGCATGGCATTGGCATAGCATCGCGCTGCGCAAAAAGCTACTTCGCGATGGCGAACGCCGGTTGGTATTCGGGTCTCACCGCGGCGAGCATTGCGGGCGTTACCGGCAGGGTCACTTCATATGCCCCCTCGGCATAAGAACCCGCCACATAGGGCGCGGCGATCAATCCAATGCGGTTGAAGGTCTGTTTGTTTGACGATCCGAGCAGCATGGTGAGCTGCGCGATGTCCGGGCAGGGGAATATCGCATCCTCGGAATAATCTGTGCCCAGCCGCGTGATGCGCTCAGCCTTTAACGCCTTGCACCATGCCGGGTAAAGCGCGGTTTGCAGCGCTTGTTCGGAACGGAACATTTGTTCAGGCGCGATTGCGCTGTCTGCTTTGCGATCCCACACCAGCGCCTCAAACGCCGAATTGCCATGCGCGCCGCCGGTGTAAAGATACATATCAGCCGATAGCGACAGGTAGCCGGGCAGGTCAGTCACCACCTGCCATGTCTTTTCATAGCCCCGGCTGATGCAGGCGACGCAATCCTCGCCCGCGAAGTCAGTGATCGCCTGTTGCCATTCCGCCTTTTGCTCGGCCAGCACCATGTTGCGCTCTGCCGTGAAGCGATCAGCCAACTCGGGGATAGCAGAGACTTGCGCGGGCCAGCTGTAGGCAAACTCGCGCGCGGCCTCGTTCTTGGTGGAATTGTCCTCAAACGCCGCAGGACCGGCGGTGGTTGACGACGCAGCGGCGGAGCCGCCGCCGGTTGCCGTGGCCGCGACGCCGGTCTTTTCGGCGATTTGTTCGGGCGAGGAACATCCGGCGATACCGACGCTGATTGCCAACACCAAAGCTGCCGCCAGCCGTGATTTGGCCGCGTTTTGGTATGAGTTAGGCTCGTCTAGACCCCTGCTAGACCCGGCTAGACCCCTGCTGGACCCCCTCCAGCCCCGGTTTGGCCATTGTTTCACGGGAAACATTGCGGTGCGCATCGTGTCTCCCCCCCAATTGCCGAATCTGCTGGTGATAACCTTGCGCGCATGATTATGGAGCAGCTATGAACGATCCCAAAGCACTGATCCAGCCTGATCGCGGAACCGACGCGATTGCCATCCATCTGGTGAACAAGGATGGCTTTGCCGCCTTCGCCAAAGGCCTCACCGCGGGTCAACGCGCCAGCCTGGCCGCGCAGAAATTCGAAGGCGGCGGCTATCAGCTGGGGATCGTGCCCGACGGCGATAGCTGGTTTGTGGTAAGCGGGGTGGCCAATCCCGAAAACCTATCAAGCTGGTGCCTTGCCAAGCTGGCCGAGGAACTGCCCGAAGGCAGCTACCGCCTTGCAGGAATTGACCCCGGCCCGGCGATGTTCGGCTGGATCACCGGACAATACCGCTTTGCCCGCTATCGCAGCGAAGACAAGCCTGTCGGCGCGCGGGTGCTGCTGACCACGCAGGCGGGACAGATTGATGGCTATACCGCTGAAGCCGAAGCAGAATGTCTGGTGCGCGATCTCGTCAATACCCCCGCCGAAGACATGGGCCCAGCCGCGCTGGAGGCCGAGTGCGATAAGCTGGCCAAGGCGCACAAAGCCGATCTGACAGTGGTGCGCGGCGATGCTTTGGAACAGGGCTATCCGATGGTTCACGCGGTGGGGCGCGCCGCCGCCCGCCACCATGCGCCGCGCCTGATGCACCTGACGTGGGGCGATCCGGCGCACCCCGTGCTGGTCGTGGTTGGCAAGGGCGTTTGCTTCGACAGCGGGGGGCTGGATATGAAGCCGTCATCGGGGATGCGCCTGATGAAGAAGGACATGGGCGGCGCAGCGCACGCGCTCGCGCTGGCAGGCCTGATCATGGGCGCGCGGCTGAAGGTGCGGCTGCACCTGCTGATCCCGGCAGTGGAGAACGCGATTTCGGGCAACGCCTTTCGCCCCGGCGATGTGCTCGCCACGCGCCAGGGGCTGACGATTGAAATTCACAATACCGATGCCGAAGGGCGGCTGATCCTTGGCGATGCGTTGACCCGGGCGAGCGAGGAGAACCCTGATCTCATCGTTGATTTTGCGACACTAACCGGCGCGGCGCGGGTTGCGCTTGGCCCTGATCTTCCGGCCTTGATGGCGCGGCAGGATGATACGGCTGATGCGTTTCTGGCGGCAGGCAAAGCCCACGATGATGCCGCATGGCGGCTGCCCCTACCCGAAGGCTACCGCGAATATCTGTCATCGGACGTGGCCGACATGGCCAATGCGTCCGCCAACCCGTTTGCCGGCGCAAGTGTCGCCGGTCTGTTTCTGGATCGCTTCGTCGCAGATGGGCTCGACTGGGTGCATTTTGATACCTTCGCCTGGAATCCGACCCCCCGGCCAGGCCGTTCGCGCGGCGGGCGCGGGCTGGGTCTGCGGGCGTCGTGGCACGCCATCTGCGCGCGCTACGGCGGCTGATGGCGACGGGGCCAATGCTGCCGATGCTTGCTCCGCTGGCGACTTGCGGTTAACGGCCCTGCCACGGTGCCACGGGTGAAACTGCGGCACCTCCGACAAAGGCCAACGAAACGCAGATGAGCGGCGCGGCGCGCAATGATAGCGAATACGCAGTGCCTGCGGGCGTGCTGGGTCTGAACGGCCCGGTCGAAAAGCCTGCGCCTGGCGCGCTGCCGCTGCGCGGTGATCTGGCGCATATCGCGCTCGCCGGGACGCATCTGGCCGCCCATTATGTGATCCCGCATGTCCATGCTGTCGGCGCTGCCGGTGCAGCGTTACGGCTTGCCCCGCGCGATGATAGCGCGCCGTTCACTACGCTTACCCCCGCCAGCCGGTTTGAACTGCTCGATACGGCGGGCGAGTGGGTGTGGGGCTGCCCCGGCCCACACGGCCCCGCTGGGTGGTGCCGGGCGACCGATCTCGCAGCGGCCAGCGAATAGCGCATGGCAATCCGTCTGTTCATCGACGGCGCGGCGGGCACCACCGGCCTCGAAATCCGGGAGCGTTTGGCCGGGCGCGACGAGTTTGATTTGATCGTCTTGGACGATGCGCAGCGCAAGGACGAAAGCACCCGCCGCGACGCGATCCGCGCCGCAGACATTGCGATTCTGTGCCTGCCAGATGATGCGGCGAAGGACGCGGTAAAACTCGCCGAAGGGTCAAGCACGCGGATCATCGACGCATCGTCGGCACATCGCGTTGCCGAGGGCTGGGCCTATGGTTTCCCCGAACTTATCGGGCACGAGGCCATCGCCAACGCCCAGTTTGTGAGCAATCCGGGCTGCTATCCCACCGGTTTCCTCGCACTCGTCGCGCCGCTGGTGCGCGCCGGGTTGCTGCCTGCCGATTGGCCTTACACCGTCAACGCTGTCAGCGGCTATTCTGGCGGCGGCAAAGCGATGATTGCGCGGTTTCAGGCCGAGGGCGCGCCAGCATTCCGTGCCTATGGTTACGATATGGCGCACAAGCACCGCGCCGAGATGAAGGCGCGCGCGGGTTTGAAACACGGAGTGATCTTTGCGCCAGCCGTCGTCCCAGCGTATCGCGGAATGGTCGTCGAAGTGCCGCTCCACCTCGGGGCGATGGCGGGCGAACCGGCCGCCGATACCCTGCGCGCCGCGCTCGGGGAATTTTACGCGGCTTCGAACGTGATATCCGTGTGCGACGCTGAACCTGCTGGCGAATTGCTGATCGAATGCAGCGCACCTGCTTTTGATACCATGACATTGCGCGTGTTTGGTAATCCAGGCGGCTGGCACGCCCGCCTCGTTGCGGTGCTCGATAACCTCGGCAAGGGCGCATCGGGCGCGGCGATTCAGAACCTCAACATCATGTGCGGCCTGCCCGAGACCACCGGACTGCGCCTTTGAGCGAAGGCTTACTGCTTAAAATTTAAGCAGCCCGCGATCAGATGCTGTGCACCATTGCGCAGCGCACCATAATCTTGCTAACCGCTTTCCCACGGCGAAAGGCATCCCTAGTCCGGGTTCACCAGACGGTAAGGATTGTTCAAGGCCAACACCAATAGGCTTGGCACGATTCTTGTTCTGAATCTGTCAGCAATTGAGCCAAGCGCGGATGGGGACAACGTGAAAAAGATCGAAGCGATCATCAAACCCTTCAAGCTCGACGAGGTGAAGGAGGCGCTGCACGAAATCGGCGTTTCGGGCATCACCGTCACCGAAGCCAAGGGGTTCGGGCGTCAGAAAGGCCATACCGAGCTTTATCGCGGCGCCGAATATGTCGTCGACTTCCTGCCCAAGGTGAAGCTCGAAGTCGTGGTCCCCGATGATCAGGCCGAACGGGTGGTAGAAGCGATCGCGGCTGCCGCACAGACCGGGCGGATTGGTGATGGCAAAATTTTTGTCACCGCAATCGAAAGCGCGCTGCGCATCCGCACGGGCGAAACCAACGACGACGCAATCTGATTCGCCACCCTCTCCTGCCCGCCATAGCGGCGGGCGCAAACGCCATAACCAACAATTGGAGGCACCAAACATGTCGAAAGCAAAAGACGTCCTGAAACTGATCAAGGACGAAGAAATTGAATGGGTTGATCTGCGTTTTACCGATCCAAAGGGCAAATGGCAGCACCTCACCATGGTCGCCAGCATTTTGGGCGAAGACGAGCTTGAAGACGGGTTGATGTTTGACGGTTCGTCAATTGCTGGCTGGAAGGTCATCAACGAAAGCGACATGATCCTGAAACCCGATCTCACGGAAACGTGGATGGACCCATTCAGCGCGTCGCCAATGATGATCATCAACTGCGACATCGTCGAACCATCAACCGGCGACTGGTATTCGCGCGATCCGCGCACCACGGCCAAACGTGCCGAAGTCTATCTCAAATCGACCGGGATTGGCGATACCGTCTATGTCGGGCCAGAAGCCGAATTCTTCATGTTCGATGATGTCCGGTTTGAAGACGGCTATGCCGGATCGGGCTTTGCGATTGATGATATCGAACTGCCGGGCAACACGTCCAAGGAATACGAAGGCGGAAACATGGGCCACCGCCCCCGTGCCAAGGGTGGGTATTTCCCCTGCGCGCCGGTTGACAGCGCGGTCGATATTCGCGGCGAGATGGTTACCACGATGCTCGAAATGGGCCTGCCGTGTGACAAGCATCACCACGAAGTCGCCGCGGCTCAGCACGAATTGGGTCTCACCTACGGCACGCTGGTGCAGACTGCCGACCGGATGCAAATTTACAAATATGTCGTGCATCAGGTCGCCCATGCTTACGGCAAGACCGCAACCTTCATGCCCAAGCCGATCAAGGCCGACAACGGATCGGGGATGCACACCCACATCTCGATCTGGAAAGACGGCAAGCCGATGTTTGCCGGCAATGAATATGCCGGATTATCGGAAGAATGCCTGTTTTTCATCGGCGGCGTGATCAAACATGCCAAGGCGCTGAATGCCTTCACCAACCCCACCACCAACAGCTACAAGCGGCTGGTGCCGGGCTTTGAAGCGCCAGTGTTGCTGGCCTACTCGGCGCGCAATCGGTCAGCCTCGTGCCGCATTCCTTATGGCACGGGCGACAAGGCCAAGCGCGTGGAGTTTCGGTTCCCCGACGCAATGGCCAACCCGTACCTATGCTATTCTGCGCTGCTGATGGCCGGGCTCGACGGGATCGAAAACAAGATCCATCCGGGCGAGGCGATGGACAAAAACCTATACGATCTGCCTCCGGCCGAGCTTGCCGAAGTGCCAACCGTATGCGGTTCCTTGCGCGAAGCGCTCGATTCGCTGGCGGCCGATTACGAATTCCTGCTCAAGGGCGACGTGTTCACCAAAGATCAGATAGAATCCTATGCCGAACTGAAGTGGGAAGAGGTGATGCGCACCGAAACCACCCCATGCCCGGTTGAATTCGACATGTATTATTCGATGTGATTTGAGCGCGAGGGGCTAAGACCCCTCGCCTCCTCGCTCACGCTGCTTCCAACAGCGCCGCTGCGGGTGCCCGGTCGGGCTTGCGGACGCTAGGCGACCGTATCACTTCAGACAATATGCCGTTAAAATGCCGTCCGGGAAACTGGGCGGCCTTTTTTGTGGCAGAGCGCTTCAACCCGCGAAGTCTGATCGCTAAGGCAATCAGTGCACACACAATTTCAAGGGCGATCATGACCAATTCAATTCTGCTGGTGGCCGGTGGCCTTGTCCTGCTTGGGCTGGGCGGCGAGTTGCTGGTGCGCGGCGCGGTTGGCATGGCCGCGCGGCTCGGCATATCGCCGATGCTCGCCGGCCTGACGATTGTCGGCTTTGGCACCTCGACGCCCGAACTGGCGACTAGCGTGCAGGCCGCGTTGGCGGGGTCGCCGGGGATTGCGGTCGGCAATGTGGTAGGATCGAACATCGCCAACATCTTGTTCATCCTGGGCGTTTCTGCGCTGATCCTGCCGCTGACGGTCAACCCGACCTCGTTCCAGCGGGATTCGATTGCGCTCGGCGGCAGCGCCCTTTTGTGCACCGGCGCGGTTCTTCTGGGAGTGATTAGAATGGTGCCGGGCATCGTTCTGATCGCGTGCCTTGTTGGATATGTCTGGTGGGCGTACAAATCGGAAAGCGCCGCTGATGACGACGAATGTCACCGGCATGCAGCCGAAGCCGCTGATAAACCAGTGCCCCCCGGAACAAGCGTGGTGGTGCTGGGCGGATTGATCATCGCGGGCCTGGTTGCTGCCATTTTCGGCGCGAGCCTGCTGGTTGACGGCGCCGTGGTGCTGGCGAGCGCCGCCGGGATTTCAGAAAGCGTGATCGGGCTTACAGTCGTCGCAATCGGAACCAGCCTGCCCGAACTGATCGCCTGCGTAATCGCTGTGCTGCGCAAGCACGCCGATGTGGCGCTGGGCAACATCGTGGGATCCTGCATTTATAATATCCTTGGCATTTTGGGCCTTACCGCGGTCATCACACCAATCGAGGTTCCCGCCGAAATCGCCCGAATCGATATCTGGGTGATGTTGGGTGTGACAGCGCTGCTG
>JBBRFG010000092.1:0-9617 GCA_038224685.1 Sphingomonadales bacterium
AAGAGTCGAGCGGGCCAGACTATCATCGCACTTGGGCGCGCGCTATGGGCGCTCCGACCTGCTGCCCTGCGCCGGGCCGCTGCCGAACAGGATTGATCGCATGATGCAACACCATTTCCACCCCACCGTGCTGCGTGAATATGACATTCGCGGGATTATCGGCGAAACGTTGGGCGCAGATGATGCGCGCGCGATTGGGCGCGGGTTCGGCACGCTGCTGCGCGCGGCGGGCGGGCGCACTGTGGCGGTGGGGTATGATGGGCGGGTGAGCTCGCCGATGCTCGAACACGCGCTGATCGAAGGCATCACGGCGAGCGGGTGCGATGCGGTGCGGATCGGCCTGAGCGCAACCCCGATGTTGTATTACGCCGAAGCATCAGCCCAAGAGGTGGATGGCGGCATTCAGATAACCGGCAGCCATAATCCCCCCAATTACAATGGCTTCAAAATGGTATTTCAAGGGCGTCCGTTCTTCGGGGCCGATATCCAGCGCCTTGGGCAACTGGCAGCCACCGGGGCATTCGCCAGCGGTATCGGCAGCGTCACTGCGCGCGACATCATGGGCGAGTATGTCGAGCGTTTGCTCCAAGGTTTGGCGGGGATCGATCACCAGTCGCTCGAAAACATCAAAGTCGGTTGGGATGCCGGGAATGGGTCGGCTGGCCCTGCGCTCGAAGCGTTGGCTGCGCGGTTGCCCGGGGAACATCACCTGCTGTTTACCGAAGTTGACGGACATTTTCCCAACCACCATCCCGATCCAACTGTAGAAGCGAATCTGGCGGATTTGCGAAAGCTCGTCGCGGACAAGCAGCTCGATTTCGGAGTGGCTTTTGACGGCGATGGCGACCGGATCGGCGCGATTGACGGCACGGGGCGCGTGATCTGGGGCGATCAACTGTTGATGATCTATGCCGAAGACGTGCTCAAAACCCACCCGAATGCGACCATTATTGCCGATGTGAAGGCCAGCCGCGCGCTGTTTGACCGGGTGGCGGAGCTGGGCGGACAACCGCTGATGTGGAAAACCGGCCACTCGCTGATCAAGTCCAAAATGAAGGAAACTGGCGCGCCGCTGGCGGGCGAGATGAGCGGGCACGTGTTTTTTGCCGATGATTATTACGGGTTTGACGATGCGCTGTATGCCGGCGTCCGGCTGCTGGCGGCATCGGCGCGGCTGGGCCAATCGGTGACACAGCTGCGCGGTGCCATCCCGGACATGCTCAACACCCCTGAACTGCGGTTCCAGGTGGATGAAAGCCGCAAATTCGCCGCGATGGCCGAGATTTCCGCGCGGCTCACCACAGCGCCCGGGCCGGGGGTCGACAGCGTCAACGCGACCGACGGCGTGCGGGTCAACACGGCGGATGGTTGGTGGCTGCTGCGCGCATCAAACACGCAGGACGTGCTGGTGGCCCGCGCCGAAAGCGACACCGCCGAAGGGCTCACCCGCCTGCTCGCCCAGATCGACGAACAGCTGGCGCTATCGGGCCTAGAACGCGGCGAAAGTGTTGCGCATTAAACTGTTAATCCCACCGCGTTTCCATTGGCCTGCGACGCCCGCCGCATTATGACAACCGCAATGCTTGTCGGGATCGATCTTGGTACCACCAACAGTGCGGTCGCATTATGGCGGGACGGCGCGCCCGTGCTGGTGCCCAATGCGCTGGGGAATGAACTGACCCCTTCGGCAGTGTCGCTGGCCAAGGGCGGGGAGACGTGGGTGGGGCAGGCCGCGCTTGACCGGATGGCGACCCATCCGGCGGATACCGCAACCAGTTTCAAACGGATGATGGGGACTGCCGCCAATGTGACGCTGGCGGACACCACATTGAGCCCCGAAGACCTGTCGGCGATGGTGCTGCGATCACTCGCCGATGATGTCGAGGCTGCAACCGGCGCGTGGCCCACTGCTGCGGTGATCACCGTGCCGGCCTATTTCAACGAACGCCAGCGCCGCGCCACGCGGCGCGCGGGTGAGATTGCCGGGCTTGAGGTCAAGCGGCTGATTAACGAGCCGACGGCGGCCGCCCTCGCCTTTGGCCTGACCGACCGGGGCGACCGTGAACCGTTTCTGGTGTTCGATCTTGGCGGCGGCACGTTTGACGTCTCGATCGTCGAAATGTTCGATGGCATCGTCGAAGTGCGCGCGTCTGCCGGGGACAACCGGCTGGGCGGCGATGATTTTGATGAAGCGTTGGTGCGGCTGGTTGAACCCTTATTAAACGGCCGTGACGCGCTGGCTCTGCTGCCCGCTGACCGCCGCCGCGCGCTGATGACGCTGGCCGCAGAACGCACCCGGCGCGCGCTCAGCACCGCCGAGGCGGCTGAGTTTACCGTGATCGCCGATGGTGCCGCGTTGACCGCGCGCGTCACCACCGAAGCGTTTGAGGAAGCCGCCGCGCCGCTGGTCAAACGCCTGCGCGATCCGGTGATCCGCGCTTTGCGGGACTGCCATATCGATGTGCGCACGCTGTCGGATATCGTGCTGGTCGGCGGGGCGACGCGGATGCCGGTGGTGCGCAAAGCGCTGACCCGGATGTTCGGGCGCTTTCCTAATGCGACCGTCCACCCCGATCATGCCGTGGCGCTGGGCGCGGCGATTCAGGCGGGGCTGCTATCGGGCGGGGCGGGGCTGGAGGAAATCCGCATCACCGATGTGGCGCCGTTTACGCTGGGCGTTGATACCGCCACGCGCGATTCGCTCGGACGGATCCATGACGGGATTTTTGCCCCGATCATCGAACGCAACACCCCGGTGCCGGTCAGCCGGGTGGAGCGGTTCTACACGCTAGTTGATAACCAGCGCGAGATCGCTTTCGGGATTTATCAGGGCGAAGCGCGTGACGTAAAGAACAACGTCAAGCTGGGTGGGATCAAGGCTCCGGTGCCTTCGCGCCCGGCGGGCGAGGTGATGGTCGAGGTGCGGTTCACCTATGATACCAGCGGGCTGCTGGAAGTTGATCTGGACGTTCCCGCATCGGGCCTCAAACGCAATCTGGTGATCGTGGACGAGGATGACAAGCGCGGCAAAAACGACATTGAGGCCCGCCGCAAACAGCTTGAAAAGTTGAAGATGCACCCGCGCGACGAGGCTGAGAATGTCGCGATGCTGGCGCGCGGTAACCGGGCTTACGAAGGCTTCACCGGCCAGGTCCGCGATATGATCGGCGCGCTGCTGACGGAATTGAAGGGCGCGCTGGAAAAACAGGATCCGCGCATCATTGCCAACGCCCGTGAGGCGCTGGGCAAGCTGATCGACGAGCTTGAGGCCAACCCGCCGCTATGAGCCGCCGCTTCCCCTGGACCACCCTCGGGATCGATCAAACGCAGGATACGGCAGCGATCCGCCGGGCTTATGCGGATGCCCTGCGCGCGATCAATGTGGATGCGGATATCGCCGGATACGCGGCTCTGCGCCGCGCCCGTGACGAGGCGCTGTGGCTGGCGGCGCATAACGCGCACGCGCACGAGGACGGGGACGGGGACGAGGACGGGAACGAGGGCGATTTCGGGCTCGGCATCTTTGATGATGACGCGCCGCAAGAGTTTGGTGCCGAATTCGATGCGGATTTTGACGCCGAATTTGACGGCTGGGCGATTGCGCCCGACGCCCAGCAGCCCGAATTGTACCGCGCTACGCCATCGCCTGAACTGACCGAAACCCAAGCCAAAGCGCAGGGAGCGTGGCAGGCGCTGACCGATATTCTCTACCCCGGCGGTGAGCCAAGCGATGACAGCGTCACCTTTGCCGAAATGGAGGAAGGGCTGGCGCACCTGGGGACGCTGCTGGCGCACGCAGAGACGGCTGACCTTGCCGAACATGACGCGCTTGATAGCGCGCTGGCTGATCTGTTTGCGCGCACGTGGCCGCGCTGCGCGCCATTTATCGAGCCTGCCAATGCCGCGCTGCACTGGCTGGGCGAGGCGGGCAACCTTGAGGAACGCCCGCCGCTGATGTTCCTGAATGCTCGGCTTAAAGGCATGCGCTTTCACGATAAGGTGCAACAGTCCGATCACCCGTTGCACAAGGCATGGACCGAATTATCGCGCCCGGGCCGCGCGTCGATTGTTGATCGGCTGCGGATCAAACGGCTGGATATCGACAAGCTGCTGACCGGGCTGCGCCAGCACTATCCTGAATTGGAAAACCATCTCGATCCAGAGCGGGTGCTGTCGTGGGAGGGCAGCACCAATTCCAGCGGCGTGAGTGACACCGGGCCCAGATGGATCCGCGGGATTGTGATCGTGCTGCTGGTGCTGGCAGTGCCGCGCCTGATTTCGTCCTTCACCGACCCGGCCCCTGATGATCCTCTGGCTTTGATGATCAATCTTGGGCCAAGTGCCGAGGAGATCGATGCCGAGATTGACGGTATTTTTGGCGAGCGGGTCGGCATGGCGGGGGTGCGGGCAGCCGATCCGGTGTTCGCCGATCAACTGCGCGACGCGTTTTATGCGGCCCCAATTTCAGACAACACGCCGTTAGTGTTCGCCCGTCGCAAAGCGTTGGAGGCGGGCGAAGTCGCAGACTTCAAAACACTTGTGACGCGCGCCGAACTGCGCCGCCTATGGCTCGGCGCAGCCGCGCGGCAACCGGCTGGGGTGTGCGAGAACGTGCTGGTCGGCGATTTTGCCAGCATTCCGATTGAATTGACCGAGGAAGAGCGCGCCCGCGAACGCCCGTTGATGCTCGCTTTGCTCAATGCGAAGGTGCTCAGCCACGAGACCAAGGGCGGGCAGGTGCAGTATGCAATCCCCGGCTGGGTGGTGGGCGACGTCATCACCCGCAGCGGGCTCAATGACGACGCGGTGCGCGCTGCGATGAGTAACACCGGTGATGCCAACCGTTGCAGGGCAGAGATTGCGCTGGTGGACGTAGTGCTCGCCAATCCAGGCCGGGTGTCCAAAGAATTGCTGCGCGGGCTATAGCCGCGCTTGAGGCTGGCACCGGCGCGCGGAGTAGGGCACTAATGCTGCCAGCAAACGGAGAGAGTCGATGAACAACATTGTGCTGGCTACCGCCGCTGCCTTAACGCTGCTGACCGCCCCTGTCGCCCTTGCGGCGCAGGATGCCGATGCGCCGATTGAAGCGGCAGCCGATGACAGCGGCGAGCCTGCGGATAGCGAAGCCGGAGCGATGCGGGAGGCGATGGCCATGCTGGGCCAGATCTTCCCGTCCGAACCGCTCACCGCCGAACAGGAAGCCCGGCTTCCCGCCGCCGAGGCGCTGGTCGTCAAGGTCATCCCCGAAGGCACGATGGGCGAGATGATGGACAAAATGTTTGCCGGGATGTTGGGGCCGATCATCGGGGCGTTCCCGAATGGCGCGGCGAACGTACTGGCCAAACAGATCGGCACGTCGGAATTTGGGTTTAGCCTTGATGAGGCGCAGGCGGCGGAGCTTGCTGGCCTGTTCGACCCGGCGTGGCAGGAACGCCAGCAGCGCGAGGCGGCGATGTTCCCCACGTTGATGAAAGAGGCGGTGGTGTTGATGGAGCCGGGGATGCGCAAGGCCATGTCCGAGCTGTATGCGATCCGCTTTTCCAGCGGCGAGCTGACCGAAATCGACGCGTTCTTTTCCACCGGCACTGGTTTCAAATATGCCCGCGAAGCCTTTTTGATGGCCGGCGACCCACGCATTATGAGCTCGACCTTGGAAGCTATGCCCGCATTGATTGGGATGATGGGCGATCTTGAGGTGCGGATGGCTGCCAGCGTGGCAGACCTTCCCGCAGCGCGCAGCTTTGCCGAACTGACCCCGGCGGAACGCGCCAAGGTGGCCGAGATGACCGGCTATTCGGTCGAGGAGATCGAGGCCAATCTGGAGGCTGCGGCGCTCATATTCGATGACGCTATTGAAGCTGGGGCTGCCGCTCCGGAAGATCCCGCGGAATATGCTGACGACGCTGCCGAGTGATGTGACCGCCTCAGAAGGTAACGCGGTTCTACCGCCTGAAATCGCTGCGTGGTTTGCGCTGCGCGGGTGGCGGGTGCGGCGCCATCAATGGGACATGCTGGCCAAGTCGCGCGCGGGGCGCGATGCGCTGCTGGTCGCCGATACAGGGGCGGGCAAGACGCTCGCCGGGTTTTTGCCGACGCTGTGCGACTTTGCGCCGTCCGCTGGCCCGCCGCCGCCCGGTGGCCTGCACACGCTGTACGTCTCGCCGTTGAAGGCGTTGGCGCAGGATGTGAAGCGCAATTTGCTCGCCCCCATCGACGACATCGGCCTGCCGATCCGGGTCGAAACCCGCAGCGGTGATACCCCGTCTGATCGCAAGAAACGCCAGCGCGAACGCCCGCCGCATGTGTTGCTGACGACGCCGGAATCGCTCTCGCTGCTGCTGTCATATCCCGAAAGCGCTGATCTGTTTGCGGGGCTGCGGCGGATCGTGATTGACGAAGTCCACGCCTTTGCCACCGACAAGCGCGGCGACCTGCTGGCGCTCAGCCTGGCGCGATTGCACGCGCTGGCCCCGCAGGCCACGCGGGTCGCGCTGTCGGCGACGCTCGCCAATCCGCGCGATTTTCAGGAATGGCTCGCGCCGCAAATCCCTGATGGCACGGGCGAGATTGCAGCCGCCGAGCTGGTGCTGGGCGAACAGGGCGCAGATCCCGAGGTCGAAATCCTGCTCCCCATCGATGAGCGCGTGCCGTGGGGCGGGCACGCTGGGCGCTGGGCTGTCCCGCAGCTTTATGCCGCGATCAAGGCCAACCGCACCACGCTGGTGTTCACCAACACGCGGTTTTTGGCCGAGTTTATCTTCCAATGCCTGTGGGAAGAAAACGAGGATCACCTGCCGATTGGCATCCACCACGGCAGCCTGTCGACCGAGGCCCGCCGCAAGGTTGAAGAGGCGATGGCGCGCGGCGAATTGCGCGCGCTGGTGTGCACCGCCAGCCTCGATCTCGGGATCGATTGGGGCGACATTGATCTGGTGGTGCAAATGGGCGCGCCCAAGGGATCATCGCGGCTGCTGCAACGCATCGGGCGCGCGGGGCACCGGCTCGACACTGCTAGCCGCGCGGTGCTGGTGCCGGGCAACCGGTTTGAATTCCTCGAAGCGCTGGCGGCGAAGGATGCAGTTGACGAAGGCCAGCGCGATGGCGATGCGTTCCGGCCTGGCGGGCTCGATGTGCTGGCGCAGCACGTAATGGCCTGCGCCTGCGCTGCGCCATTCCACGAAGATGCGCTGCTGGCCGAGGTGCGCTCGTCACTGGCCTATAGCTGGGTGGATGCCGCGACATTCCAGCGCGTGTTGCGCTTCGTGTCCAACGGCGGCTATGCGCTCAAGGCCTATGACCGGTTCAAACGGATCGTGCGCGAGCGGGATGGCATGTGGCGGCTCACGCATCCCAATCAGGCGCAGCGCCACCGGATGAATGCCGGGATCATCGTCGATTCCGAAATGCTGACAGTGCGGTTCAAGAATGGCCGCAAGCTGGGCAAGGTCGAGGAACGGTTCGCCGCGCAGCTTTCCCCCGGCGATACGTTTTTCTTTGCGGGAATGAGCCTTGAGGTGGAAGGCATCAAGGACATGGACGTGGTGGTACGCGCGGCCAAGAAAAGCGCGACTATTCCGAGCTATGGCGGGCTGCGCCTGCCGCTTACCACGCATCTGGCCACCCGCGTGCAGGCGATGCTGGCCGACCGCGCGGGGTGGGGGCGGTTCCCCGATGATGTGCGCGAATGGCTGGAAATGCAGGACTATCGCAGCAGGCTTCCCGCGCCGGGCGAACTGCTGGTCGAAAGCTTTCCGCATGGCGGCAAGCAATACACCGCCTATTACACGTTTGAAGGGTGGAACGCGAACCAATCGCTGGGAATGCTGATCACCCGGCGGATGGAGGATCGCGGGCTGTTGCCGGGCGGGTTTGTGGCCAATGATTATTGCCTCGCGGTGTGGGGGTTAAAGCCAGTCGACAACCCTGCGCCGCTGTTATCACCTGATATTCTGACTGATGAATTCGTCGAATGGGTAACCGAAAGCCACCTGCTCCGCCGCGCCTTTCGCGAAGTGGCGGTGATTAGCGGGCTGATTGAACGCCAGCATCCGGGGCAAAAAAAGACCGGCAAGCAGGTCACGTTTTCGACCGATCTGATTTACGATGTGCTGCGGAAATATGAGCCCGATCATGTGCTTATCGAAGCGGCATGGGCTGATGCGCGGGCGCGGATGACCGATGTGGGCAGGCTGGCTGATCTGCTGGAACGGTCGCAGCGCGAATTGGTGCATGTGACGCTCGACCGGGTGTCGCCGCTCGCCGTGCCGGTGATGACGATGATCGGGCGTGAAGCGGTGCCGCAAGGCGCGGTGGATGACGAATTGCTGCTGGAGGCCGAGGGATTGATCGCCGCTGCGATGCGGCCCGATGCGGCGGTTGAGGGGGATTAGGCTGGCGGCAATGCTCGCGCAATTTTTCGTTCGTGCAATGTTTCACGTGAAACATTGGCTGGTTGCCATCCCACCCAGCAAAAAGGGCGCTGCGATCCGTCGCAGCGCCCATTCTGAAACCATTCTGGGCCAGCCTGAGCCGGGTCTAAATCGACCTAGCGGGGGTCTAAACCGGGCTAACCGCGATCAAACCCCATTCACTTGCCAAAGGTGCGATACTTGTCGTTGCCGACGAAGCCGAATTTGGTCACGCCTGATGCCTTAATGTCCTGCAACACGCGGGCCGACAATTGATAGCTGGCCAGTGCTTCAGGCTCGAACTGCAATTCGGGTTCGGGTGCCATTGTGGTGGTCTGCTGGAGCGTGTTGACCAACTGCCCTTCGGTGATCGGCGTGCCGTTCCACAGGATCAGATCTTGCGGGGTCAACACCAGTTTGTTTTTGATCGGATCGATCAGCGGGGGCGGCGCATCACTTGGCTGCGGCAGATCAATGTCGACCGAATGGGTCGCCACCGGGATGGTGATGATGAACATGATCAGCAGCACAAGCAGCACATCGATCAGCGGTGTCATGTTCATGTCGAGCATTGGCTCGCCGTCGAGTTTGCCTCCGGCCATACCCATGTCAGTTACTCCTTAAATCGCCAAATGTTGGGTCAGATGCAGATCAAATTCCGGGAGCGACCGGGTTCGAAATGAACCCGACAATCGGATAACCGGCCAGTTGAATGTTGTAGATTGCGCCTGCGACGCACTGCCACGGCGCGTTCACGTCGCCGCGAATATGCACCTGCGGAATTTGATCCGGGTTTTCCATCAACGCTTCCGGACCGCCTGCCCGTTTGACGATGGCATCAAGCCGTTCGAACGCCTTTTTTTCCAATTCGTCCGACGCCACCGGCGTGATATTGTTGAAATAGACCCGGCATTCGCCGCCGCGCGTGGCACCGGCAAAGCCCGGTTGCCCGGCGCTGCGGCCAGCGGCATCGGTGGTGCTGATGGTCAGCAGCAGGTTTTCGTTCTTGTCTTTGGACTCGACCGATTCAAACACTGGAATTTCCAGTTTCTCAATCGTCTGAATCGCCACCGGAACCGCGATGAGGAAGATGATCAGGAGCACCAGCATCACGTCCACCAACGGCGTGGTGTTGATGTCGGACATGGGGGTATCGCCCCCGCCTCCCATAGAAATTGCCATTATGACTTCCTAGCCTGTCAAAACATT
>JBBRFG010000093.1:0-9546 GCA_038224685.1 Sphingomonadales bacterium
GGAGGCGATGGCTTCGCGGGCCGAGGCGCGGAAGAACGCTTTCTTGAAATCGGGGTGGGCGATACTTTCGGTCGCGCAGGCAAAGCGCGTGCCCAATTGCACGCCCGCCGCGCCCATTTCCAGATAGCTGGCAATAGCCTCCCCCCGGCCAATCCCGCCTGCAACAAAGATCAGGTGGTCTGCGGCCAATTCGGGCAGGATTTCCTGCGCCAGCACCGAGGTGGAAACCGGGCCGATATGGCCGCCTGCCTCCATCCCTTCGATCACCATTGCATCCGCGCCAGACCGCAGCAGCTTTTTCGCCAGCGCCAGCGTTGGCGCAAAGCAGATCACTTTGGTGCCGGTATCGCCTTCCTTGATCGCCTCGACGCTGCCCTTGGGCGGGATGCCGCCTGCCAGCACAACGTGGGTGACGCCGTGCTTGCGGCACACCGCGATCAGATCGAATAGCGCCGGGTGCATGGTGATCAGGTTCACGCCGAACGGCTTGTCGGTCAGCGCCTTGGTCGCGGCAATCTCGCGGTCGAGGATATCGGGCGTCATCGCCCCGCAGGCAATCACGCCAAATCCGCCCGCGTTGGAGATCGCGGAGACGAGATTGCGTTCCGACACCCAGCTCATCGCGCCGCACATGATCGCGGTGTCGCAGCCGAGGAAGTCTGTGCCGCGCTGCATCATGGCAGCGGTGTGGGGATAGGTGTTCATGGGGCGGCGATTAGTCCCGCCCCTGCCAAAGATCAATCGCGATAGGCAATGCGCACCGCAGCGGCGGCCTTGACCGCGAGCGTCACCGCTTCATCCGCAGTTTCAGCGCGGGCTAGCGCGACCCCCATCCTGCGATAAGGGCGGGTGACGGGCTTGCCGAAGATCCGCACATCGACGCGCGCGGGATCGAGCGCAAGCGCATCGGCCAGCCCTTCGAAGGCGAAAGCGTCGCTATCGCGGTCGGCGAGGATTACGGCAGACGCGGCGGGGCGGGCGGGGATACTGTCCGGCACCGGCAGGCCCATGATTGCGCGGGCGTGGAGGTCGAATTCGTTCAGGTCTTGAGACACCAGCGTCACCATCCCGGTATCATGCGGGCGAGGGGAGAGTTCGGAGAAGATCACCTCCTCGGTGCCGTCTTGTCCTTTGGCAACGAAGAACTCCACCCCGTAGAGCCCCCAGCCGCGCCCTCCGCCTTGCAGCCCGGTCACGACTTTGGCGGCCATGTCTTGCGCCATTGCGAGCGCGGCGGGTGACATGGCAGCAGGCTGCCAGCTTTCGCGGTAATCGCCGCGTTCTTGTCGGTGGCCGATTGGCGGGCAGAAACTGACGCCGTCTTTATGCCGCACCGTCAGCAGGGTGATTTCATAGTCGAAGGCGATGAACTGTTCGCAGATCACCCGCGCGCGGTCGCCGCGCATGTTGGCGACGGCGTATTGCCACGCCGCCTCCAGCGCTTCCGGCCGATCGACCTTGCTCTGCCCTTTGCCCGATGATGACATCACCGGCTTCATCACCAGCGGATAGCCGATCCGCTCTGCCACCTCGCGCGCCTCGGCGAAGCTTTCCGCATAGCCATAGTTCGAAGTCACCAGCCCCAATTCGCCCGCTGCCAGATCGCGGATCGCATCGCGGTTCATGGTCAGCTGCGCGGCGCGGGCCGATGGCACAATGGTGAAGCCCTCTGCCTCCAGATCGGCCAGCACTTCGGTGCGGATCGCCTCGATTTCGGGGGCGATCAGATCGGGCTGATGCTTGATCACTGCCGCCCGCAGCGCGTCGCCATCGAGCATCGAGAACACCTCGCGCCCATCGGCCAGCTGCATCGCCGGGGCGTTGTCATAGCTGTCACAGGCGATCACCCGCGCGCCGAGGCGCTTGGCGGAAATGACGAATTCGCGGCCCAGCTCACCCGAACCGAGCAGCAGGATAGTGGCAATGTGGCTCATGCTGCATGGCTTTACCTGCCGCTTCGCCCAAGTCCAGAGGGGGGACTATGCTGCCCTGCGATGCTCGCCCACCGCAACCTGCCGCCCTCCGCCCGCGCGGGCCAGCACCAAGCCGAGCTCCGCCTCGCGCAGCGTCCAGTCGACCGTGCATTCGACCCGCGCCAGCCCCGCGCTCGCGGTCAGTTGCGGCGCCTTGGCTGATGCGGGCGCGGCCAGCGCCGAAAACGTCTCAACCACATCCTGCGCCCATTCGCGGGCATGGCGCGACGTCATTTCGGGCAGCAGCACGCCAAACCGCTCGCCATCCAGTTGCGCAACCTCGTGCCCCGGCAGCGCCATCGTTTCGAGGAACTTGGCAAAGCCCCATTGCACTTCATCTGCCGTGCGCTGACCATAGCGCATCAACAGCGCGCGCATGCCGTCCACCGCCAGCACCGCGACGATCTGCCCGCCGCCGCCTGCCAGATGGCGGCGCAAGCTGGCGCAAAACGCCTGCCGATTGGCGAGGCCGGTGAGCGGATCGGTGACCGCGCGGGCGTGCAATTCGCCTTCCAGACTGCGCAATTGTTGCACCGACCGCATCAGGCACAGCGCGCCTTCAACCGCGCCGGTGGAATCGAACATCGGCCGCAGGCTGAGCGCATACCAGCGTTGGCATTGTGGCTCGCGGCAGTGATCGTGTTCTTGGCAAGCGGTCACCGGGAACTCGACCCACCCGCCCTGCATGCGCCCGGCCAGCGCAGTGGTGACATGCGCGCCGAGAAATGCGGTGTGATCGCGCTGTGCCAGATCGGTGATGTGCGGCATCAGCAGCGCGCCGGAGATATCCAGCCCCAAGTCGGTAAAATTGGCCGAGACATGGACAATGAAGCCCCGCCGATCGAGCCTGACGACAATATCGCGCGATGTTTCTTCCAACAGGCCATGCAGCACGCGGCCTTCGACGTCGCTCAACCCGATTTTCATTCCCGAAATGCCCCAGCGGTTCAAACACAGATCGGTTAGCTATCGTTAGTCAGCTTATAAATTCATATCCGCCATTTTTAATAACAACATATCCACTGTTGCATCTATTTGGCAAATTACTGACTAACTTGTTTTCTAACCTAACTAAAAAACGAATCATTTACAATTTCGTTTACCATGTTTTTCAACTGAACCAGCAAATTATGTCATTCTATCGTGATTATGATGCTTTTGCGCGACAGAATGTTTGGGAAACACTACATTTCGATCATGATCCGGACTGCGGCAGGCGCGATGCCGCAGGCCTGAGCAATGCGGCTGCGGCAGTCCTCGATCACCACGCTGACAGCTGCATCCCCGGAGCTTGCCGCGCCCGGCGCCTCGGCCAGAGCGTCCGGCGTCACCCCCAGCGCAGCGGCGATGGCGCCGATCCGTTCGGGCAGCGGGCGGGCCTTGCCCTTTTCCCAGGCCCACACAGTCGGCTTGCTCACGCCGAGCACCGCCGCGACATCAGCCAGCGTCAGCCCGGCCTCGCGTCGCAGGCGGTTGAGCCGGGTGCCGAGCGGATCTTGCGCCGCCGCCGGAGCGCGTTGCGGGAAGCTGGCCGTCGGCGGGGCACCAGGCGCAAAGCCCTGCAACTGCGCCGCCGCGAGCGCCGCCGACCCTAGCGCGCGTTCAAACGCGCAGCCATAAAGCCGCTCGCTGCGCCACACGATCACCGCCGCTACAATCCCGGCTTCGGGCAGATCAAGCGCGAGCTGCTCGCCGGTGGCCAGGTCCAGCGCGGTTTCGATCAGCAGCCCGGCAGCCGAGATATTGTGGATCGTGACGTTCGCCTCGGCGCCATCGGCGGCAAGCCCGCTCGCCTCCAGCCGCAACGCGCGGCGAGGCGCTCCGCGTTGGCTGTTGCTGGGGCTATCGCCGGGCCAAATTTCTGAAATGCCGGTGGTGGGGGAACCGAGGTGGGCCTCGATGGCCATAACATGCGCCTTTCGCTCTCGCAGGGGGTGAGAGCGCCCACAGTCCGGCTGCAAACGTAAAGACGGGGTTACCGAAAATGGTTAATTTCGGCAAAGCGGGCTACCTGTCAGCTAACTGCGATGAACGGGATTGGGCACGGCATGAAATGGGCGGTTATCATTACGGGCGCACTGGCGGTGCTGGCGCTGGTGTTTGCCGATGTGATTGGCTTCTTCGCCTTCCTCCCGCTGGTCGGGCTACTGTTGCTGGCCCCTTCGCTGTTTCTCTATTTGCTGGCGATCTGGGGCGTGTCTGCCCTGTTGCCGATCCGGCGCTTATGGCTGGCGCGCGCGGCGGCGCTGGTGATCGTGGTGGGGTTAGCGAGCTTTGCGGTGCTGCCCCCGCGACTTGCCGCGATTGCAGAATATGATCGGCGCGCGGCGCTGCGCGATATAGCACCGCCTGCGAGGATTGCATTGGCAGGCGATGTCCGGATCGAGGGCTCGGCCATTGCGGAGTATTGGCAGTGCGACGCCCTGTGCCTGGCGGTGCTTGATATGCCGGGAGTGAGATCTGTCACCATATCCAGCCAGGAAGGGGCCTGGACATTCCAGCTCGTGCCGCGCGCAGCCGCCGATCCGGTGGCGGTGGTCTCCTCCCATTATCCCGGTTGGTTTGTCCTATGGGGCGGAGTCGGGGGCGATAGCGAGGCGCTGGCGGCGTGGTGGCGGGCGCGGCTGGCCGGGCCGGATCGGCTGGTGAGGAGCGCACCTGCCACCCGCGCCGATTACACCCTGCAGCCCGGCGCCGACACGATCCTGCGCGGCAGCGAAGTGATCGCGCGGCGCACCATCGTCAGCGCCCAAGTGCCGATCATCCCGCCGTTCCTGTTCCCGTCATCGCTGCCCACCGACGCTGACTTCACTACCGGCGGCCTGACCCTCGCCATGGCGTAGCGCGGCGCGAGGCCATACCGCGATGGCGAGCATCTCTATGCAATGATGGGGCGTTGGCTGGCGTTGCTCGATTATGATCAGTCCTTGGCATCCAGCCCGTAAGCCGTGTGGAGCACCCGCACCGCAAGCTCAGTCTCGTCCTCGTCGATCATCACGCTGATCTTGATCTCGGACGTGCTGATCGCCTGAATGTTGATGCCCCGGTCGGACAGTGAGCGGAACATCGTGCTCGCCACCCCGGCATGGCTTTTCATGCCGACGCCGACAACGCTGATCTTGGCGATCTTGCTGTCGGTGATGATGCGGTTGAAGCCGATCGCATCGCGGCGATCTTCCAGCAGCGCCTGCGCGCGGGCCAGATCGGATTGCGGCACGGTAAAGGTCACGTCGGTCTCACCCTTGTCGCGGCCGACGTTCTGGATGATCATATCGACATTGATACTGGCCGCGGCGAGCGGTTCAAAGATGTTCGCCACAGCCCCCGGCCGGTCAGGCACGCGGGTGAGGATCACCTTGGCTTCGTTCTTGTCATGCGCGATGCCGGTTACAAGCTGGCGTTCCATCAGACCCTTCTCCACCAATTCGTCCATTTCCTGCTCGGAGACGATCATCGTTCCGGGCAGATCATCGGCTGGCGGGGCGCCTTCGCCGATGAAGCTCGATAACACCTGCAACCGCACGCCCTCTTTCATGGCGAGCCCAACGCTGCGGGTCTGAAGCACTTTCGCACCCACGGATGCCAGTTCGAGCATTTCTTCGTAAGTCACCGCCTTTTGCTTCTTCGCCTTGGCGACGATGCGCGGATCGGTGGTGTAGACCCCGTCTACATCGGTGTAGATGTCGCAGCGATCCGCCTTGATCGCGGCGGCAACGGCAACGGCCGAGGTATCCGATCCGCCGCGGCCCAGCGTGGTGATCCGGCCATCCTCCGAAATGCCCTGAAAGCCCGGGATCACCGCAATCTCGCCTACTTCCATGGCAGCAATCAGGCCGGGGGCATCGATATTGTCGATCCGCGCCTTGGCATGGGCTTCGATGGTCTGGATCGGCAGTTGCCATCCGAGCCAGCTTCTCGCCTTGCAGCCCAACGCTTGCAGTGTCAGCGCCAGTAGCCCGCTGGTGACCTGTTCGCCGCTGGCGACCACCACGTCGTATTCAGCGTGATCATACATCGGATTGGCTTCGCGGCAGAAATTGACCAGCCGATCCGTCTCACCCGCCATCGCGCTGACGACGACCGCGACGGAATCGCGCGTTCCATCAGGCTTGGGCGCCGCCTGCGCGCGGACGATATTGGCCACCCGGCGGATACGCTCCGTCCCGGCCATGGATGTGCCGCCAAATTTCATCACTATGCGGGCCAAACGAAAGCTCCTGCTGGTGAGTGTTCGAGCGCGCTGTTAAGGGGCGTTCATGGGAAACGCAAACATATCAAATGTGACTATCCGTCCCGAGGAAGCCGATTTCTTCGCCGGCCTCGCGCGCGATTGGTGGAACCCCAAGGGGCCGATGGCGAGCCTGCATCAGGTGAATCCTGTGCGGATGGCATTTATCCGGGACGCGATTGACGCGCACTGGCCTGATGCGGCGGCTTCGGCCAAGCCGCTGGCGGGCAAGTCGGCGCTCGATATCGGCTGCGGGGCCGGGCTGGTGTGCGAGCCACTGGCGCGGCTGGGCGGCGCGGTGACGGGCGTGGACGCGGCGGCGGAGAATGTCGCGGCGGCAGCTGCGCATGCCGAAGCCGTGGGCCTCGACATCCGCTACATGGCGGGTGAGGTTGCTTCGCTCGATATCGGCACTTTTGATCTGGTCACCAGCGTCGAAGTGATCGAGCATGTGGCCGATAAGCCCGCTTTTCTGCGCGATGTCGCCGCGCGGCTCGCTCCCGATGGATTGCTCGTCATGTCCACGCCGAACCGCACGGCAGCATCGCGCGTGCTGCTGGTCGGCGCGGCAGAAGCGGTCGGCTATGTCCCTAAGGGCACCCACCATTGGCAGGATTTCATCACGCCGGATGAGTTCGAGGCGCTGCTGACCGATGCGGGGCTGACCGTCACCGCCCGGCGCGGGATCGCGTGGCGACCGGGCAAGGGGTTGCACCTGTCGGACGATATGGCGCTGAATTATATCCTGAGCGCGCAGCGGGCCTAAGGGCAGCTCCGCCCCTTCAGTGGCCCGTCGCTGAACACCCCGGCAACCCCGGCAGCCTTGAGCAGCTCCGCCAGCATTACGTCGCCGCACCCCTTGCCCTTGGGGTCATCCTCGCTGCGCAGCACAGCGGGCAGAAACTCATTCTCCGGCCGCACCGTCCAAGCGTGCACTGGCAGGCCGGCCGCTTTGGCATCGGCCACCAGCGATGTCGGCGTACCGTCGGGCGCGAGGATCATCGCGATATGCGCGCCCACTGCATCGGCGTATTTGGCGACTTCGGCGAGCCCGGTCGGTGTCACCATTTCGGCATAGCACATCGCGGGTTCATCGGCCGGGCCTTCGATGGGCGCTACCAGCTGCACCAGCTTGAAATCGCTGCGCTGGTTGAGGCGTTGCAACGGGGCGACCTCAAAGCTCTGGACGAACACCGGATCGGACGCCGCGATGCCGAGCTGACGGAATTCGCGCAGCAGCAGGTCGACCATGTCGATCCCTGCGTTCTGCAACAGGAAAGTCGGGTGCTTGATTTCGGGGTAAATCCCGATCCGCTTGCCCGTCGCCGCTTCCTTGGCCCGCACCAGTTTCACGATCTCGGCCAGCGTTGGCACCTGATACAGCCCATCATAGCGCGCGTTGGCGGGGCGGACCGAAGGAATGCGCTCCTTGGCGCGCAAGGTGCGCAGTTCGGCCAGAGTGAAGTCCTCGGCAAACCAGCCTGCGACCTTCTGCCCATCGATGGTCTTGTCACGCCGTCGATCCTCGAATTCCTCGCGGGTGGCGACATCGGTGGTGCCCGACAATTCGTTTTCGTGGCGCGAGACCAGCACCAGATCCTTGGTCGCGACCAGATCGGGCTCGATATAATCCGCGCCCTGATCGATCGCCAATTCGTAAGCGGCGAGCGTGTGTTCGGGTCGCTCGGCGCTCGCGCCGCGGTGGGCGGTGATGATGAAATCGTCCGCTGCTGCCGCCGCCTGAGTGGTCGCCAGCGCCAGAAGCGCGATCAGAGCAAGGCTGCGGACCATTCGTCTTCCTTGAAACCGACCAGAATGCCGCCGGGGTATTCGACGATTGGCCGCTTGATGATGCTCGTTTGCTGAACGAGCAAAGCGACAGCCGTGTGACTGTCGGCGGCGGCGGTCTTTTCCGCATCGGAGAGCTTGCGGTAGGTGGTGCCCTTGCGGTTGACGACGGTGTCGAGCCCGGCAGCGGCGATCCACGCGGCGAGCCGCTCCGGGTCAGCGCCTTCCTTCTTGTAGTCGTGGAAGGTGGCGATGATGCCGTGCTGGTCGAGCCACGCCCGCGCCTTTTTCACCGTGTCGCAGTTGGGGATGCCGTAGAGGTGGATCATGCTTGCTCCATTCAAATCCGGGTGGCGAGATGCGCATCGGCAATAGCCACGGCCAGCGCATCGGCGGCGTCGCTGCCAGCGATCACGACCCCGGGTAGCAGCACCTTGACCATCGCGGCGACCTGCGTCTTTTCGGCAGCGCCGGTGCCGGTCACCGCCTTTTTGACCAGCCGCGCCGCGTGTTCATTGACGGTGAGGCCTGCCGCACCGCACGCCGCCAGCGCCGCGCCGCGTGCCTGTGCCAGCTTCAGCGTGGATTGCGGGTTTGTGTTGACGAAGATTTCCTCTGCTGCCGCGCGGGTTGGTTGGTGTTCGGAAATCACCGCCGCCAACCCCGCCTGCAAGACGGCCAGCCGCTGCGCCATCGGCGTGCCTGCATCGGTTTTGATCTGGCCATTGGCGACATGGCTGATCCGCGCGCCTTCTGAAGCGATCACGCCCCAGCCGGTGCAGGACAGCGAGGGGTCAATGCCGAGGATCAGCACATTTTAAAACCGGATGCCAAGGCGTGGTCCGAATTGCACTATCAGCAAGTACAAAAGGATGGTGAGTAGGCAGCCCGCCGCCAGCGCAGTCCAGAATCCAAACCCCTGACGCAGGAGCACTGGCATCAGCAGGAACATCGGCAGACTGGGCAGCACGAACCAAAAGGTCGACTGCGCGTGGGTCGCCATATTTTCCGCATCAGGCCGCGCGTGCCACAGGAAAATGATACCCAGGATCGAGACCAGCGGCAGCGATGCAATCAGCGCTGCCATTGCAGGCATCCTACGGCCAACTTCAGCAATCGCCGCGATGATGACGCCGGCTAGCAGCGCCTTCGCGGCGAATGACCATATCAACCCAACTTCTCCATCACCGCGTCCGAGATTTCGTAATTGCCCCACACGGTCTGCACGTCGTCATCATCGTCGAGCGCGTCGATCAGCTTCATCAGCGTGCCTGCAGTTGCCTCATCCACGTCGACCGTCAGCACCGGCTTCCACGCCAGTTTGACGTTGTCCGCCGCGCCCAGCGCCTTTTCTAGCGCGCTGGCAACCCCGTGCAGCGCATCATCCGCAGTCCAGATGGTGTGACCGTCTTCGGACGATTCGACATCATCGGCGCCCGCTTCAATCGCGGCTTCGAGCATTGTTTCCTCGTCGCCGGCACTGGCGGGGTATTCAATCAGCCCCTTGCGTTCGAACCCGTGGCTGACTGAGCCTTCGGAGCCAAGATTGCCGCCGTT
>JBBRFG010000094.1:0-9499 GCA_038224685.1 Sphingomonadales bacterium
CAGCGCCGCGCGCGCCTCAACCGATAGCGCCGGATGGCAGCAAATGAACAGCAGCCGCAGCCGCTCGTCGGGGATCGGTTCGGGCAGGGTCAGGATGTCAGCCATTTCGGTCACCTCGGCCAAAGCATCAGCCGTCCTCGCTTCGGTTTGACGCTTGCGCAGCGCATCAAGCGCGCGGCGCTTACCCGCGACGAACAGCCACGCGGCGATATCGCGCGGCGCCTCGGCCAGCGCGAGGCAGGCGGCGGCGCTTTCGGCAAAGGCCTCCTCTGCCGCATCCAAATTGCGCAATTGCGCGGCAAGCGCGGCCACCACACGGGGCCGCGCCGCCATGATCGCCCCCGCCAGATCGGCCATTACAGAAGCCTCTGGCAGGTTCAGCCCTCCATCGGCCAGATCGGACGCACTTCGATGCCGCCCTTGGGAACCGGAATGCGCTTCGCCCAACCGAGCGCATCATCAAGGCTGGCGACATCAATGATGTAGAACCCGCCCAATTCCTCATGCGTTTCAGCAAACGGACCGTCATGCAGCGTCGCCGCGCCGTGATCCCAGCGGATCGTGGTGGCGGTGGCGCCGGGCTTCAGCCGTTCGCCCGAAAATGGCACCCCGGCGGCGACCAGATCCTGCGCCAGCTGCATATGCTCCGCCAGCGTCGCCTCCAGCAACGCCGCACCGTCCGCGCCCGCATAGGCGCTTTCGTCCTCGTTGATCATCAGCATGAATTGCATCGCCCGTCTCCGTCATCACCCCACCGGAATGGCGAGGCTCTGACAGGGAGACGGATGGGGCAAGCGGGATTCGACAGGGGGGCGAAAATTATTCGGCGAGCCTCGTTTCGAGCAGCGCGAGCGCGTTGCGAGTGAAAGCGGCCATGTTGGCGATGCGGTCTACAAGAAACGACGCCAATGTTCTTCATCAACGATTGAATTGGCAATCCTTGTTCGCGCATATCGACAGCCTTCATGATCTTGTTGCCCATCGATGAATGCTTCCAAGACGGAGTGGCGTATGCGCCAATGACTAGAACCTGTGTTTGCCGTGTAAGCGACCCGGTTTGCGCACCAAGCTCCTGAATGGCAGCTTCGCATCTCTTGCGCTCACCAAATGCGAACGTTCCAGTGAAACAATATTTTACCCCCTGGAATCGTAAATCTGGCTTCGGCGTGCAAATCGGCAAGTCAGACGATTTGAGTGTTTCGCCTAACTCAATCCGCCCGCCTGTGAGTCCTTCGAGCAACTCAAAAAGCTCGGTTCGTTCGTCGGTTGAAAAATCGCCATCGCGCAGCATTACTGAAACTCGGTCCAGCAAGTCTCGAAGGATCGGCTGATCACTTGCGTCTGCATTCGCGACCAACCAACTTTGGAGAAACTCGGCCTCCGGATCATTAATCACACCATCCGCACACAACCCCCTCGCCAAGCCGATCAACTCATCTACTTGACGAGACGCTAGGCGATCTCCGCCGAGCCTATTCTTTAAGTTGTCATCCATTTGTCGCTTCCTCCACGATCTCCCGCCACGCTAGTTCATTAATGACAGTGATTCCAAGGGATTCTGCCTGCTTTAATTTCGATCCGGCGCCCGGCCCGGCGACCAGCAGATCGGTCTTGGCGCTGACGCTGCCGCCGGCCTTGGCGCCCAGCCGTTCGGCCTGTGCCTTGGCCTCGTCGCGGCTCATGGTTTCGAGCTTGCCCGTGAACACCACGGTCTTGCCCGCCACCCGGCTGGCGACGGTTTTCACCTCGTAACGCGGCGGGGTGACTTGGCCGAGCAGGTCTTCCCACACCGCGACATTGTGCGGTTCATGGAAGAAATCGCCGAGCGCTTCGACCACCGCCGGGCCGATGCCGTCGATTGCCAGAAAGCTAAAGTTGGCCTCAAAAATTTCTGTGTCCGAATATCGTCCTCCGTCTGGTGTGGCAGCGACTTCTGCGGTTTTGCGCAACTCGGCGAGCTCATGAAAGTTCTTCATCAGATCACGCGCGGCTACCTCTCCGACGTGGCGGATGCCGAGACCAAACAGCAGCCGCGCGGCATCGGGTGTGCGCTTGGCCTCGATCGCGGCGAGCAGGTTGTCGACCGACTTTTCCTGCCACCCTTCGAGCCTCAGGATCTCGCTGCGCCGCTCCCCCAAACAGAAAATATCCGCCGGGCTTTCCAGCCATCCCAGCGCGAAGAACTGCGCGATGGTCTTTTCGCCCAGCCCTTCGATATCGAGCGCTTTGCGGCTGACGAAGTGTTCCAATCGCTGGGTGCGCTGCGCCGGGCAGATCAACCCCCCGGTGCAGCGGATATCGACCTCGCCTTCCTCGGCCACCGCCTCACTGTCGCATTCGGGGCAGTGATCGGGGAAGGGGAAGGGCTCGCGCGGTTCGTCACGGGTGAGGTTTTCCACCACCTGCGGGATCACATCGCCCGCGCGCTGGATCACCACCCGGTCGCCGATGCGCAGGCCGAGCCGCGCGATCTCGTCGCGGTTGTGGAGCGTGACGTTGGTCACTGTCACCCCACCGACCAGCACCGGGGCAAGCCTGCCAACCGGGGTCAGCTTCCCCGTGCGCCCGACCTGAATATCGATCCCCTGCACCACCGTTTCGGCGCGCTCCGCCGGGAACTTGTGCGCCAACGCCCAACGCGGAGCCTTCGCCACGAACCCCAACCGCTCCTGCCAATCCAGCCGGTCGAGCTTGTAGACCACCCCGTCGATATCATACGGCAACGTCGGGCGCGCCGCACCGATGGCGTTGAAGTGCGCGATCAGCGCATCAGCATCGCCTTCAATCCGGGTGAACAGCGGCGAGATCGGAAAGCCCCAAGCCTTTAATGCCTCGACCACCTCAGTCTGCGTTGCGCCGGGCACCTCGCTTACCGCGCCCCAGCCATGCGCCCAGAACCGCAGCGGACGCTTGGCGGTAACGCTCGCATCCTTCTGACGCAGGCTGCCGGCGGCGGCATTGCGCGGGTTGGCAAACAGCTTTCCGCCAGCTTTATGCTGCGCAGCATTGAGCGCGGTAAAGGCCTGTTTTTCCATATAGACCTCCCCGCGCACTTCGAAGATGGCGGGGATAGGATAGGCACCACCCCCAACCCCCTCATCTAAAGAAGAGGGGGCTATTAGCGCATTCTCCCCCTCCTCTTTAGATGAAGGGGTCGGGGCGTGGTGAAGTGCCTTGGGAATATCTGCAATGAACGCCACATTCGCCGTGACATCCTCCCCCACCTGCCCATCGCCGCGCGTCGCGGCGCGCATCAGCACGCCATTTTCATACCGCAGCGAGCACGATAGCCCGTCGATCTTATCTTCCGCCGTCAGAGCCAGCGGTTCGCCTTCGGGCAGGTTGAGGAACCGCCGCATCCGCGCCAGCCATTCGGCTACCTCGGCAGGCGAGAACGCATTGTCGAGGCTCATCATCCGAACCTCATGCGCCACCTTGCCCAGCGGTGAGGCAGCAATGGCGTGCCCGACCTTGCGCGATGGGCTGTCGTCACGGATCAGGTGCAGAAACGCTTCCTCCAGTTCCGCATTGCGGCGGACGAGCGCATCATACTCGGCATCGGAAACCTCGGGCGAATCCTCGGCATGGTACAGCCGGTCATGCCGCGCGATGGCACGGGCGAGGCGCATCAATTCATTGGCGGCTTCGGCTTCGGAAAGGGTGGCCGGGTCGGTCATCGCATTGTCACTCGCCCTTCAACACCGCCAGCATCGCCGCCTCGTTCGCGGTATAGGCTGGGTTGCCGGGGGTGGTGATCGAAAAGTGGCTTGCGCCTATATTGGCGCGCACGGTTACACTCGCACCGCCCGCGCGCAACGCGGCTTGCGTGGCGTCAGAGGGCGCAGGGAGCTTCGCCTGCACGAACAGCATTTCGGAAAGCTGCGGCGCGGTGGTGGCAGGCGACAGTGCGGCATAGCGCGCAGCCACGCCATCAAGCGCGCCGCCCATGAACGGGTCGACCGCCGAAAACTGGCACAGCGTATCGAATGCGCCGCGCTCCGCCCCGACATCGCCCGGCCCGTCGAGCACGATTGCCGCGCGCACCTTGACCGCGCCGCGCCCGCCGAGCGGGCCGTCCGCGCCTTGCACCATCGCCAACCACTGCGCGGGTAACGCCCCGGCGGAATGGCCCGCCAGCGTGACGCGGGCGCGGTCGATGGGATAGCGCGCCGCGACATCCTCAATCAGCCGCGCTGAAGCCGCCCAATCCGCGAACGAACCCGGCCAGCCCCCGCCATCACCGACCTCTCGGTAATCGACATTGAGCGTGGCGATCCCCAGCTGCTGCCAGCGCGTCGCGAGCGGGGCCATGTAGGCTTGGCTGGCAACCCCGGTCTTCCAGCACCCACCGTGATAGATCACCGCCAGAGGAAACGGGCCTGCTCCTTGAGGCAACCGCAACTCGGCAAACCCGCGCGGGTGGTCGGCATAGCGCAGGATCGCATCGGGCGCGGATGCTGAAAGGTTGGCGTCGGTTCCGTAGGTGGCGTTGTTGGCCTGCGCTGAGGGAGGAGCCTCCTCAGGCGCGGGCGTGATGGGGGAGCAGGCTGCGGCGAGGAGGAGGATGGGTAGAACAAGCCTCACATCAAATCCCTTCGTCATGCTGAACTCGTTTCAGCATCCACCGCGCGAAACAGACCGGACGGTGCGTGGAGAGAGATGGACCCTGAATCAAGTTCAGGATGACGATGTAGTTGGATGGGAGTCATCCTCATGTCGGCTAGTAAAACTATTCCGAGCACGAGATCACGCAGGCGACAGAGACCAGACCAACAACGAATAATGCCGAAGGATCGCGGCCTTTGGTAACTCCGCGCACCACGTAAATATTGTAAACAGCGGCCCCAATGGCAACCGCACTCCAAATTGCCGCATAGACATCGAGCGCCGGATTCAGCCGACCAGGAACGCTGACTGACAAAGACCATAGGAAGAAATAAAATGCGAGCGGCGGAGTTACCAAGAGGGAAATCGTGACGAACAAAAGCGCTACGAGTTTGATCGCCCAATTGTCCTTGTCGAACGTATCCATCACACCCCCTCCAACAACCGATCCGCCTGCGCGCGCGCCTCAGGCGTGACCTCTGCGCCTGACAGCATCCGCGCAATCTCCTCCTGCCGCCCGGCTGCGTCGAGCAACACCACGCTGGTGCGCGTCACGATCCCACTTGATGCCTTGGCGATCAGGTAATGCTGCCCGCCGCGCGCGGCCACTTGCGGCGAGTGGGTGACTGCCAGCAATTGGCCTTCCTGCGCCGCGAGCCGGGCCAACCGCTCGCCGATGGCCGAGGCGACCGCCCCGCCCACGCCCCGGTCAATCTCGTCGAAGATGATCGTTGCCGCGCTGCCCTGTTCCGCCAGCGCGACCTTCAATGCGAGGATGAAGCGCGACAGTTCGCCGCCGCTCGCAATCTTGCCCAGCGGCGCAAAATCCGCGCCGGGGTTGGTCGAGATCAGGAACTCCACAGCGTCCATCCCCGCCGCACCCCAGCGGTCTTCGGGCAATGGCGCAACCTGCGTGCGGAACCGCGCGGCATCCAGCTTCAGCGGCGCGAGTTCCCCCGCCACCGCCGCATCCAGTTTGCCCGCCCCCGCCACCCGCGCGGCGTGCGCAGCCTGTGCCGCCGCGACATAGGCGGTGCGCGCTTCCTTGGCGGCCGCCTCCAGCGCATCCAATTGCGCCTCCCCGCCCTCAATCGCATCGAGGCGGCTGCGCATGGTGCGCATCAGTTCGGGCAGATCATCCACCTCGCAGCGGTGCTTGCGCGCCGCCGCGCGCAGTTCAAACAACCGCGTCTCGGCATTCTCCAGCACATTGGGATCGTGCAGCAGCGCGTCGGCGGCGTGGCGCAGTTTGTCCTCGGCCTCTCCCGCTTCGATCACCGCGCGGTCCAACGCGGCAAGCGCCTCGGTCAGAAGCGGGTGTTCCGGCGCGATCCGATCGAGCTTGCGCGCGGCCACCCGCAAGGCGGCAAGCGGCGAGTCCGACCCCTCCCACACGTGCCGCAGCGCCTCAAGATCATCCGCCAGCCGCTCGCCTTTTTGCATGTCAGCGCGGGTGGCGGCGAGGCGCGCTTCCTCGCCTGCTACCGGTTCGAGCGCGGTGAGTTCGCCCAAGTACGCGATCAACAGATCCTGATCGGCCTTGGCCTGCTCCACCGCCCCGCGCGCTTCGGCCAATTGCGCTTCGGTCTTGGCCCAGACGGCGTAGGCCCGTTCAAGCCCGGCGACATCGGCGCCCGCATAGCGATCCAGCAGCATCCGGTGCCCGCGCGGGTTCACCAGACCGCGATCATCATGCTGGCCGTGGAGTTCGACCAGCGCGGGCGCGAGTTCGCGCAGCAGGGCGACGCTGGCGGGCTGATCATTGATAAAAGCCTTCGACCCGCCATCCGCCTTGACCTGCCGCCGGATCAGCAATGGCTCACCCGGTTCGATCGCGATCTCGGCATCATCCAGCGCGGCGGCGATCCCCGCAGGCAACGCGGCGAATTCGAAGCTGGCGGTAACGCTCGCCTTGTCCTCGCCGCTGCGCACGAGGCTTGTCTCCGCCCGGCCGCCCAGCACCAGCCCCAGCGCGTCGAGCAGGATCGACTTGCCCGCCCCCGTCTCACCGGTAAGCACGCCCAAGCCGCGCGCGAAATCGAGATCGAGCGCTTCGATAAGGACAATGTTGCGGATCGAAAGCCGGGTGAGCATGAGTGCGGCAAGGGATAGCGCAGCGGCGCGGGCGCGTCACCTGCGTAAGCTTGGACAATCCCCAAGCCGCAGAAATGTAGGATGCCTTTGGCGGGCTGCAGCGATGCGATGAAGCGTGTGTCGGCCGCGACAAACACTTTACTTAACAGAGCAGAAACCGAATTCATGAATTTGCGGATACGCGGCGGCATGCCATACTTGGCCTGACAGAACAGGGTCATACAGCTAGAAGGGTGAACGCCATGCTTCATGCCCGCCGCGCACATGCATCACGCACCGCAGCCATGTTGGTGCTGGCGCTGACATTGGGAAGCTGCGGCGGGGGAAGCTCGGCTCCACCACCCGCACCCGCCAATCGCCCACCGCAGTCCACGTCTGCCGCCGCTGCAACCGTGCCGGAAAATGCCACAGGGACCGTTTACAGCGCCGCGGCAAGTGACTCTGATGGCGACAGCCTGACCTTCGCGATTGCAGGCGGAGCCGATGCCGCGCGTTTCGCAATCACGGCCAGCGGTGCCCTGTCCTTCGTCGCACCGCCCGATTTCGAGGCTCCTGGCGATGCCGACCGCGACAATGTCTACCAAGTGCAACTCTCGGTTTCGGACGGACGGGCTCAGGCCAGTCTCAATCTGGCGATCACCGTCATCAATCAGGCGACCGGTAACTTCCGTGTCCGCCGGGTTGCGAGCGGCTTTGCCCAGCCGCTCTATCTCGCACCTGTGCCCGGCAATACGGGCCGCGTGTTTGTGGTCGAACAAGGCGGGCGCATCCGGATCCTCAACCCGGCAACAGGCGCAATCGCGGCCACGCCGTTTCTGGATATCAGCGGATCGATCTCGTCCGGCGGAGAGCGCGGCCTGCTGGGCTTTGTCACGGCACCTGATTTTGCGACCAGCCGCATCTTCTATGTCTATGTGACAAACCCGGCCGGCAACACCGAGGTTCGCCGATACCGGGCCACGGCGGGTGACCTCGATATTGCTGACCCGCAAAGCGCCGATGTGATCATGACCTTCACCCAGCCCTTTTCGAATCACAATGGCGGCTGGATGGATTTTGGCCCGGATGGCTTCCTCTACATCGGCAGCGGCGATGGCGGCAGCGGCGGCGATCCGCAGGACAATGCCCAGAACCGCACCAATCTGCTCGGAAAAATCCTGCGCATCGATGTCGCGTCGGACTCCTTTCCCAATGATGCCGCACGCGACTATGCGATCCCGGCATCCAACCCCTTCGCCAACAGCGGCGGCGCGCCCGAAATCTACGCCTTTGGCCTGCGCAATCCGTTCCGCGCCAGTTTTGACCGGGTAACGGGCAATCTCTTAATCGGTGATGTCGGCCAGAGCGCGATCGAGGAGATTGACCTTATTCGTCCCAATGAAGCGGGCCTCAATTTCGGTTGGGCAAGGCTTGAAGGGACGCGGACCTTTTCCGGCAATGCGCCCGCTGGCGCCGTTGCACCGGTTACGGAATATGCCCACGGCACCGGCCCGACGCAGGGCAATTCGGTCACCGGGGGCTATGTCTATCGCGGCCCAATTGAAGCGCTGCAGGGTCAGTACATTTTCGGCGACTTCGTGCGCGGCGCGATCTGGAGCGTCCCCGCTGCCAGCCTTGTCCAAGGCCAGACTTTCGCATCATCCGGCTTCACGATCCGGACAACCGCGTTCGCCCCGCCCCAGAGCCAGGGCGCCATCGACAATATTGCAAGCTTCGGCGTGGATGCCCGCAACAACCTTTATATCATCGATTTTGATGGCGAGATTTTCGTGATTGAACCCGCTTAAGGCGGCCGATCGACGCGACCCGTCGTGATTGAGCCAATCCGTTCGCAACGGGAGTCCGCTTGATCGGAGCGGGAGCGGGGGCGAATTCACAGTCGGACAGCAAGTTTCAAACAGCCCAAAAACACGGGGGCCAAAATGCCAAACGGGGGCCCGGCGCAAACCGGACCCCCGCTTGTTGTCACCAAAAGTCAGGTTCAGGGCAGAACACCGATAGTGTCGGCATTGCCGTCGGGATCGCCAGTGACCCGCCCGCCGCTGACCGGCCCACCCTGGAGCAGGATTCCAGCAAAGTGCGGCGTTGCCATCGAGGTGCCCGAAATGGTGTTGTAGCTGCTGTTGATCCAGGTCGAACGGACCGCCGAACCCGGCTCGGCAAAATCAACCGGCGGGTTACCGAAGTTCGAGAAGCTCGACCAGTTGTCGCCCTGCGCAAAGGCCGAGATGGTGAACACGTTCGCGCCATTGGCACGCGCGGGTGAGACATTGCCGGCAAACTGGGCTTCGTTGCCGGCAGCAAGCACGAAGCGGACCCCGCCCGCTGCCGCATTGTTGACCGCAGTATCAAGCGCAGTGCTGGCACCGCCGCCAAGGCTCATATTCGCAACATCGCCCGAACGGCCCACCTGGGCAACGTAATCAACCCCTGCGATCACGCCCGAATTTGTGCCCGATCCGCGCCGGTCAAGCACGCGCACTGCCACCAGCGGAGCGCCCGGCGCCACGCCGATTACACCGATAGTATTGTTCCGCGCGGCAATCGTTCCAGCGACATGGGTGCCGTGGCCGTTCTGGTCGCCCGCATCACCGCTGCCGGTGAAATTGCGCGACCGCGTAACATCGACGTTGAGATCGGGGTGGTTGAGCTGGATGCCAGTGTCGATCACCCATGCGGTGGCAAAGGTTCCGGCGCGGCCGCCATTCACGCGGGTAATACCCCACGGGGTTACCTGCGCGGGCTGCGTGGTACCGCCGCCCGGCTTCTTCTGAATTGCGGTGACGACCTGATCTTCTTC
>JBBRFG010000095.1:0-9335 GCA_038224685.1 Sphingomonadales bacterium
GCGCTCGGCAGCGAAACTCGCGCGCAGGGCCGGATCAAGGTTGGCGATCTGGTGACGGTCTATTCAGGCACCAATGATCTGCTGTCCCCGCTGGTCGGCAATGATCCAATGTATGCCGATTTTTCCATTCAAGGTTACGAGACAGAAACCGGCAGCCACGCGCAGTTTCTGACGGTGCAGGCGCCGCAGATGCACAAGCTGCCGCCCGATCTGACGCTGGAACAGGCGGGCAGTTATGTGCTCAACCTTGGCACGATTGCGCGCTGCCTGTTCACCACGCTGGAAATCGCACCGGGGCGCACGCTGTTTGTTGAAGGCGCAGCGACCGGCACCGGGCTGGACGCGCTGCGATCATCGGTGCGCACCGGATTGCAGGTGACCGGGATGGTATCATCACCCGAACGCGCCAGCTTCATCACCGGGGTGCAAGGCGCGGTGGGCGCGATCAATCGTAAGGATGCGCGTTTTGCCGGGCTGTATTCGGTTGTCCCAGAAGATGCCGACGAGGCGAAAGCGTGGGAAGCAGCAGGCGCGCCGCTGGTCGAGGAATACCAGGCACTGAACGGCGGCAAGCTGGCCGATTATGTCGTCAGCCACGCAGGCGAGACGGCGTTTCCGCGCTCGTTCCAGCTGCTGGCCCAAGGCGGCACGTTGGCATTTTATGGCGCGTCATCAGGCTATCACTTCAGCTTTATGGGCAAGCCTGGCACAGCGACGCCCGAAGAAATGCTGCGCCGCGCTGCTTTGCGCGGGGGGGAGGCGGTGCTGATTTTCTATGGCCCCGGATCGTCCGAACTGCTCGACGAAACCGGGCTTGAAATGATCGAGGCCGCACGCCGGTTCAACGCCCGCAGCGTGGTTGCCACCACCACCGATGGGCAGCGCGAATTTCTGCAATCATTGGGGTTGGAGGACGCGATCGAAGGGATCGTCAGCCTCGAAGCGATCCGGCGGCGCGAAGGCGGGAATTTTTATTGGCCAGCCACCATGCCGCGCCTGCCCGATGCCAAGGCGGATATCGAGGTGTTCAAGGCGGCAGTGCGCGATTATCAGGACCGGGTGATGAAGCCGTTCGGTTCGGTAGTGGGCAAGATTTTGCGGTCTCCCGACAATCCGCGCGGCAGCCCTGATCTGGTGTTTGAACGGGCCGGGCAGGACACGCTCGGCATTTCAACCTCGCTGGTGAAACCTTTCACAGGGCGGGTGATCTTTGCCGAAGACCTTACCGGGTGCCGCTTCACCTTCTATGCCCCGCAGGTGTGGACCCGGCAACGCAAGATCCTGATGCCCACTGCCAGCATCCTCGGCACGCACCTGTGCAACGCCTACGAAGTCGCACGGATGAACGACATGATCGCTGCCGGGCTGCTCGAAGTGACTGAGCCTGAAGTGGTCGAATGGGACGGTTTGCCCGAAGCGCATCAGGCGATGTGGGAAAACCGCCACACCGGATCGACCTACGTGGTCAATCACGCGCTGCCCGAAATGGGCCTGCGCAGCCGCGATGCGCTGTTGGAGGCATGGGCAGCTTTGCAGGCCAACGCAGAACCGGAACCTTGACCTTTGCATCGCAATAATTGAAACGTTCCTTGCTCTCCTCCCCGGCAGATTGAACATACCGACAAGCGAACGCGCGTTTCGCTGTAACTATATGAGGATTGAGCCATGCCTAAGTCGACCGGCACCGCACCTGCATCCACCCCCGCGTCTGCGAGTGGGCGGCTTGCGGGCAAGATCGCGGTGGTCACCGGCGCGGCGGGCAATCTGGGCGGACACATTGTCAGCCACTACCTTGCCGAAGGCGCGACCGTGGTGATGACTGGCCGCACGCCTGACCGCACAAAAGCCGCTGCCGATGCACTGATCAAAGCGACCGGGGCGGACCCCGCGCGGCTCGCCACCGTGGCGCTGGACGGCGGAGACATTGCCTCGGTCCGCGCGGCGATGGCCGAAGTGGTCGCCAAATTCGGACGGATCGATATCCTCGTCAACAACGCCGGTTCAGCCGGGCCCAAGCAGCCGATTGAACAACTCCCGCTGTCGGGCGAAGAACTCGCCGCACTCCAGAAAAAAGGCAGCACCGATAGCGAGACTGTTGGCGATGCGCTGCGCAACATTTTCGGTGTGGCGTGGAATGTCGCGCGGGTTGCCGCCGCCCACATCCCCGAGGGCGGATCGATCATCAACGTATCGACCATTTTCAGCCGCACGCCATACTACGCGCGCGCCGCCTATGTGGTGCCCAAGGCGGCGATGAATGCGTGGAGCCGCGAACTCTCGCTCGAACTCGGCGGGCGCGGCATCCGGGTGAACCTGGTCTATCCCGGCCCGATTGAAAGCGAGCGCATCCGCAATGTGTTTGCCGCGATGGACGGCGCACGCGGCGATGCTGCGGGCACCACCGCCACGCAATTTTTTGACATGATGTCGCTGGAACGCGCCACCGGCGGAAACGACAAGGCCAAAACCTTCCCCACGCCGAGCGACATTGCGACGACCTGCGTGTTCCTGGGCAGCGACGAAAGCGCGGCCTACAACGGCCACGATTTCGAGGTCACCCACGGCATGACCGTGCGTAAGGAAGCCCGTTCGACCTACCTTGCGCGCCCGACGATGCGATCAATGGATGGCACCGGCCTCGCCGTGCTGATCGCAGCGGGTGACAATTTTGAAGAGGCGCTGGAAATCGCGCAGGTGCAACTGGCATGCGGGGCCGCCGTCGTGCTGGGCCTGCCGCGTCAGGCGGACGTGGCGATTGCTGAAAAGCGCTGTAAGGCGATGGGCGTTGGCGAAGGCCTGTCGATCATCCGGTTCAGCCGCAATGATCCGGCGGCGATGGAGGCCGCGCTCGAAGAGTATACCAAGGCGGGCACCCCGATCAGCGGCGCGTTGTTCCTGCCGATGCTGGGCGCAGGTGAGCTTACCGGCACGCTGACCGGCGCGGAAGATTCCGTGATCGAAGCGCTGATGGACGCCGAATTGGCGGGCAACATGGCGCTTGCTCGCACGCTGAGCCGGTATTGGAAGCGCCACGACAATCTGTTGCAGGAACCGCGCTTCGTGTTCGTCAGCCATGCTAGCGATGGCAAGGGCGATGTCTATGCCCACATCCTGCGCGCCGCGACCGAACAATTGATCCGCATCTGGCGCGACGAAAGCGCAATCGACACCGCGCATGGCCGCCGCCGTCAGGCCGAGTGGGGCAATCAGATCGTCCGCTTCAGCAATGCCGAGGCTGAAAATATCCGCTTCACCGCAGGCCACGCCGCGCGCATCCTGCTGAAAGAAAGCAAACTGGCGGAAATCACGCTGTATGTCCCCGGTAACATTGGTGAGGCAACCGGGGCGCGCAAGGCGATGCCGGGGTTCAGCGAAAACATCACCGGGCTGCATCTGGGCAAAGTGGCGCTGATCACCGGCGGGTCGGCTGGGATCGGCGGACAGGTGGCCCGGTTGCTAGCGCTGGCAGGTGCCAAGGTGATGATCGTCGCCCGGCGCGAAAGCGAGTTGGCGGTGGCGCGCGCGCGGATTGTCAGCGAGCTCGAAGATATCGGCTTTTCCGGGGTCGAACGCCGGGTGCAAACGCTGGCCAATGTCGATGTCAGCAATTTCGAATCGCTCAAGGGCGCGCTTGACGCCACGCTGAAAGCATTCGGGCGGATCGATTACCTGATCAACAATGCAGGGGTCGCAGGCGCGGAAGACATGGTGGTCGACATGGGGGTCGATGCCTGGAACTACACGCTCGATGCCAATCTGGTATCGAACTACTTCCTGATGCACCATGTCGCGCCGCTGATGAAGGCGCAGGGTTCGGGTTATATTCTCAACGTCTCATCCTATTTCGGCGGCGAGAAATATCTCGCGGTCGCCTATCCCAATCGCGCGGATTATGCCGTGTCCAAGTCAGGGCAGCGCGCGATGGTCGAAAGCATGGCGCGTTACCTCGGCCCCGAAGTGCAATTTAACGCCATCGCCCCCGGCCCGGTCAATGGTGACCGGCTGTCGGGCACCGGCGGTAAGCCCGGATTGTTCGAACGGCGCGGCAAGTTGATCCTTGAAAACAAGCGCCTGAACGCAATCCACGCAGCATCCGTCAAAGCGCTGCGGCGCGGCGTGCGGGTGGAGGCGCTGCTGGCGCGGCTGGCGCGCAACGACACCGTCAAGATGAGCCACGATACCAACAACCCGCGCGAACTGCGCGATCTGGCCCTGGCCTGCGCGCGCGAAGGCGACGGCGAATGCAGCTGGGATCAGTATCTGTTGACCCCCGCGATTGCCGCCGCGTTGATCGGGCGGTTGCGGCTGGGCGGCTATTTCCTCGATGCGCCGGAATGGGCAGACCGGCCCGCTACCCCCGACGCCGACGCCGACTGGCTGATGCGCGCCCCGCCAGAAACCGCGCCGTTCCTGCCCGCAGACAAAATCGCGGTGGAGGCAAACAAGGTCGGCACGGGCGTATTGTCCAAGCTGTACCTCGGCAAGATGCCGACCGAAATCGACGTGGCGCAGGCGACGGTGTTCTTTCTGGCCGACCGGGCAGTGTCGGGCGAAACCTTTATGCCATCAGGCGGGCTTTCGGTGGAACGCTCAACCACCGAGCGTGAGTTGTTCGGCAGTCCCAAGCAGGAACGGCTCGACCAGATGCGCGGACGCACGGTGTGGATCATCGGCGAACATCTGGCCGATTACCTAGCCGAGACCGCGCGCGCGTTTATCGAAGATTGCCACGTCGCCCGGGTGGTGGTGGTGACCCGCACGGCCGAGGGTTTCGCGGCGATCAAGGCGCAGCTCGAAGGTGACAGCGGCGATGCGCTGGTCTCGCTGGTGGCGGGCGATGACGTTGAAGCGGCGATGGATAGCGCCGTGAGCCAATGGGGCAAACCGACCACGGTGCTGTCCACTCCGTTTGCGGCGCTGCCGGGCAAGCTGTTCGGCAAGGACGATCCGCTCACCCCCGATGAATTCCGCCAGGTGGTGGCCGACAACCTGACCCACCATTTCCGTATCGCGCGCCGCGCGTCGCTGTATGATGATTGCCAATTGGTGCTGACATCGCCCGATGTGCCGATGGGAGATCGCAGCCCGGCGTTTGCGCTGGCGAACTTCGTCAAGACCACGCTGCATGCCTTCACCGCGACGTTGGCGGTGGAGAACGAGCGGCTGGTGCATGATGTGCCGGTCAACCAGATCAACCTGACCCGCCGCGTGCAATCCGAAGAACCGCGCGATCTGGACGAGCATCTCGAAGAAGTCCGCCGGTTTGCCCGCGCGGTGCTGCTGGTCGGCGCGCCGCTGCCCGATGCCGAGGATTCGCGGTACCGCGCGCGGATTTATCGCGGCATGTCGATGACGGTGTAGCGGCGTTGAAATGATCCAATATTTGCCGTTTGAAAAGCCGATTGAGGCGCTGGATCGGCACGTGGCTGAACTCGCCGTGCATCCCGAAGGCGCGCAGGAAGCCGCGATGTTGGCCGAGCGGGCCGAGCGCCTGCTGGCTGACACCTATGCGCGGCTGACCCCGTGGCAGCGCACGCAGGTCGCCCGCCATCCGCAGCGCCCCCGGTTTGAACAACTGGTGGATGGGCTGTTCAGCGAGTTTCTGCCGCTGTCAGGCGACCGGGTGTTTGGCGAAGACGCGGCGATTATCTGCGGGTTTGCCCGGTTTGAAGGCCGCCGGGTGATTGTGATCGGCCACGTGAAGGGCGGGGATACCGCCGCCCGCATTCACCACAACTTCGGCATGGCCCGGCCCGAAGGCTACCGCAAGGCGATCCGCATGATGGAACTCGCCGACCGGTTCGGCTTGCCGGTGATAACGCTGGTCGATACGCCGGGCGCGTTTCCCGGGGTCGATGCCGAAGCGCGCGGTCAGGCCGAAGCCATTGCCCGGTCAACCGAGGCGTGCCTGGGGCTGGGCGTGCCCTTGATCGCGGTGATTATTGGCGAGGGCGGATCGGGCGGCGCGGTGGCGCTGGCTGCGGCGAACCGCGTCCTGATGTGCGAACACGCGGTCTATTCGGTAATCTCGCCCGAAGGCTGCGCATCAATTTTGTGGCGCGGCGGAAACCACGCGCCCGACGCCGCCGAAGCAATGAAAGTGACCGCGCCCGATCTGCTCAAACTCGGCGTGATCCACCGCATTGTCTACGAACCCAAGGGCGGGGCGCACCGCGATGGGCGCGAGATGGTCAAACGGTTGACGCTGGCCCTGCGCGCGGAACTGGATGCGCTGGCGGCGCTAACGCCAGCCGAACTGCGCCGCGAGCGCGAGGAATTTTTCCTGAAGCTGGGGTAGCGATAAGGGCGCGGCCTTTCGCTTGCGCTCGTCAAAATGGTGCCGGCTACAAGATTCGAACTCGTGACCCCCTGATTACAAAACGCCTCAGGGGGCCTTTCTTATCCTACGCCAGAACCACAATAACTACGCTCAAGGTCTTGAAACGGTTGGAATAAATCCGCCGTGGATTACCTTAACCTACGCCACGGTTTTCCAACAAATGATTACGTGGCGATTACGTGGGAACCTTGAGCATGGCCAATCAGGCAATCACCATCCGGACCATCGAATCGATAAAGCCATGTCTCGGTCGGGATGTCTATACGTGGGACAGCAACCTTAGAGGCTTTGGCCTTCGTACTACCCCGCGAGGGGTCAAATCTTATGTCTTGCAGTACCGCGTCAACGGTGGGCCTGCCCGGCGTAAAACCATTGGCATTCATGGCAGCCCTTGGACAACGCAGACCGCGCGAAAGGAAGCCGAGCGCTTGCTGATGATCATTCGCCAAGGCGTGGATCCTGTCGAAGAAGCGCGTGATGCGAAGCGTCGTGAAAAACTTCTCAATTTTTCAGCATACTGCGATCAGTTCGTCGAGCTCTATCTCCAGTCGAACTGGCCGGACACCTGGCCCGAAGCAATGCGCGTGCTGGAAAATGTCGTAAAGCCGCGTTGGGGAAAAAAGTCGCTGATCGCGCTGAAGCGCTCTGACATGGTCAAGCTGATGGATGAGTATTCTGATCGGCCGGGGTCTCGCAAGATTATCCATTCTCTGTTGCGCAAGCTGTTCAACTGGGCGGTTGATCGTCAGGACATTGAAGTCTCACCTTTGATGGGGATGAAGGCTCCCAAGCCGTGTCCGTCGCGACGCCGTGTGCTGGGCCAGGAAGAACTCATCTGCTTGTGGCAGGCCTCCAAAATGGTCGAATGGCCATGGGGACCGTTTGTCCGGTTGCTGATTCTGACAATGCAAAGGCGGCAGGAGGTCGCGCAGATGGACTGGTCTGAGATCGATCTTGAGGCGCGGACCTGGATCATCCCGGCCGAGCGCGCGAAGAACGATGAAGCCCATATTGTTCCGTTGTCGGAACTCGCCATCGCAGAGCTTGAGGCCCTGATGCCACTGGAACGCGGCTTTGTCTTCAGCACGACTGGCAAGACCCCCGTGTCGGGATATTCACGGGCAAAGCGAATGATGGATGAACGCATGCTCAAAGTTATGAAGACCCGCCATGCCGATGCCGGCGGTGACCCCGAGGCGATCCAGCTTGCCGACTGGCGTATTCATGACATCCGCCGCACTGGCGCGACCAACCTCCAAGCGCTTGGCATTCCGATCGAAGTGACCGAGGCGGTCCTCAACCATATCAGTGGCACGCTGGCAGGGGTGGCAGGCATCTACAACCGCTACAAATATGAGTCGGAGAAGCGAGCCGCGCTCGCAAGCTGGGATGCACGACTGCAAGAATTGCTGCGCTACAGTACACCGCGCCCGCCAAACCAATTGACAAATGGTAACATATACGATACCACTAGCGGTGTGCAATGATCGTGCAAGAATATGTCCGCGAGGATGGCGCTTGCCCGTTCCGGAGCTGGTTTGACGATCTCGATGTTCAGGCCGCGGCCAAGGTGGCAACGGCCATTATCCGCATGGAACTGGGCAATCTATCGAACGTCAAATGGATCGGCCGCGGACTTGGCGAGTATCGGATTGATTGGGGGCCGGGATATCGGCTCTATCTGACCCAGGAAGGTGACCAGTTGGTCATTCTGTTCGTGGGCGGGACCAAGAAGCGGCAGCAGGCGGATATCAGGCAGGCGGGCGCATTGCTCGATGAATACAAAGGCCGGAAGGCCGAGGCGAAGAAGACAAGGAGTTAGGCAAAGTGGCGCTGACACGCGATTTTAAGGAAACGGTGAAGGAGCGGGCTGAGCGTGATCCTGCTTTCGCCAAAGCCATGCTCGACGAAGCGGCGACGGCCTTCCTAAACGGCGAGCCACATGTTGCACGCTTGATTCTGCGCGATCTCGTAAACGCGTCGGTCGGGTTCGAAGAACTAGCCAGCGAAACCAGTCGCCCGAGCAAAAGCCTGCACCGGATGCTCTCGGAAAAGGGCAACCCCAGCATGGACAATCTGGCTGCGATTTTTGGCGCTGTGCGTAAACGGCTCGGTTTGGAATTTGAGGCGAGCACAGTCGCGCTTCGTCCATGAACTATTTAATCTTGCCCTGACATCGCTCTGCGCACGAATGTCGGTGCGCAATTGCGAGCGCCCGGTCATGGGCAGCATCAAGCTGAACATGGCCGAGCGCGATCCATCGAGGAGCGGCATCAATGGCGCGTCGCCTCCTTGACGAGGACGTCTGTTTCCAAACGGAGCGCTACAGACCAAAGCGGGGTTTTCACGAATTGCCTCTCGCCGCCGAAGCGTTTGTCTCCCGCGCACTGCGACAAGAGACCGGCCCAATATAGTGGCCGAAGGATCTGGACATAGAAGGGCGAGTTCAACCGGTGGTTGCGGCCTTCCTTCCGGGCTTCGGTGCCATAGAGGATGTCACATAGCTGGTTTGCACTGGCACTGTCATGCACCTCCACATTCAGAACATTGAGAAATACATCCCAGTTGGCGCGCAGTTCGATATGGTAGGTCCGGCGGTCGGTGTTGATGATCAGGTTGGTGGTAATGTCCGGCCGGACGGGCTTGACCAGGATATGCACGCGGGCAGTCGCGCCGACGCCGCTGATCGTATCGCCAATCATCCAGCGCACGGTATCGCCAGCGGCGACCGGTCCTGAGCCCACCAGCTGCTCGCCCTCCTGCAGTGCGATGTCGGTCACCTGTCCAGGCTTGGCATAGACCTGATACAGCGCGCCTTCGGTGTAAGGATATTGCTGGATCGCATTTGCCGTAACGGATCGATGGTCGCCTAAACATGGGGTCAGTCCTTTTCGGATGTGTCGATGGACGCGCCGCCGCCGTGGCTGTCACCGGCCTTCAGCGTGTGGGCTGCTATCGTTGCGCCGTGCGCGATGGTCTGCTTGTCCTTCATGGC
>JBBRFG010000096.1:0-9315 GCA_038224685.1 Sphingomonadales bacterium
TCGCCGCGCCGGGTTTCGCAAAAGTCGATGTCGAAATCGGGCATCGACACGCGCTCTGGATTGAGGAAGCGCTCGAACAATAGGCCCAAGCGCAACGGATCAAGATCGGTGATGGTCAGCGCCCATGCCACCGCCGAACCCGCACCAGACCCGCGCCCCGGCCCGACCGGAATGCCCTGTCCTTTGGCCCACTTGATAAAGTCAGCCACGATCAGGAAGTAACCGGGAAAGCCCATCCCCACGATCACATCGATCTCAAATTCAAGCCTGCGCTTGTATTCAACAACTTCCGCAAATATCCCGTTCGTTCTGAGCCCCTCGAACGACTGTTCTTCTTTTTCCAGCGCGTCAGCAGAAGAAAAATGCAACGCTTCGACCAACTCCGCGCGAACGGATTCGGGATAATAAGGCGCAAGCCTTTCCACCAGCCCAGCGCGCGAATCTTCGGCCAACAGCCGCACTTCGCCCGCCAGGTCACCTGCCAAACTCGGCAGAATCGGCTGGCGATACGGCGGCGCAAACGCGCATCGCTGTGCAATCACCAGCGTGTTGGCGGTCGCTTCGGGCAGATCGGCGAAAGCCTCGTCCATCATGCTCGATGATTTGACGAACGCTTGCGGGTTGGAACGCGGGCGATCATCGGCTTCGATCTGGGTCGAATGGGCGATGCACAGCATCGCATCATGCGCTTTGTGCATATGCGGCTCGGCAAAATTGGCGGGGTTGGTGGCAACCAACGGCAGATTGCGGGCATAGGCCAGATCGATCAACGCTGCCTCAGCGCGTTCGCATACCGGATCGCCGTGACGCGCAAGTTCGATATACAATCGGCCCGGGAACAGCGTCTCCAGCCGGTCCGCCAGGCGCGCGGCGGCATAATTCTGGCCATCGGCGAGCAGATGGGTCAGCCCGCCCTCGCCTGCCCCGGTCAGCGCGATCAGCCCGCCGGTGCGCCCTTCCAGATCAGCCAGCGTGACGTGCGGATCAAGCTCCAATGGGCGACCAAGGTGGGCGTGGCTGACGAGATGGCACAGATTGCCGTATCCTTCGTCGTCTTGCACCAATATGGCGATGTAATCGATTGGGCGCGGGCCAGAGCCTTCCGCAGCATCGCGAATAACTCCCAGCAGCGCGCCGATGATCGGCTGCACGCCTTCGGCCTTGCAGGCTGCGGCAAACGGCATGACCCCGTACAACCCATTGCGGTCAGCTATGGTGATTGCTGGAAAGCCGCGTTCCTTTGCCAGTTTGGCGATGTCTTTGGGGTCAATTGCGCCTTCGAGCAGCGAAAACGACGACAACACGCGCAGGGGGACGAACGGAGCGAAGGGCATGCGTGGACTATGCGCAAATGCCCGAGATTCGCCAAGCGGTCAGAGACCTTGCATCCCCGATATCGTCAACCCGCAGCGGTGCGGCATCAGTCGCTTTGAGGCGCGCGTGCGGCGGCGACTTTACGGCGACTGTCGCGGACCGCCGACCACCCGCCGTAAATAACCAGCGCGGTGAGAAATATCCACACCCACACCGGGATATTACGCCCTGCGATTGCGAGATAAAGATAGGCCGAGACAAAGCACAGGCCGGCGCACAGCGTTGGCAGCAGGGTGGAGCGCCCGGCGCGCGCGCGGCGCACAAGCCAGCCGACCGAAAGCAGAAAAAGCGGGATCGCGCCGACATAAATCGCGCCGAAGATATAGGGATTGACCCCATATGCCTTGCCCAGATCAAGGATCCATTGGTGCGCAGCGTCCATCAAAGCCCCCCTGCTTGCCGATTACAGCAGCGCTTCGATATCCTTGGCGATGCGTGCGGGCGTGTCGTTCGAGCCGTACCGGCGCACCACTTTGCCATCGCGGCCGACCAAAAATTTGGTGAAGTTCCATTTGATCGACGTGGTCCCCATCACCCCTTTGGCCGAACTCTTCAGCCAATCATAAAGCGGGGATGCGTCCGCCCCGTTCACGTCGACCTTGGCCATGAGCGGAAAGGTGACGCCGAAGTTGACCTTGCAGAATTCGGCGATGTCATCGGCATTGCCCGGTTCCTGCGCGCCAAACTGATTGCACGGAAAGCCGAGCACTTCAAACCCGCGATCCTTGTAGGTCTGATACAGCTTTTCCAGCCCATCATATTGCGGGGTGAAGCCGCATTTGCTCGCGGTGTTCACCACCAGCAGCACAGTGCCCAGCTTGGCAGACAGGTCGGCGGCTTCGCCCCGGTTGGTGGTAACAGTGAAATCGGCAATCGTGGTCATGGTGCTTTGTCCTTTGAAATGCCGTGGATCAGCGTGCCTTCTTTCAGGCGCACCACCCGGTCCACCCGCGCGGCAAGGCGTTCATTGTGTGTGGCGACCAGCGCGGCGCTGCCTTCGCCGCGCACCAGTGCCAGAAATTCGGCCAGCACGTTATCCGCCGTGGCTTCATCAAGGTTGCCGGTCGGCTCGTCTGCCAGCACCAATGTGGGCCGGTTGGCTAGCGCGCGCGCGACTGCGACACGTTGTTGCTCCCCGCCAGAAAGCTGGCTGGGGCGGTGGGTCAGCCGCTCACCAAGTCCAAGACTGGTGAGCAGGCTATCCGCCCGCGCCTCGGATTCAGCGCGCGACGTGCCAAGGATCATCTGTGGCATCACCACATTCTCGCGCGCATCAAAATCGGGCAGCAGATGGTGGAACTGATAGACGAACCCGAGGTGTTCGCGGCGCAAACGGGTGCGCTGATCACTGGCGAGGTCTTCAGCCCGTTTGCCGGCCACGCTGATCGATCCTTCAAACCCGCCTTCAAGCAGGCCAATTGCCTGCAACATGGTCGATTTGCCCGAACCTGACGGGCCGAGCAGCGCCACAATCTCACCCGGCATAATGTCAAGATCGACCCCGCGCAGCACTTCGATCCGCTGACCGCCCTGTTCAAATGCGCGCTTTAGCCCGCGCAGGGACACGATGGGCGCATCTGCGTTCAACGGGCTATTCATATCGCAGCACCTGCACCGGGTCAGTATTGGCCGCCTTCAGCGCCGGATACAGCGTCGCCAGAAAGCTCAGCCCCAGCGCTAGCGTAACGATCCCGGCAATCTCCCACGGATCGGTGCGCGATGGCAGGGTGGAGAGAAACCGCACCTCAGGATCCCAGATTTCCTGGCCGGTGGTGAACGCGATGAAATCGACAATCGGCTCGCGGAAGAACAGCACAACCGACCCCAGCACCAGCCCCGCAGCCGTCCCAATCGCGCCGACCGTACTGCCAGTGGTGACGAAAATCTTGACCAAGCTGCGCCGTGTCGCCCCCATCGTGCGCATAATTGCAATGTCGCGGGTTTTGGCACGCACCAGCATTACTAAGCTCGACAAGATGTTAAATGCGGCGACCAGCACCATAAAACTGAGCGCAAAAAACATTGCCACTCGTTCCACCTGCAAAGCTTCAAACAGGGCAGAATTGATCGTCTTCCAATCGGAGATCACCGCCTTGCCGGTCAATTGCGCGGCCACCGGAGCAAGGATTTCGCCCACCCGGTCAGGATCATCAACGTTGACCTCGATCATGCCAATCTGATCGCCCATGAGCAGCAAGGTCTGCGCATCCTTAATTGGCAGGATGACGAATTTCTCGTCATAATCATAAATGCCGACCTCAAATATCGCCCCAACTTCGTAGCCGACTTGGCGAATCGAAGTGCCGAAAGGCGTGGCGCGGCCCTGCGGGTTAATAATGGTGATGGTATCGCCCACTCGCGCGCCGATATTCTGCGCCAGCCGCGTGCCGATCGCGATGCGCCCTGATCCATCCTGCAACGTGGCGATATTGCCAAACACCACCTTGTCGCTGAGCGCGCGGATATCCTTGTCGGTTTGTCCGCGCAGGAAAATCGCTTCGGTCCGGCCATTAAAGCTTACAGGCAGCGGCTGTTCGATCAGCGGCGATGCGCCTGTCACACCCGGGGTCGCCTTGACCTGTTCCAGCACCCGCTCCCAGTTATCAAGTCTGCCGCCATAGGCCTGCACAATCGCGTGGCCGTTGAGACCCACGATCTTGTCGAGCAATTCGGCGCGGAACCCGTTCATCACGCTCATCACGACCATCAGCATTGCAACCGACAGCATCACCACGCCGACCGATATCCCGGCAACGAGCGCAATGAATGCCTCCCCCTTACCGGGCCAGAGGTAGCGTTTGGCGATCATCCATTCGAACGGGGAGAGCATGAGAGGGCCAGTGCTGCCTATGAGGTGAACGCCGCCTGTAGAGCGCCCTCGCAAAGCCCGCAAGCTGCTACCAACCTGACACATGCCCGCCAGCAAAAAGTCGGGCATCGCCGCCCCGCTTTCGCTTGTAATTGATCCGTCACATCGCCATTGGGGCGGAGCGATCCGGCTGCGGGCTGCGGACAGGTTTGGTGATACCAATGACCCCCACGAACATGACTCACCCTTTCATGGATGCAGATGGCGACAAGCTGCGCGAGGAATGCGGGATTTTTGGCGCAATTAACGCCGCTGATGCCTCCGCCACCACCGCGCTTGGTCTGCACGCCTTGCAGCATCGCGGGCAGGAAGCGGCCGGGATCACCAGCTATGACGGCACAGAATTTTATTCGCGCCGGGGCATGGGCCATGTGGCGGAGAACTTCTCGTCATCCGATGCCATCGCCGAACTGCCCGGACACATGGCGGCGGGCCATGTGCGCTATTCCACCACCGGCGGATCAGGCCTGCGCAATGTCCAGCCGCTTTATGCCGAACTGGCCAGCGGCGGCTTTGCCGTGGCGCATAACGGCAACATCTCCAACGCGATGATGCTGCGCACCGATCTGGTCAACAAAGGCTCGATCTTCCAATCAACGTCGGATACCGAAGTGATCATCCACTTGGTCGCAACCAGCCGTTACCCGACGATTGCTGATCGGTTGGTCGATGCGCTCCGACTGGTCGAAGGCGCCTATGCGCTGATTGTGATGACGCCCGTAGGCATGATTGCCTGCCGCGATCCGCTCGGCATTCGACCGCTGGTGATGGGCCGGATGGGTGAAACCGTGCTGTTCGCATCCGAAACCGTTGCCTTCGACGTCGTCGGGGCCGAGGTGATCCGCGAAGTCGAACCGGGCGAATTGGTGATGGTCGATTTTAGGGGTGATATCCGCAGCGTCCGCCCGTTCGGCAACCCATCACCGCGCCCGTGCATCTTTGAACACGTCTATTTCAGCCGCCCGGACAGCGTGTTTGCCGGGCGCAGCGTTTACGAAGCGCGTAAGGCGATTGGTAGCCAGCTCGCCATTGAGGCTCCGTGCGATGCTGATATTGTGGTGCCGGTGCCCGACAGCGGTGTGCCTGCGGCGATCGGATTTGCGCAAACCTCTGGCCTGCCGTTTGAATTGGGCATTATCCGATCGCACTATGTCGGGCGCACGTTTATCCAGCCTTCGGACGGTGCGCGCCATTCGGGCGTCAAACGCAAACATAACGCCAACCGCGCTTTGGTGGCGGGCAAGCGGATCGTGCTGATCGACGATTCAATCGTGCGCGGCACAACCAGCATGAAAATCGTTGAAATGATGCGCGAAGCTGGTGCGAGCGAGGTGCATTTCCGCGTCGCCAGCCCGCCAACTGCGCATTCGTGCTTTTACGGAGTCGACACGCCCGAACGGTCTAAACTGCTCGCCGCGCAGATGGATTTGGAACCGATGCGGGAATTTATCAAGGCCGACAGCCTCGCCTTTATCTCGATTGACGGATTGTACCGCGCGGTCGGATCGCAAGGGCGCAATGCTGCCTGTCCGCAATTCTGCGATGCGTGTTTTACCGGCGAATACCCCACCCGACTGACTGATCTGGCGCTGGCCGAACAAAAACACGCTGAACTTCCCTTTGCCGACCCGAAAGCAGCCTGACCCACCATGACCGATACGATGAAACCGCTTTCCGGGCGCACCGCGCTTGTCACCGGTGCCAGCCGCGGGATTGGCGCGGCAACGGCCAAGGCGCTGGCGGGCGCAGGCGCGCACGTCATTCTGGTGGCGCGCAAGGTCAAGGCGCTGGAGGCGGTCGAAGATGCGATCCATGCAGACGGCGGCACGTCGACCATCGCGCCGATTGATTTGATGGAGCCTGACGCAATCACGCGGCTGGCAGCGGCAATTGCCGGTCGCTGGAAGACGCTCGACATCATGGTGCTGGCAGCCGCCTATCTGCCTGAATTGACCCCGCTGTCACAGGTTGAACCCAAACAGTTCAATCAGGCGCTGCTAACCAATGTGGTCGCTACGCAGGCGCTGATCGCCGGGTTTGATCCGCTGCTGCGCCGGGCTGAGGCTGGGCGCATCATCGGGCTGACCAGCAGCGTTGGCGCAGCCCCGCGGCCCTATTGGGGCGCATATGGCGCAACCAAAGCGGCGTTTGAAAACCTGCTGGAAACCTATGCCGCCGAGGTCGAGCGGCTGTGCCCGCTGCGCATCGCAATCATTGATCCCGGTGCAACCCGAACCGAGATGCGTGCCCGAGCCTATCCGGGCGAAGACCCGCAGACGGTCAAATCCCCCGAAGTGGTGTCCGACCGTTTGCTGGCATTGCTGATCGAAGGGTTCGACACGCTGCACCGCGAGCGTATTGACTAGAGCAGCCCAGCCCCGCAGGCCCGCTTGGTATCCCTAGGCTGCGGTTAACCGTGTTCGGCAAGCGCTCTTTAAGATTTGGCCCCGCATATTTGCGTAGGAGCCGATTCACCTGAGCGACCGCAGGCCAAGAATACGGGGTTTACCGCAATGCCGTTTCATACCGACCTCTATCGCAAAGCCGCGCAGGAAGATCGCTGCGGGCCGCGAACTCGTCTGACAATCCCTGCGACCTTGCGCGCATCGGGTGGCCGCGCATTCCAAAGCGTGGTGCAAGACCTGTCAATCTCGGGCTTTTCCGCTTCCTCAATCAACCGGATGCACGAAGGCCAGACATGCTGGTTGACGCTGCCGGGATTGGAAGCCCTGCAAGCGGAAGTCATCTGGTGGGAAAACTGCATCGTCGGCTGCGCCTTTGCAGACCTGCTCAGCCCGATTGTGCATGATAACATCCTGCAACGGTACGGCAATGTTGGGATTTACCGGCAAGTGATCTGAGGGGGGGACGCGCCCACGCAGTTACTCCAAGCTGGCAGCAATCTTTGCCACTAAGGTGCCAGTATCACGCCTGCTGCCAGATGATGTCGCGGCCGGCCAATTGCTGATCACCGCCACCACCAGCTTTTTCTGCGGCACAATCGTGATCGCCTGGCCAAAGATGCCCTGCGCCCCAAACGTGCCGCCGGGATAGGTCCACCATTGGTAGCCATAGCCATAGCCGCTTGTGCCAAAATCGACCGCACTATCGGTCGCCTCGGCAAACCAGCCTGCGGGCACCACGCCCTTGCCGTCATCAAGCACGAACTGGCCCATGCGCGCATAATCGCTCAGCCGCAGCGACAGGCAGCAGCCGCCGATATTTCCGCCGCGCGGATCGACCATCCAGAACAACCCGCCTGCAAATCCGGCAGGTTCAACGATCTTGACCTGCGCATATTCAGCCAGTGGCTTGCCAACCGCATTTTCGACCAGCAATCCGATCAGGTTGGTCTCGCCGGTTTTGTAAACCCACTTTTCGCCGGGCTGCGCTTCACGCGGCAAGGCTTTCATCTGCTCCACAATCGCATCAGGCCCGAATTCCACCACGAAGCGATTCAACTGGGCAACGTCGCTGTTCGGATCGGTGTAATCCTCGTTCCACTTGACCCCGCTGGTCATGGTGGCAAGCTGGCGCACGCTGACCCCATCATAGGCAGACCCAGCCAGCCCCGGGATATATTTGGTCACCGGATCATCAAGGGTGGCAATAAACCCATCCTTCACCGCTGCGCCGAGCAGGGTGGAAGTGAAGCTTTTGGCAACCGAAAAGCTGGTCCACCGATCAGCCGCGCCCAGGCCGAGGCCGTAGGCTTCGTAGCGAACCCTGCCGTCCACCAGCACCATGATCCCGGCGGCATTGGTTTCAGCCATCAGCGTCTTGAGTTCGCCCTGCAATTCGGCGCTGAGCGGCGCGCCTTGTGGCAGCGCGCGCACGGCCTTGGCGGCAGGGATTTCGTGCCCCGCAAACCATTGCTCCATCGCACGGAAACGCTCGCTGCGCTGCGCATCATTCCAGAACAACACCTGCAATTCGGACGGATCGCGCGCCGGGGGTTGTGTGATTTGCGTCGATGCAGCCGTCACAATCGGCGGGGATGCGCTCGCCAGTTCTGTCACGCTGCCAACCCGGACATTGCACCCCGATAGCACCGCCGCCAGCCCTATCGCTGAGACCATTACTGCAAACTGCTTGGCTGCGCGCATCATCCCTGCCCCCATCGTGTTTTGTGGGCCAAGCATAGGCTGGCGCAGCGCTGCCGGGCAAGCCCCTCGTAGGGTCAGGACCTATTAACCACACCATTGAGGCGGCGGAATGGCGAACATATCGGGCGGAAATTCGCGCCGGGAAGGCTGTTTGCCTTTCCAAGGGGATTTCTGGTCGAGATGGAAGCCATTCCGCCGTCCCGAAGGGATTTGGCCAAAAGGGACCATCGCCGCGTCAGTTCGATTTGAAATATTGACATATTCCTGCACCTCACTTCCCCGCGCTGGGCCCTTTTGACTCAAACCTCAATGGTGCGGTTAATAGGTCCTGACCCTAAGTCCCAAACCCCGTCCTTCAGGTTGCCCAAAGTCGAAAATTGGCGAGCGAGGGGCTTCGGTCCGAATAAATCGCTGCAGAAATGACCAAGGTGAGGGTGTCTATAGTCAACGGATCGACTTGACGACGCTGGGGGGCGCGCGCGCCATTCTTGCAACAGCCAATACGTCTGACGCCGCTGCCGACCCTAAGGCACATCCTGAGGTTGCGAGGAAGGCAAATGCTCATCACATTTGAACAACCCATCACGCCTGCTTCTGGACTACGCAGCAGGGAGCGGCTAAAGGGCTTTCACCACGGTCAGCCGCGTCCGATTATTTGTGGGAAAGCCTTACACAAGCCTTACGCACTTACGCAAAACCTTACACAAAAAACCAAATCTTTTGGAATAAAATATTTATTTACAGCCACTTAAGGTAGTGTCGGCCTACTCAAATTATAGTATCGAAAGAAGTGCCAGATCGAGTCTGGCCAGGGGCACCACCTTTGGCGTTTCTCCACAAACCGCTTGTCGAGGCCCCGCCCGATTGGCTACCCGTGACGCGACGCCATGATTGATGCACCATCTTATCACGCAATAGCAGCCATGGCGGTTACCATCGCCATGTTCATTGCGTTTGCGCGGGGCC
>JBBRFG010000097.1:0-9138 GCA_038224685.1 Sphingomonadales bacterium
GCAGATGCCGCCTGGCTCAAATTGCGCAGCAGCAGATCCTCGGTAATTTCCAGCATCAGCCGCTCCGGCGCGATGTCAGATTGCCCGATCAACGCGGCGAAATCGGCGGCAAAGCGCGGATCGCCCAGTTCTTCGGGCGTGATGTTGAGCGACAGCGTCAGGGTATCGGGCCACGTCGCGGCATCTTCCAGCGCGCGGGCAACCACGTGGCGGCTCAGCGCCGCGACCAGCGCTGCTCGCTCGGCCACCGCGAACAAATCGCGCGCGCCAACTTCGCCCAGCGTTGGGTGACGCCACCGTGCCAGCGCCTCGGCCCCGACCACCGCGCCGGTAACGCAGGAAAACTGCGGCTGAAACAACACCTCGATCTCGCGCCGATCAAGCGCGCGCAGCAAATCGGCTTCGAGCACGCCGGCGCTGACGCCCGGAAAGCGCCCGCGCGTGCTGCCGCGCAAAGATGTTCGCCCCTGTTCCATTCCGCTCCTTCTGCGCTAGGCCCATACGCATTGAAACATCGCAATGCCTGCATCAATTGCAATCCGCACGAAACTGGCACATCAGCACAATCATTTCGCGATGCACCGGGGATAAGTGGCCTGCACCCGCTTTTGCCCTGGGGAGGGGGACCGATGGCGAGCAATGGAACGGCATATCAGCGCCTTGCGCTGCTGGCGTCGGATACACCGCGCGCGCAAGAAGCATATGCGGCGCTGTTGCAGCAACATGATTGGGCTCCGCTTGAAACCGCTGACGCTGTGGTGGTGTTGGGCGGCGACGGATTTATGCTGCAAATTTTGCACGCTATGATTGATGCCAGGCGAGTCATCCCTGCCTATGGCATGAACTTGGGCACGGTTGGATTTCTGATGAACCGCTATGACAAACGCGCGGTTATTGCTGCGCGGGTGGCGCGCGCGCGGCGCTGGTCGATTTCGCCTTTGCGGGTGGAGGCGATTACGCAGGACGGCCAAAGCCATCAGATGTGCGCGATCAACGAAATTTCGCTGCTGCGCGAAACCCGCCAGACGGCCAAAATCGAGATCACGGTGGGTGACCGGGTGCGGATCAAGGAACTGGTGTGCGACGGCGTGTTGGTTGCGACCCCAGCGGGATCGACCGCCTATAATCTGTCGGCCCACGGCCCGATCCTGCCGTTGGACAGCAAGATGCTGGCGCTGACCCCGATCAGCCCGTTCCGCCCGCGGCGGTGGCGCGGCGCGATCTTGCCTGACCGAATGAAAATCGTGCTGCGAGTGCTCGACCCGGCCAAACGCCCGGTGGCCGCTGTCGCCGACCAAAAAGAACTGCGCGATATTGCCGAAGTTCGGCTCGAAATCGCACAGGATATCGCGCTTACGCTGCTGTTCGACCCTGGTCAGTCGCTTGAGGAGCGGATTGTGGCAGAGCAGTTTGTTACCGAATGATGGGAATGCAGGTGCGTTCAAAACCCACTTGCAATCCGCCCGACCGCCCCATATACGCGCGGTCTCGCTCTTCCTTAGACCGCTTGGAAGAGCTGCTCCCCGATAGCTCAGCGGTAGAGTAGGTGACTGTTAATCACTTGGCCGTAGGTTCGAATCCTACTCGGGGAGCCAATTTTCTTTAGTGGTCACCTTGGCGAACTCGGTGATCTGGGGATCGAGTGCCCCTGGGCGCGGATAGCCATCGAGGTCCGCCTTCTTCACGGTCGGACGACCAATCGTTTGCGCTACTTCGCATCGCGCAACTTGGCCCGCGGGGCTTGCGACCGACGTTAGGCTGATCGTTCGCTTGATACCATCGCGCCCGCCCTTTGGTGGAAAGAGTGCGAGGGGTGCGGGCACCAACCCTTGGGAACCTGTGGGCGGTAAACTCCGGGAAGAAATCCGTTGCCATCGCCGCATCGGCTGATTGCCTTTGACGCAACACCCGTTAATCCGTGGTCCGTGACCGTGATCATCACCATCGCTCTGCTGTTCCTGATCGGCTACTCGAGCCAGCGGAGCAGCGTGTGCATGGTGCGTGCTGCTCGCGAAGTTATCGAACGGCGACGGGTGCACCGGCTGGCTGGTTTCCTGCTTGCAGCGGCCAGCGCGATGCTGATTATGGCGATTGCTGATCGCCTTGGCGCGAGCCCATTTACGACCATTATTGGCGCAAGGATTGATAGGTTTGCGATTGCTGGCGGCGTGCTGTTTGGGTTAGGCTCATGGATCAACGGACACTGCGCGGTTGGCACGCTGGCTGCGCTGACATCAGGGCGGTTATCGCGCCTTGCCACGCTTGCCGCGATGTTTTGCGCCGCTATCGTGCTCGGGCCAAGTATGTCCAAAGCGGCGCTGATGTTGCCGGACCGCGCGCCTCTTGTCTCGCCGCTAGTGGGCCATGCGCTGCTCGCTCTGACCATTGGTGTCGTGTTGGCTGGGTTGGCAGCCACCTATGTTTACCGCCGCTTGGGGTGGAGACGCCCGCGTGGCGGCTGGTCGCCGCTAGTCGCCATGACTGTGATTGGCGTATCGTCAGGCGTGCTGTTCGCGCTTGATCAGCATTGGGTTTACACCAGCCGTCTAGCCGAACTCGCTGATGGCGAGCCCGTGTTCACGATTGGCAAAATGGCAGGCCCGGCAGCGCTGATCGTCGGGATGGTGGTTGCATCGCTTCTGAGCGGGATGTTCCAGTTACAGATGGGCGAAATCCGCGAGTGGTTGTCAGCATCGGGCGGCGGCCTGTTGATGGGTCTGGGCGCGACTTTGGTCCCCGGAGGAAATGATGCGATGCTGTTTACCGGTGTGCCGTTGCTGCTGCCAAACTTGCTAATTGCCTACGCTGCGTTTTTCGCAACCCTGTTTGTCGGTTTGCGGCTGGGAAAAAGCGGCCAATCTCGGCTTGATATGGATTAGGCCCGGTTACACCCCGACCAGCAGCCTTATGCCAACCACCAGCACCAGCGCAGCCGTGAGCCAACGGATCCATTGCGGGGGAATCAGTCTCGCCGCCAGCAGGCTGCCGATTTGGCCGCCGATGACTACTGCGACCAACAGCGGCAGTGCCGCGCTCAACGCCTGACCGAACAGGCCGGGGCCGTTCTTGAGCAATTGCCCGGCCAGACCAAACAGCGAATTGACCAGAATAAACAAGCTCGCAGTGGCGGCTATCCCGCGTGCCGCCTCCCACCGCGCCAGATGAAGCAGCGGCGCAAGGAAAATTCCGCCGCCAATGCCGACCAAGCCCGCAAGATAACCAAGCGGTGCCGCCGCTAGGGGCATCCAGCGGGCAATGCGGGTCGGCGCACCGCTGTCGTCCTCGCGCACCGGGATCAGCATGGTCAAACTGGTCAGCACCAGACTGATCCCCAAAAGCGTGAGGAAAGCCGCTTCCTTGATTGGGGTCAGCCCGCCCAGAAAACTCGCCGGTGCGCCCAGCACCACGATCACCAACGCCTTGCGCCAAGGGGTCAACCCGGCGCGGGCAAAACGCAGGCTTGATCCCGCAACCACCACAATGTTGCACGCCAGTGAGATCAGCGGCAACAGCCGGAAATCAAGCCCAGAAAGTGCCAGCAGCGCTGAATAAGTCGATCCCCCGCCAAACCCGACGCTGGCATAAAGCAGCGCGGTTATCAGGAACGCGAGCGCAAGCAGCGCAGGAACCGCTCCGATCATTACCGCACTCCGCTAGGCTTCAATCGCCGGGCTAGGCAATTTGCCGCCCGCTGATTGCGCCGTGGCAATGCTTATACTTGTTGCCGCTGCCGCATGGGCACGTCGCATTGCGGCTGATGTCGAGATTGGCCCACGGATTGTCAGTGTTGGCCCCGCCCGGCCCGGTCGCCGCGCGCGGGCTCCCGGCCAGTGACCCAAACAGTTCGGGCCGCAGTTCTGACCCATCGCCATCGGCTGAATTGTCCACGCCGGTGAACGGATCAATATGGCCGGTGAGGAAATCGGGCAGGTCAGGCAGTGATTGCATCTGCGGCGGTTCGATCCGCAATTCCGCGCGGAACAGGATCCGGGTGACTTCTTCCCGCAGCGTATCGAGCATACTTTCGAACAGGCCGAACGCTTCTTGCTTGTATTCATTGATCGGCTGTTTCTGGGCGATCCCGCGCATCCAGATCACCTGCCGCAGCGCATCGAGCGTCGCCAGATGTTCTTTCCAATGGAAATCAAGCTGCCGCAGCAGCACGTCCTTTTCGACAATCCGCCACATGGTCGTATCGCCAGCGACCTTGGTCTCAGTCAGATCGTCGATCAGAACGCGCAACTTTTCTTCCAGCAAGTCAGGCGCAACCTGATCTTCGGCGAGCCATTCGTCGAATGCTGGCGCGATCCCAAAAATCTCGTCAACCTTGGCCTTAAGCCCGGCGATGTCCCATTGTTCGGGATAGGAGCCCGGCGGGCACGCGGTGCCCACCATCGTATTGATCGTGTCATGCCGCATGTCGACCACAACATCATCAACCGCTTCGGAATCCATGATTTCGGCGCGTTGTTCGTAGACCACCTTGCGCTGGTCATTCATCACATCATCATATTGCACCACCTGTTTGCGGGTATCGTAATTGCGCGCCTCGACCTTTTTCTGCGCGGTCTCGATCGCTTTTGACAGCCACTTGGAGCCAATCGCCTCACCATCGGCAAGGTTCGATTTCATCATCTTTGAAAACAAGGTATCGGGGCCGAAGATGCGCAGCAAGTCGTCCTCAAGACACAGATAAAAGCGCGACAGGCCCGGATCGCCCTGACGGCCCGAACGGCCACGAAGCTGGTTGTCGATCCGCCGTGATTCGTGCCGCTCGGTGCCGAGCACGAACAATCCGCCCGCAGCAATCACCTGCTTCTTTTCCGCCGCCACTTCGGCGCGGATATGGGCGATAGCGGCATCGCGTTCTAGCCCTTCGGCAAGTTCGGCCAGTTCGTCGCGGATGCGGTATTCGACATTGCCGCCAAGCTGAATGTCGGTTCCCCGGCCCGCCATATTGGTGGCGATTGTCACTGCGCCCAGCCGCCCCGCCTGCGCAACAATGCGTGCTTCTTGCTCGTGAAACCGGGCATTCAGCACCGAATGCGCAACGCCTGCATCATCAAGGAACTGGCTGAGCAATTCGGACTTTTCAATCGATACAGTGCCGACCAGCACCGGCTGGCCGCTGGCGTTTTTGTCCTTGATACCTTTGGCGATCGCGCCAAATTTATCGATCATGCTTTTGTAAAACTCGTCTTCTTCATCAACGCGGGCGACTGGCAGATTGGTTGGAATTTCGACCACGCCGACTTTGTAGATGTCCCAAAATTCAGCAGCTTCGGTCGCGGCGGTTCCGGTCATGCCCGACAGTTTGGGATACATGCGGAAATAGTTCTGGAAAGTGATCGATGCCATCGTCTGGTTTTCAGGCTCGATCTGCACGCCTTCCTTGGCCTCAACCGCCTGATGCAGCCCGTTTGACCAGCGACGGCCATCCATCATCCGGCCAGTGAATTCGTCGATGATGATGATCTTGCCATCCTTGACGATGTAATCCGTGTCGCGCTTGCGGGCGAAATTGGCGACGAGTGCCTGATCAAGATGGTGCACGACCTGTGTGTTTTCGACATCGTAGAGATTGTCTGTGTCCAATAGGCCCTTTTCGATCAGCAGCTTTTCGATTTCCTCAAGCCCGTCTTCAGTCAGCTGCACCCGCTTGACCTTCTCGTCGATATCCAGCCATTCGACCGGAATTTCGCGCGTGACCTGATCAAGTGAAACGTAAAGTTCGGACTTGTCTTCGGTCGGGCCGGAAATGATCAATGGGGTGCGCGCTTCGTCGATCAGAATCGAATCCACCTCATCCACAATCGCAAAATTGAACGGACGCTGCGCCATTTGGGCACGTTCGTGCTTCATATTGTCGCGCAGGTAATCAAACCCAAATTCGTTGTTGGTGCCGTAAGTGATGTCGGCGTTGTAAGCATCGCGCTTGGTTTCTTCGGCCATATTCGGAACGATGATCCCGACGCTAAGGCCAAGCCAATTGTACAATTGCCCCATTTCGGCGGCGTCGCGCCGGGCAAGGTAATCGTTGACGGTCACAACGTGCACGCCCTTGCCTTCGATACCGTTGAGATAGACCGCCAGTGTCGCCATCAGCGTTTTGCCCTCGCCAGTGCGCATTTCTGCGATCTCACCGCGGTGCAGCACGATCCCGCCAATCAGCTGCACATCAAAATGGCGCATCCCAAACACCCGCACCGACGCTTCGCGCACCGTTGCAAACGCTTCCGCCATGATATCATCCAGCTTGGCACCATTATCGATGAGCGCGCGCAGCTTGGCGGTTTGGCCTTGCAGCTCGGCATCGGTAAGAGCTTGAAGCTGCGGCTCCAATGCGTTGATTTGGGCAACTATCTTACCCAGAGACTTGACGTAACGATCATTGGTTGAACCGAACACGGTTTTGACAATCGAATTGAACATGACAAGCAGACCTTTAAGCTTGGGCGGCCCAGCGGTGCAGGCCTGAAACGGGTTTGGGAGAATCCGCGCGCGGCCTTTGGGCGCAGCGCGGTAAAACAATGCTTCTGATAAAACGCCGCCTATTCGTAAGCGCGTTCGATCCCCATCAACACTGGCAAGCGTAGCGAATACGGCGGAGCCGGGCGGCTTTCGGGCGCTTCGACTTCGCGGGTCTGTTTTAGCGTAGCGGGCGCAGACTGAACCACTGAACTTTCACTAGCCGTGGCATCATCGGTTGCCGCAGCAGAAATGCTGGAATTGCACGCCAATGCCTCAGCCAGCGACGCCTGCGCCGGGCTGCCGATCGCAGCAAGGCCGGTGAGCAGAGCCAGTAAAGCGAGAATATGCCGGGTCATCGTTCCAGGCAAATAGGGAACCGCTTGCGTTTCGTCCACCAGCTTGTGCGATATTTACGCCGCGCGATCTGCGTTCTAGAGCGCCGCCATGCAAATTGAACGCTCGCCGCTTGCCCGCCCCTTCCCGCAATTGCCAGAAATCGCGGGCGTGGTTCTGCGCGTAGCCTGCGCACGTTATAAAAATTGGGATCGCTGCGATTTGACCTTGGCGCTGCTGACCGAAGGCACCAGCATCGCTGGCGTGTTTACCAAAAGCGCCTGCGCATCGTCCGAAGTCGAGCTGGGCCGCCAGCAGGTGAAGACAGGCCGGGCGCGGGCGCTGATCGTTAATGCCGGCAATTCTAATGCCTTCACTGGGTATCGCGGGCGTGAGGCGGTGGAACAGATCATGGATCAGGTGGCCGATCACATCGGCTGCCCGCGCGCAGAAGTGTTCGTCTCCTCAACCGGGGTGATCGGCGTGCCCTTGCCCAAGGATAAGGCGCGCGCAGGCGTTCATGCCGCACTGCACGCATCGCCGTGCGGGTGGGAAGATGCGGCCAACACCATCGGCACCACCGACACCTTTGCCAAGGGCGCCGGTGCGAGCGCGATGATCGGCAGCACCCGCGTTGAACTGGCCGGGATCATCAAAGGCAGCGGCATGATCGCGCCCGATATGGCAACCATGCTCGGGTATGTCTTCACAGACGCCAACGTCGCCCACGCGTTCCTGCAAGGCGCGCTGGAGCGGGCCAACGCGGTCACATTTTCCTGCATCACCGTCGACGGCGACACTTCAACCAGCGACACAGTGCTCGTGTTTGCGACCGGCAAGGCTGGCAATGCACGGATCGAAAGCTGGGATAGCCCGGGCGCAGACGCGTTTGCCGCCGCGCTCGCCGGTGTGTGCCGCGATCTGGCACAAGCAGTGGTGCGCGACGGCGAAGGAGCGGCAAAGTTCATCACCATCCGCGTCTCCGGCGCAGTCAGCGATGCCAGCGCGCGGCGCATCGGTCTCACCATTGCCAACTCGCCGTTGGTCAAGACCGCGATTGCTGGCGAGGACGCCAATTGGGGCCGGGTCGTTATGGCAGTGGGCAAGGCAGGCGAACCGGCCGACCGCGATAAGCTGTCAATCGCGTTCGGCGGAGTATGGGCCGCGCGGAGTGGCCTACCAGTCGATGACTATGACGAAACCCCGGTGGCCGTGCACCTGAAGGGCGCTGAAATCGATATCGCAGTCGATCTTGGACTTGGGGACGGCCATGCTACAGTTTGGACCTGCGACCTCACCCACGGCTACATCGCGATCAACGCGGATTACCGTTCGTGAGCGCGTCCGGAATGTCATCGCTCGACACGGAAATCCGCGATTTGATGCGGTTTGCAGCGCAGCGTTCGGTGCTGCCGCGGTTCCGCCAACTGGCCGCGCACGAAATCGAGATGAAGGGCGAAGACGATCCCGTCACCGTCGTTGACCGCGAGGTGGAGGCGTTCCTCACCGAAGCGCTCAGCAAACTTGCCCCCGGCGTCGCTGTGGTGGGCGAAGAAGCCGCCCATGCCGACAAGGCGGTGCTCAATCACTTGTCCGGCCAGTGCTGGATCATCGATCCCCTCGACGGAACCGCCAATTTTGCCGAGGGCAAGGAGCCGTTTGGCATGATCATCGCGTTGGCAGATGCAGGCTGCGCGGTGGCAGGATGGATCTATGACCCCGCCAAAGACCGTTTGTGCCATGCACGCGTTGGTGAAGGCGCCTTCGTCGACGGCCAACGGATCACCGCGCGCACAACCGGGCAGGATCGTCCGGTCACCGCTGTCAGCCGCATCTTTCTCACCCCCGAACAATCAGCGATCGTCGACGCCAAACTCGCCCCGCATTATGCGCTGGTCGACATTCCGCGCTGCGCCGCCGAACAATATCCCCGCCTTGCCTTGGGGGAAAACGACATTTCCAGCTTCAAACGCACGCTCGCGTGGGATCACGCCGCAGGGGTGCTGTGGCTCAACGAGGCAGGCGGAAAAGCCGCGCGGCTTGATGGCAGCGCATACCGGGTGGACGAACATGGCCGGGACGACAGCCTCAAAGGTCTGGTCGGAGCGTCTAGCCCGGCGATTTGGGATGAATTTGTCGCGCGGGTGACGGCATAATGCGGTATCGTCATCCCAGCCCTCGCTGGAATAAAGCATAAATCTTAACATACTGGTCTTGCTTGTTATTATTTGTTACTATCATCTGGATAGACCCGACACAGAAACGGGAATGCGCCATATTTTGACCCCGGTCTGCACATAATCTGCACAGCATGAGGTAGCCCATGTCATTTGT
>JBBRFG010000098.1:0-9103 GCA_038224685.1 Sphingomonadales bacterium
TCGGAAAACTGGAAGCGATCCGACGACGAAGTTGATGATTTGATGAATCTGATGCGGCGGTTCATCAAATCAGACTTGCCCGAATTCATCGCCAATAACGTGAAACTGAAAATCATCGGCGACTGGCAATCGCTCGCGCCCGATATTGTCGCGATGCTTGAAGATGCGCTTGCGCAGACTGCGGGCGGCCAACAGACGTTGGCGGTGGCGCTGAATTACGGGGCGCAGCACGAAATCGCGCGCGCTGCGGCCAAGGCGGCATCGCTGGGTGATGTGACCATCGAAAGCCTCGCCGCGCAGCTCGACACAGCGGACCTGCCGCCGCTCGATCTGTTGATCCGCACCAGCGGCGAGATTCGCCTGTCCAATTTTCTGCTATGGCAATCAGCCTATGCCGAAATGCTGTTTTTGGACACGCTGTGGCCCGATTTTGAACCTGCGCATCTGGCCGGCGCGCTGGATGATTTTGCGCGGAGGGAGCGGCGTTATGGCGGACGGTGAGGTGCGGGTGGGTGATCCCGGCGCGGGGGTAACCGATCTGCCGGTGCGGCTGGCATCGGCCATCGTTATGCTGGTGATGGCAGGCGGCGCGCTGTGGCTGGGCGGTTGGTTCTGGACCGCGTTTGTGGCGGTGCTGGCAGGCGGCGTGTTGTGGGAATGGAACAGGCTGGTCAGCCGGTTTGGCGGGTCTGGCGTGGCTGAAACCGCGTGGTTCTTTGGCGGTGTGTTGTATATCGGCGGCGCGGCCATCGCGATGCTGGCGGTGCGCAACGGGCGTCAGATCCTGCCGCTTGATTCGCAGCAGGCTGGCTACGGCCCGCTTGAAGTGCTGCTGGGGTTCATCCTGCCGATTGTCGCGGTGGATGTGGGGGCGTATTTTGCCGGCCGCGCAATAGGCGGGCCTAAGATCGCTCCGAAAATCAGCCCGTCCAAGACCTGGGCCGGGCTCGGCGGCGGGGCAGTGTTGGCTTCGCTGGTGGCGGCGGCGGTCGAACTCACCGATTTTGGCCCGGCGGCGATACCCGGCTATAATCTGGTCAGCATCGGCTTTGCGGTGCTGGGCGGCGGGTTGATCGCAGTGCTGGCGCAGACCGGCGATTTTTTTGAAAGCTGGATGAAACGGCGCGCCGGGGTGAAGGATTCCGGCGCACTGATCCCCGGGCATGGCGGGCTGTTTGATCGTCTCGACGGTTTTCTCGCGGTGTTCTTTGTGCTGTTTGTGATTGCCACAGTGCCCACTTTGCTGGGATGATGCTGGAATGATGCGCGCGCTCACCCTGCTTGGTGCCACCGGATCGATTGGGGCATCGACGCTCGATCTGATCCGGCGCAACCGCGATGATTGGCAGGTCGAGGTGTTGACCGCGCAGAGCAGCGCGGCGGAGTTGGCCGCGCTCGCTATCGAATTTGGTGCAAGGCTGGCGGTCGTCAGTGACGAGACGCACCTGCCGGAATTGCGCGCGGCGCTGGCTGGCAGCGGGATCGAGGCGGCTGGCGGACGCGCGGCGCTGGTCGAAGCCGCAATGCGCCCGGTGGATATGACCGTGGCGGCGATTGTCGGCTGCGCGGGGCTGGCCCCGGTGATGGCCGCGATTGAACGCGGCGGCACCATCGCGCTCGCCAACAAGGAAGCGCTGGTTTCAGCGGGCGAGATGATGATGCAGGCGGTCACCCGGCACGGCGCGACGCTGCTGCCGACGGACAGCGAACACAACGCGATTTTCCAGTGCCTGAATGGCAACCGCCTGTCCGATGTGGCAAAGATCACGCTGACCGCGAGCGGCGGCCCGCTGCGCACGTGGAGCGCTGAGCGGCTTGCCGCCGCCACACCGGCAGAGGCCGTGGCGCATCCCAACTGGTCAATGGGCGCCAAGATCAGCGTCGATTCCGCCACGATGATGAACAAAGGGCTTGAGTATATCGAGGCCTATCATCTGTTCCCGGTCGGGCTGGACCGGCTCGGGATCGTGATCCACCCGCAAAGCGTGATCCATTCGATGGTCGAGTTTCGCGACCGGTCAACGCTGGCGCAGCTTGGCCCATCGGACATGCGCGTGCCGATAGCCGCGTGCTTGGCGTGGCCGCAGCGGATGGAAACGCCGCTCGCCCCGCTTGATCTGGCTGCGATTGGCGAGCTGACGTTTTTCCCGCCTGACGAAACCCGCTTCCCCGCCACCCGGCTGGCGCGCGAAGCAATTGCGGCGGGCGGATCGGCCCCGGCGATCCTCAACGCGGCCAACGAAGTCGCGGTGGCCGCGTTCCTCGCCGGTCAGATCAGGTTCACCCGGATCGCCGCAGTGGTCGAAGAGACACTGCAACGCAGCAATGATGCGCCGCGTCCGCTCAGCTTGGACGAAGTGCTTGCCGTCGATCAATCCGCGCGTCGGCACGCGCTTGCCCTGTTGGAGACCAACGCCTGTGTTTGATGCACCCCCGTTCTGGATGTATATGGTTGGCTTTGCGCTGCTGCTCGGGCCGTTGGTGACCCTGCACGAACTTGGCCACCTGCTGGTCGGGCGGTTGTTTGGCGTGCGGGCAGAGGCATTCTCGGTCGGGTTTGGCAAGGAAATCGCCGGGTTCACCGACAAACGCGGCACCCGCTGGAAACTGTCGGCGCTGCCGTTGGGCGGATATGTGCAGTTTCAAGGTGACATGAACCCGGCCAGCGTGCCCGACGCGGATGCGCCGGTGGAGGAAGGCAGCTTCCAATACGCGGCCTTGTGGAAACGCGCGCTGATCGTGGCGGCGGGGCCGGTCACCAATCTGTTGATCGCGATAGCGATTTTCGCCGCGTTCTTTGCCATTTTGGGCAAACCGACAATCTCTGGAACTGACGATTCGCGCGTTATCGGCGGGTTTGCAGAACAAAGCGTGGCTGAGGCTGCCGGGCTTAAGCTGGGCGATACCGTGGTCGCGATTGATGGCCGTCCAATTGCCGATTTCAGTGATATTGGCGCGGCTGTCGCGCTGCATCCGGATAAGCGGATGGTATTCACAGTCAAACGCGCGGGCGAGCAAGTGGCAGTCCCCCTCACCACAGCCCGCGTTGCCGTGACGGACAGGTTTGGCAATAGCAGTGCGATCGGTCAGATCGGCATTTCCGGCGCTGGGAAGGGCTATGTGCTCGAAGACGTTGGCGTGTTGGAAGCGATCCCGCTGGCGGCCAAGCAGTGCTGGGAGGTCACCGGCATGATGATCACCGGGATCCAGCAGATTGTGGTTGGTGAACGGTCGATCAAGGAACTGGGCGGCCCGCTCAAGATCGCGAAATATTCGGGCGAGCAGATGAGCTTGGGCGCGATTGCCTTCATCAATTTTGCCGCGCTGATCTCGCTTAATTTGGCGTTCATCAATTTCTTGCCAATCCCCGCGCTCGATGGCGGGCATCTGATGTTCTACGCGGCTGAGGCGATCCGCCGTAAGCCGATGGGGCCGCGGGCGACTGAATGGGCGTATCGCACCGGTATTGCGCTGGTGTTGATGCTGATGGTGGTGGTGACCGCGAATGACATTATCTCGCTGCCCATTTTTGGAAGTTGAGGCACAGTCGGGGCTTTGGCCGGGGAAAGCGCGCCGGTCTGCGCGCAATCCACTCCTGCGCGGCTTGATTGCGCTGGCCGCATGGGGCAGAGGCGGTTCCGGATGACTGGGGCCGGTTAATGGGGCCGGTTGAATGGGGACCATATTAGCGGGGCGGCGCTGGTGATGGCGCATTTTGTCACTTGCAAGTTTGCACGTTCGGGATCGCACTGATCTTATACGAACGCGGCGCGGACGGTTGGAACGGGATTTGAGCTGCATGAATGCAATGAGCAAGACGGGCGCGGTGCCTTCCACTGAGCCTGCCACCGGCAACCGCGCGCCTGTGCTGCCGCGATGGGCGCCCGGCCCGGCGCGCTTTGCCGTGCTATTGTGCTGCGGTTCGATGCTGGCTGGTTTGCCCGGCGCTGCATTTGCTCAGGAACAAGCTGGCGGCGCGCAACCGGCCCCGGCCCCCGCCCCTGTATCCCCTCCGGCTGTGCCACCTGCTGACCGCAGCAATGTTATCCGCACCATCAACGTGGTCGGTTCCGAACGGCTCGAAGCCTCCACCATCCTCAGCTACATCCGCCTGCGCGCCGGGCAGGAATACACGGCCGTCGCCGCCGACGAAGCGATCAAGGATCTGGGCGCGACCGAGCTGTTTGCCAATTCCAACATCAGCAATGATGGCGGCAACGTAGTGATCACCGTGGTCGAAAACCCGGTGATCAACCGCATCGTGCTGGAAGGCAACGAACGGCTTAAGCCCGACAAGATCCTGCCGGAAATCAAGCTGTCGCCGCGCCAGATCTTTACCCGGTCCAAGGTGCGCGCAGACGTTGCGCGCATCATCGAGCTGTATAAGCGGCAGGGCCGGTTCGCCGCCAAGGTTGAACCCAAACTGGTGCAGCTGCCGCAGAACCGCGTCGATATCGTGTTCGAAATCACCGAAGGGCCAAAGTCCAAGGTGCGCCAGATCAACATTCTGGGCAATGAACAGTTTTCCGACGGCGAATTGCGCAACGAAATGGTCACCAAACAGTCGCGCCTGACCAGCTTTTTCAGCTCCAACACCAGCTATGATCCTGATCGTCTGGCGTTTGACCAACAAAAGTTGCGGCAGTTTTACCTGACCGAAGGTTATGCCGATTTCCGGGTGGTTTCGGCCGTGGCAGAGCTGACCCCGGATCAGAAAGACTTCATCATCACTTACGTGGTCGAGGAAGGCAAACGCTACACCTTCGGCGACGTCAAGGTCGACAGCCAGTTGCGCGATTTCGACAGCGACGTGATGAGCCAAAGCCTGTCGATGAAGCCGGGCGATTTCTATAACGCCAAGACGATTGAAGACACAGTCGAACAGCTGACCGAGCTGGCCGGACGGTTTGGTTATGCCTTTGCCGACGTGCAGCCACGCATCAACCGCGATCCTGAAAACCTTAAGATGAACATCACGTTCGTGCTGCGCGAAGCGCCGCGTGTGTATGTTGAGCGGGTCGATATCAACGGCAACACCCTGACGCAGGACAAGGTCGCGCGCCGCGAATTCCGGCTGGCTGAAGGCGATGCGTTCAACTCGCTTGACGTGCAGCGCACCACGGCGCGGATCAATTCGCTGGCCTTTTTCCAGGAAAATTTCGAAGTCACTCAGGTCGAAGGCAGCGCGCCTGACCGAATCATCCTCCAAGCCAATGTCGAAGAAAAGCCGACCGGCGAATTGCAGTTTTCCGCTGGGTTTTCCTCGATTGAACAGTTCATTCTGGCGGGTAGCATCCGGCAGCGCAATTTCCGTGGTCGCGGACAGACCGTCGGGCTGAGTGTCAACCTTTCGCAGTTTCAGCGTTCGGCGCAGCTCAGTTTCAGCGACCCCTATATCTTTGACCGCAACATTTCTGGCGGCATCGATATTTTTCGGCGTGATTTGAACCAGTTCAATTTCAACGGCAATGATCGGAACACCACTTTCCAGCAGGCAACCACCGGCTTCTCTGCCCGCGCCGGGGTGCCGTTGACAGAATTCGCGTCGCTGGTCGGCAGCTACACGCTCAACTTCGATGATGTGACGTTGGATGAAAACCAGTTCTTTTCGGATACCAACGGCGATGGCACGCGCGAATGCGATCCACTGCTGGCGGGCCGATTTCTGTGCGACACAATTGGCCAAAGGCTGAGCTCGATTGTCGGCCTGAGCCTCAATTACAATTCGCTCAATTCGCGCGTCCGCCCGTCGCGCGGACGCACCGTATCGCTCAGCAGTGAATTTGCCGGGCTGGGCGGCGATGTTCGCTACGTCCGGTTCCGCGGCCGGGCGCAACAGTTCTGGAATGTCGGCAGCTCGGGGTTCATTTTTTCAGTGCTGGCTGAAGGCGGAACGATCATTCCATTGCGGGCGCGCGAGGGTGAAGGGGTGGACGATATCTTCCTCAACGACCGCTTTTTCCTTGGCGAACCGCAGTTCCGCGGGTTTGCCATTCGCGGGGTCGGCCCGCGCATCCTGACGCAGCGGTTTGAGACCGTGGACGGCGTTCCGACCCTCAATACCGCAGAGGATGCAACCCGCGATGATGCGATTGGTGGGCGTAATTACTATCTTGGACGCGCCGAATTGGAAATTCCGCTCGGTTCCGGTGCGCGCGGATTGGGCTTGCGGCCATCAATCTGGGCCGATGTCGGCGCGCTATGGGGCGTGGAGCAGCCGTTGCTGCAGGACAATCCCAACGGCATTCAGCAACGCGACGCTGCCGGCAATGCATTGTTTATTCAATCGGTGACCACCGATGGCAACACCGTCACCACTGTCACCACGAGCCCGACCAGCCCGAACGGCACCGCCAATAATGCGTTCATCCGTCCCGAAAGCGCGATCCGCGAAACCTTTCTTGGCGATTCGCCCAGCCCGCGCGTAACGGTCGGGATCGGGGTCAATTGGAACTCGCCATTCGGGCCGTTCCGGATCGATTTCGCCCAGACGCTTCGCAAAGTCGAAGGCGATGATGAGCGCCGCTTTACCTTCAACGTAGGAACCCAATTCTAATGACACTTCTTGGCAAGCTTCTCGCTCCGGCCGGTCTTGCGCTTACCGCGCTGACTGCGCTGCCCGCATCGGCTCAGGTCGAAGGCCGTTTGGCAACGGTCGATATCTCCGGCACAATCATCGGCACCACCGCGTTCCAGAACGCTTACGCCGAGGTTAACCGCACCTATACCCAGCAAAACGAGCTGCGCCGCACCAAGGCGCAGGAGCGTCAGACGTTGCTCGCGACGTTCGACACCAACGGCAACAAGCAGGTTGATGATGCCGAACTGGCGGCCAAGCAGAATTCGCCCGACATGGCCAAGCTGCAAACGATGGAACAGGAAATTCAGGCGTTGACCGCGCAGATCGATGGTGCGCGCATCTATGCGATCGAACAGATCATCGTGCAGTATCCCGCCGCGTTGCAGGATGTGACCACCGCGCAGAAGATCAAGTTGGTGGTTTCGCCCGATTCGCTGCTGTTCGCTGCACCAGAAGCCGATATCACGCAGCAGGTGATCACTGCGCTGAACACCAAGGTTGCGGCGGTTACGGTGGTTCCGCCCGCAGGCTGGCAGCCGAGCCGTGAAGGCGTGCAGGTGTTTCAGGACATTCAGCAACGCCTTGCTGCCGCAGCCCAGTTTGCTCAGCAGCAACAGCAGCAGGCGCAGCCCGCCGCCCCTGCGCCGGTTGGTCGCTGATCCGAACATGAACGATACAGGCAGCGCACCGGTGGAGGTGCAGGATTACGATATCGGCAAAATCCTGCAAGCGCTGCCGCATCGCTATCCGTTGCTGCTGGTCGACCGGGTGCGGTCGATCACGCTGGGTGAACGGATCCACGCGATCAAAGCTGTGAGCATGAACGAACAGTTCTTTCAGGGCCATTTTCCCGGCGCGCCGATCATGCCCGGCGTGTTGCAGATTGAGGCGTTGGCGCAGGCTGCCGGGATTCTCGGGATTGAGACGATGGAGTTGGCGGGCACGGGCAAGCTGGTGATTTTCATGGGGATCGAGAACGCCAAGTTCCGCAGCCCGGTGACGCCGGGATGTTTGCTCGATCTGCACGTTGAATTCACGCAAAAGCGCAGCCGCGTTTACAAGTTCAAGGGCGTGGCAAGCGTGGAAGGCAAAGTGAGCTGCGAGGTTGAGTTCACTGCGATGATGGTTGACGCTGTTTGACGTCCGCATGCCCGGCGGCGTGCGGTCCTCGCTAGACGCGCAGCAAGCTGCGCCCGCAGGCCCGGATGGTCTGCGAAACTCAAACACGCCTTGCCTTTCACGGCAATCCCGACTAACCGCGCCGCTTCCCATTCATAGCAGTGCCGGTCGGTACCGGCCCCACGCTACAAAGGACACCGTCATGAAGGCCGAAGGTCACCCCGCATACCATATGATCACGGTCAAAATGACCGATGGCACCGAATACCAGACCCGTTCGACCTGGGGCAAGGAAGGCGCGACCATGTCGCTTGAAATCGACCCGCTCAGCCACCCGGCTTGGACTGGCGGTCGTCAGCAGGCGAGTGAAGGCGGACGTGTGGCCGCATTCAACAAGCGGTTCGGCGGGCTCAGCCTCAAGAAATAATCGATTGCGCACCGCGCGGGCACTTGCCTGCTGCGGTCAACAGTTTGCGGCTTTCGGGCCGCACGAGAAAGGCGGCCCGACGGGGTCGCCTTTTTCGTATGAGGCTCACCCCAGCCACGGCTGTTCGCGATACCATTTGGTGATCACATATTTCACTCCCCTGCGCACCTTCATCCCGTGATGCAGGGTCGCATGGTTGACGTTGCCTGCTTCGCCATCGGGGCCACCGGCCAGGCGATTGTTCCAGCACAGCAATTTGCCCGTTTCTGGCTGAAACGTCTTGTCCAGCAGTTTGAACCGGGTCGCGCCGCCCGCAGCCACGTCATTCAGATAGATCATGAACGTCCATGTGCGTTGGCCCGATAGCGTGCAGAACCGGGCAAAATCCTGTCCGCCCGGCGCGAAGTAATCGGTGTGCGGTTTGAATTCCTGACCAACATCGTAGCGCTGGCCTTGCAGCGGTTCGCCGTAAGCCGGATCAATCCCGCAAAGCTGCGTCAGCAGCGCCTCAACCCGGTGAACGGGGGGCAGATCGCCGGTCAGATCGCAGGTTTCGCTGGTGCGGAATAGGGGATCGCCGTTGTCGTCCGCGATGGTCGAAGGGCGGCGGCTGCGATCAATCAGCGCGATCAAATCCGTGCACAATTCGGGCGGGACAAAGCTGCGCAACTGAAACAGTTCGGCCTTGGGTGTGGGCACGCGCTGCATCCCGCTGCGCGCGGCAAGGCTGTGTGAGACGGAATCGCTGAGCACGGTCATCGACCGGCAAGATAAATCGCCAGCATCGCTTGGCAATGGTTTCGGCGTGCGCGTAATAATATTGCGCGCAGGGGCTACGAAAACAGTTTTCGCTTCCCATCCACAGGCCTTTGTGCAAGAGGCGCAAACCCTGCTGATCGGCCTCTTGACCGCGCGCCAGCCTTGCGTAAACCGCGCCACTTGTGCGGGCTTGGCAGCAACCGGAAGGTGGCTTTCAG
>JBBRFG010000099.1:0-9046 GCA_038224685.1 Sphingomonadales bacterium
TGGAAGTGATAGGGACCTGAACCGCGCAAATGGCATCAGGGCCAGCGGCCTACAAGCCGCGCAAAAAGGCCGGACACATGGGCGCCACGACCAGCCAGCGCAGTGCAGAAATACCCTTGCCAACGGAGGGCCGTCCACACAGGGTGGTTAGCTGCCACCCGAATGGTCAGGGATCGGACCTCGATATTTTGGGTCCGGGATACCACTGTCCAGTTGGCAGTCGCTCCATCTAAGCAAACTCGCGTCCACAACTTCGTTGCCCATGCTCGTTATGAAGGAAGCGAGAAGCGCAGCTTTATGGCGCTCATATTTCGGCAAGTTTGGGTTCACATTGTCCGCCAATAGAAGCCACTCCACAAACTGCCCCGCATGAACAGGGCCGTCTGGCGGTATGAACTGCGTGACGTGCAGCGGCTCGCCGTCCTTCATGCACCCGCAAATGTCAGCCGTTGGATTGTTATCACCATACGCCCATAGCGACCCTCGTGCGCCGAATGTTTTGGCCAACAAGTTTGCGCCCGTTCATGAACGCAACAAAGGTTATCAGCCGGATATAAAACCACTGGATATATCCGACATATTAAGACTTTCGCGGCATATTTGCATGACTTTGGGAGAATGAAACCATGCGCCTATCTGCCCCCGTTATGCTGTTCGCTTTTGCGTTATCCGTCCCCGCGTTGGCGAATGAACCAATGTCACCCGTGACCCCCGGCGCATCGGCAACGAAAGCAAGGGACATAAGGGGCTTTGAGTTGGGTTCGCCGGTTCGTGAGGCTGTGAAGCGCACAAGCGTCGAATTTGCCCAAGGCGAGTTGGTCGAAACCATGCTTGACGGGATCAAGTATGATTTCGGTGTTTGCCCGTCCGGTCGAATTTACCGCATTCAGTCGAGCCAGACCTTGGGCAGTTTTATTCCCGACGAAAAGTTTATCAGCAAGCTGCAAGCCCAGCTTTTCGAGAAATATGGCCGCACCAATTCCAGCAGCTCAGGCAATTGGGGCTGGGAACTGATCGAACCAATCCGCTATTCTGAGGGCAGCATTCACCCATTCAAAACCAACTGGTTTTCGGTTTTGCTATCAGGCGGCTACGGCTCACCCGTCACCATTGATATGACGATGATTGATTTTAGGGTTTGTTGGGAGGATAGCGTGCGCTCGAATATTGAGCCTCGCAATGACGCCTTGGAAGCGGTCACCTTTTAGCAGTTTGGTATTCAGCACAAATCAGACATTTTGTGAGCTGTGGTCAATGGCTGACATTTTCGCTCGTATCGCTATACCCCCCGGATCAAGTCCGGGGTGAAGGGAGTGTGGCGGGGTTAGCCGTCATCCCCGATACAGCCCGTCGATCCGCGCCTGATACCGCTCGCGGATCTTGTGTCGCCTGATCTTCATCGATGGCGTCATTTCTTCATTATCGATGCTGAACGCCTCGTCCGCAAAGGCGAATTGGCGGACCTTTTCGATCACGGACAGTTCGGCATTGGTGCGGTCCACCGCCGCGCGCACGGCGTTTTTGAACGCGGGCAATTCCTGCAAGGCTTTGAGATCGAACTTTTCGCCATTGGCCCGCGCCCATTCCAGCGCCCATTCGGCCTCCGGCACGATCAGGCCGACCACGTAAGGCCGCTTGTCCCCGGTCACCATTGCTTGAGCGATTTCGGGCTGAAGTGTCAGCATGCCTTCAACCTTTTGCGGGGCGATGTTGTCGCCCTTGTCGTTGACGATCATGTCTTTCTTGCGATCAGTGATAACGATCCGGCCCTTGTGATCGAAATGGCCGATGTCGCCGGTGTGCAGCCATGGCGCCCCGGTTTGATCCTCCGGATCGGGTTGCAGCGTGCGCGCGGTTTCAGCCTTGTTGCGCCAATAGCCGTGCATCACCAACTCGCCGCGCACCAGCAGCTCGCCATCCTCGGCAATCCGCACTTCGACCCCGCGCAACGGCGGGCCGACGGTGTCCATTTTTAATCCAACCTTGGGCCGGTTGCAGCTGATCACCGGTCCAGCCTCGGTCTGGCCGTAACCTTGCAGCATGGTCAGGCCCACCGCGTCGAAGAAATTGCCGACTTCGGGATTGAGCGGCGCGCCGCCTGATACCAACGCCTTCAATCGCCCACCGAATTTCGCTCGGATTTTGGGGCGGAAAGTCTTTTCAACCAGCAGATCAAGCGGCCGGTCGCGCAGGCGCTTTTTGCCGTCCCTGCTTCGCCCAGAAATCTTGAGCGCGCTATCCATCATAAAACTGGCGACTTTGCCCTGCTTTTCGACCTGTTTCATGATTCGGGTGCGCAAAACTTCAAACAGGCGCGGCACCACGACCATCAGCGTGGGCTGCGTTTCCTCGATGTTGCTGGCAAGCTTTTCGAGCCCCTCGGAATAGTATATTTCCGCGCCGACACCGATGGGCAGGAATTGCCCGCCGGTGTGCTCATAGGCGTGGGACAGCGGCAGGAATGAAAGAAAGCGTTCATTCTTGATCCCGAAATCATGGATCAGCACTTCGGCTGCGCCCGCCGCATTGCACAAAATCGCGCCGTGGTGCTGCATCACCCCGCGCGGCGCGCCGCCGGTGCCGCTGGTGTAAATCAGGCAGGCCGTGTCATCGCGGTCGATCAAAGCGATGCGCGCGTCCACTGCCGTGCGCGCTACGGCAGCATCGCCCAGCGTGAGCGCGGCCCAATCGTGATATTCAAAACTGCCCGACTGCTGGCGTTTGAGGTTGTCGATCCCGATTACGTGTTCGACCAGCCCGGTCTCGCCAATCGCGCCCGCCAGCGGCACCAGCAACTTCGCGGTCGAAACCACTACCGCAAGCGCGCCTGAATTGTTGAGGATATGCGCGTGATCGCGGCGGGTGTTGGTGGTGTAAGTCGGCACGGTGATGCAGCCAGCCGCCATGATGGCCAGATCAGCAATGCACCATTCGGGGCGATTTTCCGAAACCAGCGCGACCCGGTCACCATCTTGCAGCCCCATCGTGCGCAGGCTTTGCGCCAGCAGGCACACGTGGTCTGCGGCGGCGCGCCAGCTTTGCGTCACCCATTGCCCGCCCGCCTTGCGGCCAAGGAACGGCGCATCGCCTTTTTCATCAGCGCGTTTGAGAAACAGCGCGACCAAGTTTGGCGCACCGTCGATATCCTGCAACAGCGGATGGTCTGCCGGGTTCACCACCGCGCGGGCCGCATGAGGCAATTTTGGGGAATGTACTGGCAAAGGCTCCGGATCCCTTTCGATTATCGTTCGAGGTTCTTTGGTGACCCCGTTTAGGCGCAGAATAGAAGCTGATCGCCGTAGCGGCAAGCCGGGGCACCGCGCGGCAGGCTCACATCCTATTCGTAAGCCAACTTGCCTGCCAGCCGCGGGTCGACTGCGACTTCCCAGGTGCCGTTGGGCAACCGCCGCAGCGCGTTGGCTTTCAATGGCGGCGCGCCCTTGCGGATCGCGGAATGGCCAAGCGCTTTGAGTGCAGCTTCCATCCCTTCGAGCGCCGAGCCCTCCTCGATCAGGACGGTGTCACCAAAACTCATGATGAACGGCATGCCCAATGCCTCAGGCGCAGCCATCCCGAAATCGATCACGCCGATGATCGAGCGCGCGACCTGCACCGGGATGGTTGGCCCGCCCGCCGCGCCGATCACCAGCACGATCCGGCCACTGGCATCATAGACAATCGTCGGTGCCATCGATGAGCGCGGGCGCTTGCCGCCTTCGACCCGGTTGGCGACCAGTTTGCCATTTTCCTCCGGCGTCAGGGTGAAATCGGTGAGTTCGTTGTTGAGATAGAACCCGCCCCAATAGAGCCCTGATCCGAATGCGCCTTCGATAGTCGAAGTGTAGCTGACAGCGTCCCCCTTGGCATCGACGACAGAAAAGTGCGTGGTGCCGTTCTCTGGTTCCTCCGGCCCATCACCGCGCGCGAGCGGTGCACCCGGCGGCACCCCGGCCTCAACCTTGGCAAGGGTGGTGTCTGCGGAAATAAGCGCTGAACGGCTGGCGATATAGCTTGCGTCCACCAGCCCTTCGACCGGCACTGCGACGAAATCAGTGTCGCCTGCATACAGCTCGCGGTCGGCATAGGCGACGCGCTGGCTTTCGACGAACAGGTGCCAGAATGTGGGGCTTTGCGGGCCAAGGGCAGCCAGATCAAACCGTTCGAGCTGACCCAACATCTGCGCCACCGCGACCCCGCCCGATGATGGCGGGCCCATGCCGCAGATGCGATAGGTGCGGTACGGGGCGCAAACCGCAGGGCGTTGTTTGGCGGTGTATCCCTCAAAGTCAGCCGCGGTCATTCGCCCGTCTTGCGGGGTGGAGCCCGCAATATAGCTGGCCAAGAGTCCGCCGGGCTGACCGCTGTAAAATGCCTCTGGCCCCCCCGCTGCGATGATCCCCAACGTATCAGCCAAGGCCTGCACCTTGACCGTCGCGCCAATCGGCAGCGGCTCACCATCAGCGCCAAAAAACGCCCCGCGCGCATTTTCGTCTTTGTCCGCCCGGCCTTTGTTGGCGGCCAGCGATTCGTACAGCCGGCGGTTCATCGCGAACCCGTCTTTGGCCAGCGCAATCGCAGGCGCAAACAGCGCCGCCCACGGCAACTTACCGTGGCGCGCGTGGGCTTCGGCGGCGAGTGCAATATTGCCGGGAACACCCACACTCAAGCCCGAAAACACCCGCGCATCGCGGCCCAAAACCGCTCCAGCAGCATCAAGAAACCGGGCAGGGGTCGCCGCCGCCGGGGCCGTCTCCCGCCCATCGAGCGTGGTCAGAGCGCCGGTCGCTCCGTCCGCGCGCAGCATGAAGCCGCCGCCGCCGATGCCGGAGCTCTGCGGTTCAACCACGGTGAGTGCGAGCATGACCGCAATGCTGGCATCAACCGCCGACCCGCCTTGCGCCAAAATCGCCTCCCCCGCCGCTGTGGCGCGCGGATCGGCGCTGCTGACTGCGCCTGCGGTGGCCGCAGTCGGCGCGGTGGCGACAGCAATTTGCGGTGCGGGAACGGTAGCACAGGCCCCAATGGCGAGTGCGAGCGGGGTGAGAAAAATGGGTAAGAAGCGCATGGGCACCACGCTATTCGCTCCCGACCGCTTCGGCAATGCTGCTAAAGCCATCGCGGCGCATCAGCCGCTCCAGCCCGCGCACGATCCGCGCGCCAAGGCCCGGCCCTTCGTAAACCATCGCGGAATAAAGCTGCACCAGGCTTGCCCCTGCACGAATACGCTCCCACGCATGGTCGGACGTGGCGATACCGCCCACGCCCACCAGCGGGATTGCGCCGCCGGTCGCTGTGCGGAAATCGCGCAGCCGCTGAGTCGCCAGTGCCCTGAGCGGCGCGCCGGACAGCCCGCCGGTCTCCCCCGCATGGTGCGAACGCAGCACCGGGCGCGAAATCGTAGTGTTTGAAACGACCAGCGCGCCCAGCCCCATATCGATCACGATACGCGCAATCGCATCAATATCGGCAGGCGCAAGATCGGGCGCGACTTTGAGGAAGATCGGCGGGGTTGTTTCACATTCCGCCTCACCGCGCGCTGCGATCACTGCTTCAATCAGGCCAGCCAAAGCGCTTTCGTCCTGCAATGCGCGCAGACCCGGGGTGTTGGGGCTGGAGATGTTGACGCACAGGTAACTGGCATAGGGCGCCATCATTTTCGCCATCACCGCATAGTCAGCGACGCGGTCTGGCGAATCCTTGTTAGCGCCGATATTGACCCCGACGATGCCGGGGCGGTCTGCCCGCGCGCGCAACCGTTTCAGCGCCGCATCTCCGCCGGCATTGTTGAACCCCATGCGGTTAATCACCGCGCCATCTTCGACCAACCGGAACAGCCGAGGTTTGGGGTTGCCTGCCTGCGGGAGCGGCGTGATCGAGCCGACTTCGGCCGCGCCAAATCCCAGCCCAAGCAGCGCATCGGGCACTTCGGCATCTTTATCAAACCCTGCCGCCACACCGACAGGATTGGGGAAGCTCAGCCCCGCCACATCGACAGCCAGCGTAGCTGGGATCGGCATGGGCGCGCGCAGCGGCAGTGCGGCCAACCCGCGAATCGCAAGCCGGTGCCCCGTTTCGGAATCGAGCGCGAACAGCGCGGGTCTGACAAGGCGAAACAGCATGGGCTCGGCGATTATGACAGCGCGCGCGCTGTGTCGAGCAAATCGGGCTGCTCAGTCCCGGCTTCACGGCAGATTTTTCACCCCGACTTACCGTGATTTTTGTGCATTTACAGCGTTCGGGCCAAGGCGTTTTCGTTACAAATTTTTACTTGTCGCTTGCATACAATCATTGCGACCAATCGCTCCATATACGCACAGATGCGACCCGAAGGGCTCGGAGCAGTAATGCAAAGAGTTCCTCTACTTAGATAGGCGGCGTTCCTCCCGGGACGCCGCCTTTTTTTCATTTCGCGATAAAAGATGGCATTCGGGGCACCGCCCGTTTCATCGGTTCGGGGATACCGGGCACCTGCAAGGTGCGCGAATTGCAAAACTGAACGCGCCGTAAGCGCGTCTTTGCAATTGTAATCCGAGCGTTTCGCTCCTATTTCCAATTCGGACTGATTCCGTCCGAATTGAGAACCACTCGCAATGCGCTTGTCTAACCTTGCCGATTATGCCGTTATCACAATGTGCCAAGCCGCTGTTCACTGCGGCGATGGACGGGTGAGCGCGGCTGAATTGGCTGCGGAAACTGGCCTGCCGGTACCGACCGTTCAAAAACTGGTATCGCGGTTGACAGCGGCGGGCCTGCTGCGGTCGGCACGCGGCGCGCATGGCGGATTGCAGCTTGGCCGCCCGGCTGCTGCGATTACGGTGGCGGATATTGTCGAGGCGATCGAAGGCCCGATCGCGCTTGCGGCCTGTGTCGATCATGTCGCCTGCGAGTTTGAGGTCGGCTGCAACATGAAGCCGCATTGGCCGCTGATCAACACCGCGCTGCGCAGCGCGTTGGCCGGGATCAGCATCGCCCAACTGCGCACGCCGCCTATGGCTGCGCGCACCCCTGTTATGATTGAGGAAACCCTGGCATGATTGACAATATCGACCTTCAGGACAGGCCTGAAACCGAACTTTCAGAAACAGGCATCCCAGAAACCGATATCGCCGCGCGCGAAGCAGCCGCCAAGGCCGCCGATTACGAGCATGGCTGGTCATCGGACATTGAAACCGAATTCGCCGAAAAAGGTCTGACCGAAGACACGGTGCGGTTCATTTCGGGCAAGAAGAACGAGCCTGAATGGATGCTCGATTGGCGGCTAAAAGCGTTCCGTCTGTGGCAGACGATGGACGAGCCCGATTGGGCCAAAGTCGGCTATCCCAAGATCGATTACCAAGACGCCTATTATTACGCCGCGCCCAAAAAGAAGATCGAACTGGATTCGCTCGACGATCTCGATCCCGAGATCAAGCGGATCTACGACAAGCTGGGCATCCCCTTGGGCGAGCAGGAAGTGCTCGCCGGGGTGAAGGGATCTAAGAAAGTGGCGGTCGATGCGGTGTTCGATTCTGTCAGCGTCGCCACCAGCTTTCGCGCGGAGTTGCTGCGCGCCGGCGTGATCTTCCTCTCGATTTCCGAGGCGATCCGCGAATATCCTGACCTGGTGAAAAAATGGCTCGGTCGGATCGTGCCGGTGCGCGACAACTACTTCGCCGCCTTGAATTGCGCGGTCTTTTCCGACGGCACGTTTGTCTACATTCCCGAAGGCGTGCGCTGCCCGATGGAGCTCAGCACCTATTTCCGCATCAATGCCGAAAACACCGGGCAGTTTGAACGCACGCTGATTATCGCCGAAAAAGGCAGCTATGTCAGCTATCTCGAAGGTTGCACCGCCCCGATGCGCGATGAAAACCAACTCCACGCCGCAGTGGTTGAGCTGGTCGCGATGGACGATGCTGAGATCAAGTATTCCACCGTGCAGAACTGGTATCCCGGCAATGCCGAGGGCAAGGGCGGAATCTACAATTTCGTCACCAAGCGCGCGCTGTGCCAGGGGGACCGCTCGAAGGTTTCGTGGACGCAGGTCGAAACCGGCAGCGCGGTGACGTGGAAATATCCTTCCTGCGTGCTGAACGGCGAGGATAGCGTGGGCGAGTTCTACTCGGTCGCGGTGACCAACAATTACCAGCAGGCCGACACCGGCACCAAGATGATCCACAACGGCAAAAACACCCGCTCGACGATCATCTCCAAGGGCATCTCGGCGGGCAAATCATCGAACACTTATCGCGGCCTGGTGCGGGTGGGGGCGAACGCCAGCGGCGTGCGCAACTTCACGCAGTGCGACAGCCTGCTGCTCGGCGATGAATGCGGCGCGCACACCGTGCCCTATATCGAGGTGAAGAACCCCAGCGCGCAGATTGAGCACGAGGCAACCACGAGCAAGATCAGCGATGAACAGATGTTCTATGCGCAGCAACGCGGGCTTGATGAAGAGGAAGCCGTGGCGTTGATCGTCAACGGTTTTGCCAAGGATGTGCTGAAAACGCTGCCGATGGAGTTCGCGGTCGAAGCGCAGAAGCTGCTAGCGATTTCGCTCGAGGGGAGCGTGGGGTGAATAGCGCCCGCTCCCTCACCGTCACCCCGGCGCAGGCCGGGGCCCAGCGCGGCGAAGCGCGGAGCCCGACCGCGCTGGATTCCGGCCTTCGCCGGAATGACGAAAGTATCAATTTGGTTGATGGGAGCTTGGGGTGATGGTTGATGATATCGTCACTCACTTGGAAAATAACGACGCTATGGTGAGAAGTTTCAAATCGATGGTTAACGAGCCAATCGATATTCCTATTGCTCTATTGCAGATTGCTTTTGAACAAGGCTGCGATGTCGAAGTCGCGCGCAATAAACTTGAGCAGCTTCTTGGCAATTTGGCAGACTTTGCTAGCCAATGACCACCCGCAAAACCCTGGTCCTCAACCCCGAGGCTGCCACCGCCGAAGCCCCCGCGCTCAAGAAAAAGGGCCGCGGGTGGGAGATTTCGGACAAGCGGCTCGACGCGCTGCACGAACAGGCGCGCGAACTGCGCCGCCATTCGTCCGAGGCGCACAAG
>JBBRFG010000100.1:0-9038 GCA_038224685.1 Sphingomonadales bacterium
GATGATCCGGCAAGATGCGTTCCAGCCCAAGGAACTTGCCAAGCAGATACAGGCGATGGCGATGAACCCAGCCAGCCTAGCCAACGCAGCGCATTGCGCGTTCAATTGCGGGCGGCCCGATGCGGCCAAGGACTTGGCCGATCTGGTCGAGAGCATGAGCGGGATTGATCTGATGGACGTGATCCGCTTGGGGGAAAGCGCGCCTCGCGCTGCGCAAACCGCCACGCGTCCCCAGACCGCGACCCGCAAGGCCGCGAAAGATCGGGCAGACGCATGAAAGGCGTCCTTCGACAGGCTAAGGATGCGCGGACGACGGCATTCAGCGGAGGGATCCAGTGAAAGGCGTCGGCACCGACATTGGCACGATCCATTTCGTCGGTATCGGCGGGATCGGCATGTCCGGCATTGCCGAGGTGATGCGCAATCTGGGCTACACCGTGCAAGGCAGCGACATTGCCGAAAGCGCCAGCGTTGAACGCCTGCGCGCGCGCGGCATCACTGTGCATATCGGCCACGCCTGCGAAAATGTCGAAAACGCTGCGGTCGTCGTTACCTCCACCGCCGTGCGCCGCACCAATCCCGAGGTCGCTGCCGCATTGGAAGCGCGCATTCCGGTGGTGCGCCGCGCCGAAATGCTGGCCGAACTGATGCGGCTGAAATCCACCGTCGCCGTCGCAGGAACGCATGGCAAAACCACCACCACCAGCATGATCGCCACGCTGCTGGATGCAGGGGGGATCGATCCGACCGTCATCAATGGCGGGATCATCGAACAATATGGTTCGAATGCACGGCTGGGCGATTCCGACTGGATGGTGGTTGAAGCCGACGAGAGTGACGGCAGCTTCCTCAGACTCGATGGCACCATCGCGGTGGTCACCAATATCGATCCTGAACACCTTGATCACTATGGCGATTTCGATGGGGTGAAGCGGGCGTTTGTGGAATTCATCCACAATGTCCCGTTTTACGGCGCGGCGGTGCTGTGTGTTGACCACCCCGAAGTGCAGGCATTGATCGGCAATGTGCGTGATCGCAAGGTCGTAACCTACGGCTTTTCGCTGCAGGCCGATATTTGTGGGGTGAATGTGCGCAGCGCTGAGGGCGGCAATACGTTTGACGTGATCGTGCGTCAGCGCGGACTTGAGGATCGCCGGATCGAAGGCGTACACCTGCCGATGCCGGGCCGCCACAATGTGCAGAACGCGCTTGCCGCGATTGCAGTGGCGGTTGAAATGGGATGCAGCAACGACGTGATCCGCACCGGCTTCTCCCGGTTTGGCGGGGTGCGGCGGCGGTTCACCAAGGTTGGCAGCGTGGCGGTGGACGACGGCGCGGTGACGGTGATCGACGATTACGCCCACCACCCGGTCGAAATCCGTGCAGTGCTGTCTGCCGCGCGCGAAGCTGTCGCCGGGACACAAGGCCGGGTGATCGCAGTTGCGCAGCCGCACCGTTACTCGCGGCTCAATGATCTGATGGACGCATTCCAATCGTGCTTTGATGATGCCGATATCGCCTATGTCACTCCGGTTTATTCGGCGGGTGAGGAGCCGTTGCCGGGCGTCGATCATGCCGCGTTGGTAGCGGGGATGAAAGCGCGCGGGCACCGTGCGGCGCGCGAAATTGCCGGGCCAGACGCGCTGGCTGACGTGCTGGCGGAGGAAATTGCGGCGGGCGATATCGTGGTCTGCCTTGGCGCGGGCGACAACACCCGCTGGGCGGCAGGCCTTGCGTCCGCCGTCGCGGCCAAGCGTGGGAATGCGGGATGAACCAGCCCGGCGACGGATATGAATTTGATCATCGCGCGGCCCCGACCTGCGCGGTCGATGGCGCAGTGTATGCGCCCGTGCCGCTCGACGGAATTCGCGGCAAACTCACCTGCCGCGCCCCGCTTGCGCCTTACGTGTGGTTCAAGACCGGCGGCGCGGCGGATTGGCTATTCGAACCGGCTGATCTTGATGACCTGAAATGCCTGCTCGAACGGCTCGCCGGGGAGATCCCCGTGATGGCGCTGGGGCTGGGTTCAAACATGATCATCCGCGATGGCGGGGTTCCCGGCGTGGTGGTGCGGCTGGGCAAGGCATTTGCGGGCTGCGGCGTGACGGGCGAGAATGAGCTGACCTGCGGCGGCGGGGCAAGCGGCATTCTGGTCGCCTCCACGGCGCGCGACAATGGCATTGCGGGGCTGGAGTTTCTCCGCGGTATCCCCGGCACGGTCGGCGGGTTCGTGCGGATGAACGGCGGCGCCTACGGGCGCGATGTCGCCGATATCCTTGTCTCCTGCGATGTGATCCTGCCCGAAGGTGACTTGGTGACCTTGTCACTGCGCGATCTTCATTACACCTATCGCCATTCGGCGCTCCCGGATGGGGCGATCGTGGTGTCAGCGCGGCTGCGCGGTACGCCGGGCGATCCGGCAGACATCGGCGCGCAGATGGACCACATCGCCGCCGCGCGCGAAGCCAGCCAGCCGCTGCGTACCAAGACTGGCGGATCAACCTTCAAAAACCCGGATGGCGGCAAGGCTTGGCAGTTGGTCGACGAAGCCGGATGCCGGGGCCTGATGCTGGGCGGCGCGCAGGTGAGCGAAAAGCACACCAATTTCCTGATCAACACCGGCACCGCCACCAGCGCCGACATCGAAGGGCTGGGCGAATTGGTGCGCGAGAAAGTCTATGCCCAATCCGGCGTCAGCCTCGAATGGGAAATCCAGCGGGTGGGGCGGCCGTGATGCGCGCACTCACACCCGTTCGCGCTGAGCTTGTCGAAGGGTTGCGTTTCCTTAAAGGGCAGTGCGTGGCGAAGAAGGACAGGGCTTCGACACGCTCAGCCCGAACGGAATTTTGAAATGAATAGCAAACCCCTCCACGTCGCTGTCCTGATGGGCGGCTGGGCGAATGAACGCGAAGTCTCGCTGTCCAGCGGTGCAGGCGTGGCCGATGCGCTCGAAAGCAAGGGCCACCGCGTCACCCGGATCGATATGGGCCGTGACGTGGCGCAGCGGCTAGCCGCAGCCGCGCCCGACGTGGTGTTCAACGCGCTCCACGGCGTTCCGGGCGAAGATGGCACGGTGCAGGGAATGCTCGATCTGATGGGGCTGGCCTATACGCACTCAGGCCTCGCCACGTCGGTGATCGCAATTGACAAGCAACTGACGAAACAGGCGCTGGTGCCGCACGGCATCCCGATGCCCGGCGGGCGGATTGTGACGCGCGAAGAACTGTTTGAACGCGACCCGCTGCCGCGCCCCTATGTGCTCAAGCCCGTCAACGAAGGATCATCCGTCGGCGTCGCCATCATCACCGATGCCAGCAACGTCGGCAACCCGATCAGCCGCGATGCGACCGGCCCCTGGCAGGAATTTGCTGAGCTGCTCGCCGAACCGTTTATCAAGGGGCGCGAATTGACTGCCGCGGTGATCGAGGGGCCCGATGGCCCGCGCGCGCTTGGCGTGACCGAACTCGTCATCGAGAACGGTTTCTACGATTACGAACACAAATACACCGCTGGGCAGACGCAGCACATCTTCCCTGCGCAGCTCCCACCCGAAATCACCGCATTATGCGAACATTACGCGGTGCGCGCGCATCAGGTGCTTGGCTGCCACGGCACCAGCCGCACCGATTTCCGCTGGGATGACGAAGCGGGCGAGGCGGGGTTGTTCGTGCTGGAAACCAACACCCAGCCGGGCATGACCCCGCTCAGCCTTGTCCCCGAACAGGCGGCGCATTGCGGCATTCCTTATGCGGATCTGGTCGCGCTGTTGGTGGCAGAAGCGCTCAGAGTTCATGCAGGCAAGCATCACACGGGAGGCGGACATGGCGCAGCAAATCCGGCGTAATGGCACCACCGGGGTGCGGCGCGCCGCCCAGGTGCAGAGCCGCGCGGTCACGGCGCGGCGCGCGCGCGGGCAGGCAAGCGGTGTTCTTGATGCGGTTATGGGCATTCTGCCGTTCACCGAACAACAATGGAGCCGCATCTGGCTGGCGATGATTATCGGCGGGGCGGTGGGGGTTGCGTTCATTATCGCGAGTCTGGCGGGCGTGCCCGCCTTGGCGCAGACCCAGGTCGCGCGGATCGCAGCGGATGCCGGGTTCAGTGTGCGCAATGTGCGGATCACGGGCACCAGCCGGATGGACGAACAGCAGGTCTATGCCCGTGCGCTGGCCCAGCGCGCGCAGGCCATGCCCGAGGTCGATATTGCCAAACTGCGCGCCGAACTGCGCGAGCTACCGTGGGTGAAGGACGCGCGGGTATCGATCCAGCTTCCCCATACGCTGGCAATCGACATTGTCGAACGCACGCCGCATGCGGTGCTCGAAAAAGCCGACCGGCTGGTGCTGATCGATGCCGCTGGCAAGGAATTGGAGCCGATCAGCGCAGCCAAAGCCAAAGGGATGTTGCGGCTGGCCGGGCCGGGCGCAGGCCAGCAGACGCGCGGGCTTGAACTTTTGCTGGCCGCAGCGCCGGCATTGTCGCCGCAGGTTGAAGCCGCTGAATGGGTCGGCAATCGCCGCTGGAATCTGACGTTCCGCACCGGGCAATTGCTCGCGTTGCCTGAAGGCGAGGCGGTATCGGCGAGCGCTTTGGTGAAATTCGCGCAGCTTGATGGCCAGAACCGGTTGCTGGGCGGCAAGGTGCTGGCGTTCGATATGCGCACTCCGCCGCGCCTGTATCTGCGCCTGCCCGGAGGGGTGCGGGATGCCACTGTTGCTCCTGCCGCTGGGGGAGGGATGGACTGATGGCATCGCGCGCTGCCCCCACCCCGCGGCTCACCCGCACGTTTGCGGCGGTCAATGTCGGATCGTTTCGCATTTCAGCGATGATCATGGGCGAAACGGAAACCGGCGAATTGCAGGTGCTGGGATCGGGCCACCGCGCCAGCGCCGGGATCAAGCGCGGTTATGTGACCGACATGGAAGCGGCGACTTTTGCCATTCGTGACGCGGTCGAGCGGGCGGAAAAAAGCGCCAACAGTTCGGTGCGTAGCGTGTGGGTTGCATGCGCCGGAGCAGGGCTTGCCAGCAATGTCGAGTCGGTCGATATCGAAATTGGCGGGCGGCGGATCGAGGATGAGGATGTCGAACAGCTGCTGATCCACGCGCGCGACATGATCCGGCCTGATGGGCGCACCGTGTTGCACGCGCAGCCCGCGCACTACACGCTTGATGGCGCGCACGGGGTTGCCAATCCGCGCGGGCTCCATGCCGAACGGCTGGGTGTGGATATCCATGTGATGCTCGCCGATGGTGCGCCGGTGCGCAATCTGACCGAAGCGGTGCAGAACGCCCATCTCGAAGTCGAAGGCGTGGTGGCCTCGCCGCTGGCTGCAGGGCACGCCTGCCTCAGCCTCGAAGAACGCGAACTGGGCGTGGCCTTGGTCGAAATCGGTGCAGACGTCACCAATGTGGCGGTGTTTGCGGGTGGAATGCTGCTCGGCCTGCGCGCGATTCCAATGGGATCGGCCGATCTTACCGATGCGATTGCTAGCAGTTTTGGCATCCGGCGCTCGCAGGCAGAACGGCTGAAGTGTGTCGCGGGGTCGGCGGTGGCCACCCCGGCTGATCACCGCGAATTGATCCCGATCAATGGCCCCAACGAAGGCAGCGATGGTCAGGATCGCGGGGTGCCCGGCGCGCCGCTGGCGCGCGGGGCGGATGATAAGAACCGCATTGTGCGCGCCGAACTGGTCGGCGTGGTAACGCAGCAGCTCGCGCTGCTCACCGGAGAAATCAGCAAAGCTCTGAAGGAAGTGGGCTTTTCTGGGACACGCGCCGCGCAGGTGGTGTTGACCGGGGGCGGTGCAGAATTGGCTGGGATGGCGGATTTCGTGCAAGGCGCATTGGGACTGCCGGTGCGTCTGGGCCGTCCGCCGCAGTTGCCCGGTATGCCCGAAGCACACCACGCGCCCGGCTTTGCAACGCTGGCCGGGCTATGCCTTTATGCTGCCGAAGACCCGATTGATATCCGCGCAGTGGGCGCGGGGCGCGGCGGTATCTATCGCGGCTTTGCGCCCGAAACTGGCTGGATGGCGCTTGCCACTCGGCTGCTGCGCGCGGCCCGAGAATACTTCTGATGCCGCCATTGCGGGCTGTCCTGCAAAATCGTGCTTAACCGAGCACTGTGGATAAGGGTTAAGCCGCTATAAAATCTACGCCGTGAATATGTCACAGCAGCAGAAACGCGGGTCGCTGTATCAAATTTCTCGCAATTTCTGGCCGTATGTGCCTGGAGGACAAGCTGATGAGCATCAATATCGGACCAGCAGCGACCGACGATCTGCGCCCGCGCATTACTGTGATCGGGATCGGCGGGGCAGGCGGCAACGCGATTGCCAACATGATCGCCGCAGAAATAGAGGGCGTCGAGTTCATCGTCGCCAATACTGATGCGCAAGCGCTGAGCACTTCGCCTGCCGAACGCCGCATCCAGCTTGGCCCGGATATTACCGGCGGGCTTGGCGCAGGCGCGCGGCCCGAGGTGGGCAAGGCCGCAGCCGAAGAAACGGTCGCCGATGTGGAACGCGCGCTTGAGGGCGTCAACATGTGCTTTATCGCCGCTGGCATGGGCGGCGGCACCGGCACCGGGGCCGCGCCAGTCATCGCCGAAGCAGCGCGCCGCATGGGCGTGTTGACAGTGGGCGTGGTCACCAAACCGTTCCTGTTTGAAGGCACCCGCCGGATGCGCGCGGCCGAGGCTGGGATTACCGAGCTGCAGGCCCATGTCGATACGCTGATCGTGATCCCCAACCAGAACCTGTTTCTGGTGGCCAAAGCGGAAACCACCTTCAAAGAAGCGTTTCAACTGGCCGACGAAGTGTTGCAGCAAGGCGTGCGGTCGATCACCGATCTAATGGTGATGCCAGGCCTCATCAACCTCGATTTTGCCGACGTGCGTTCCGTCATGAGCGAGATGGGCAAAGCGATGATGGGCACAGGTGAGGGCGAAGGTCCGAACCGCGCGCTCGATGCCGCCGAACAAGCCATTGCCAACCCGCTGCTTGACGGGGTCAGCATGGCAGGTGCCAAGGGCGTTATCATCTCGATCATCGGCGGCGATGATATGCGCCTGCTCGAAGTTGATGAAGCGGCCAATCACATCCGCGAATTGGTGGACGAAGATGCAAACATCATCTGGGGCAGCGCGTTCAACCCCGATCTGAAGGGCAAGATCCGCGTTTCGGTGGTTGCCACCGGGATTGAACAGACTGCGGTTGGTGCGGCCGAGCGTTCGCAGTCAATCTCGCTTGGCGGATCGCGTGCCCCCAAACGTCCGGTGCTCGATCTGTCCGAAGGCATCGGGCTTACGGAAATTGCGCCCAAGGCCGATGAACCCGCAGCGGCTGCGCCCGCGCCCGAGCCGGTGCCGGAATTTGCGCCAGTGCCGTCGCCGGTCATTCCGGCCTTCGAATTGACCCCGCCCGATATGACCACTTCGGCCAGCTATAGCGACGAAGCGCTCGATCTGGCTGACGAGGTTGAGGAAGAACCGCCGGTTGCCAAACCGTTTGACCTCAGCGGAATGCAGGCTGGGGATAATTACGGCAACGAATATGATGATGATGTCGATGGCATCGTTGATCCTTTGGCAGGGTTGCGGAGCGGCGAGGACGATGGCTTTGGCTATACCGCGTCAACCGCAGCTGAAGTTTCGTCATCAGCCGACGATGCGCTGGATTTGGGGGCCGAATACGCCACCCCCACCGATTTGGCAGATGAAATCGGGGCCGATCGGGAGCCGTTGGGAGACGACCTGCTGGCCGGGGCTGATCGCTTGGCAGCGGAGAATCGGCCGGTCGAAGCCCGCGTGGGCGGCAATCGGCGGCGCGGTCTGCTTGGCGGCGGCGCTGATGCAGTCGGTTCAGCAGAAGGCGGCGCAGGCGGGGTAGGCGCAGGCGGCGGCGGAGCTGGCGGTGCGGGGAGCACACTGTTTGAACGCATGGCCAACCTGTCGCGCAGCACCTCGCGCGACGAGGATGATGATGATGGCGGCGATGACGGCCCGGCGCTTAGCATTCCGCGCTTTCTTGGACGGCAGAACAATCAGTAATCGCAGGCCGGGCGCTGCTGGCCTTCCGCTTGGCGTGCAACCAGTGCTGTTCGCCGTGCTGGCTGCCGCCAAGCACTGGCGGGCGGCCCCTGGCGCAGGGTAGGGCAGTACCGATGAAAGCCGGTTTCCTTGGCCCCGCAGTCACTGCGTTTATGTTCGCTGCAATTGGCGGCGCGTCGGGCACTGCCACTGCGCAGGACGTTATATCGCGCGAAGTCGTGCAGCAGTTACCGTCCGCCGACGTTCAGCGATTGAACCGCGCGCTAGTCGCGCTGGCTAAGGCTCCGCGTGATCGCGATACCCTGCTTGAAGCGGGCACGGCTGCGATGAACCTTGATGACCTTGAGGCAGCCATCGGCTTTTTTGGGCGCGCGGCAGAGATTGATCCGGGCCATCCCGGCGTCGCGCTAGGTCTGGCAGGGGTGTATCTGCGCGCTGGCCGTGCGGGTGAGGCGCTGGTGCAGTTTGACCGCGCGCTGGCGGCGGGCGTCGCCGAGCGCGACGTGTTGACCGATCGGGCGTTGACGCTGGATCTGGTCGGCGATGGCGCAGCGGCGCAGCGTGCTTATGCCAGCGCGCTGCAACTCAATCCGGGTAATGACGAAGCCCGCCGCAGGCTGGCCATCAGCCACGCAATTGCGGGCAACCGCGCGCGGTTTGAAGAGACGCTGCGTCCGCTGCTTGATCGGCGCGACACGGCGGCGCAGCGCGCCCGTGCATTCGGGCTCGCGATTATGGGCGATAGCGACCGCGCCGCTGCGATTGTGGAGCAGGTAATGCCGCGCGATATGGCGACACGGCTGGTGCCCTATCTCGCCTACATGCCGCGTTTGACCAAACCGCAGCAGGCGGCTGCCGCCAATCTCGGCATTTTTCCGCGCGCGGCGGATATTGGCCGCGATGATCCCCGGCTGGCCCGGTTTGCCGCTGAAGAACGCGCAGATAGCCGGTTGACCCCGGTTGGCCCGCCGCTCGGCACGCAATCG
>JBBRFG010000101.1:0-8985 GCA_038224685.1 Sphingomonadales bacterium
GGGTGTGCCGTTTCAGGCAGTGGTCACGGAACTCGAACGGCGCGAAGGCATGTCCGGCCTCGCCGAAAAAGCTGCCCGAACGGAGTGAGACGCCATGCCGATTGATCCGACGTTGCCTTATGACGACGCCAATCTCTTCGCGAAAATCCTGCGCGGGGGAATTCCGTCAAAGACAGTTTATGAAGACGATTGGGCTTTCGCGTTCGAAGATATCAACCCGCAGGCTGAAGTGCACACGCTGGTGGTGCCCAAGGGCCGCTATGTCAGTTGGGACGATTTTTCGGCCAAGGCCAGCGATGCCGAAATCGCCGGGTTTGTGCGCGCGGTCGGCGCAGTGGCGCGGGCGAAAGGGCTGGTCGAACCCGGCTACCGATTGATGGCCAATATCGGCGCGCATGGCGGACAAGAAGTTCCGCACCTGCACGTCCATATTTTTGGCGGGCAGCCACTGGGGCGGATGATCTGCGCACTCTGAACCCCCGTTCAACCCCTATTTTGCCGCCATTTAACCAAAAATCGCAACACCCGCCTTTGCAGCGAATCCTTGCTGCGCTAGGTGGCAGCGGATGATCACTCCCGTTCCACCCGGCGGCATCCTTGATGGCCAGCGCCATCTGTATGCGGTGCGGGTGTATTACGAGGATACCGACCTGTCGGGGATCACCTACCACGCCAATTACCTGCGCTGGTTTGAACGCGCACGGTCTGATCTGTTGCGATTGCTTGGGATTGATCAGCGCGGCGCGATTGAAAGCGGTGAGGGGGCTTATGCGCTGTCAGAAGTAAACCTTAAATACCTGCGCCCCGCCAAGCTGGATGATGACGTGGTGATCGAAACCCGCTGCACCGAACTTGGCGCGGCATCATGCCGGATGCACCAGACCGCGCATCGGATCGGGTTGGGCGATGGCGATATTCTTTGCGAGGCGCACCTGCGCGTCGGCTTTATCACGTTGGATGGCCGTCCGCGCCGTCAGCCCGCTGCGTGGCGGGCCGCCTTCCAAACCTTTATGACCAAGGAAATCTGAACCCGTGACTCTCGCCCTGCTTAGCGCTGTTGCTGCTGCCGCCCCCGCTGCCACCCGGCTTGATCCGGTGGAGCTGTTTTTGGACGCCGATATCATCGTTCAAGGCGTAATCGTGGGTCTGCTGCTCGCCAGTGTCTGGGTATGGATGATCATCGTGTCATTCAGCCTGCGGATCGGCGGGCTGACCAAAAAATCGCGCGAATATGAGGGTGAGTTCTGGGAACTGCGTGATCGCGAAGCGTTGTTGACCAAGCAGGTGCGCAACGAAGTCCCCTCGGCACGGATTGCAGCGGCCGGGCTGGACGAATGGAAGCGGTCCGTCGCCAAGCAACCGGTCGATCGTGACGCAACGCGCCAGCGGATCAGCGCCGCGATGGACAGCCAGATTGCCGAAGAATCCGACGCGCTGGCTGGGCGGCTGAACTTCCTCGCCACCGTGGGATCGGTCGCACCGTTCGTGGGCCTGTTCGGCACGGTGTGGGGGATCATGAACAGCTTTTTCCAGATCGGCGCGCAGCAAAGCGCCAGCCTCGCGGTGGTCGCGCCCGGCATTGCCGAAGCGCTGTTTGCCACCGCCATCGGGTTGTTTGCGGCCATCCCGGCGGTGATCGCCTATAACCGGTTTGGCGGAGCGGTGGACCAGTACGAAGCAAAATTGCAACGCTTCGCTGACAAGCTGCAAGCCGGGCTGAGCCGCGAATTGGACCGCGCATGAAGGTGGTTTTTGTGTTCCGCAGGCCCCTCCGGACGCGCGAAATCCTCGCTCATGCGACCTTGCGGGCGGGCAGTCGCCCTTTCGGCGGCGGGGGCTGATTTATGGGTTTGAATCTCTCGACAGCCCGCCGGGGTAAGCGCACGCGGCGCGCTGCGATGGCTGAAATCAACGTCACCCCGCTGGTGGATGTGATGCTGGTGTTGCTGATTATCTTCATGGTTACCGTGACGTTGCCCGCAGTCGGTGTGCCGGTCGAACTGCCCGAAAGCCGCGCCGCGCCGATGGAGGAACAGCCCGATCAGATTACCGTTTCGGTCGACCGGGCAGGGGTAATTTATATTGAGGATACAGCGGTGCCCGCCGGCGGGCTGCCTGCCGCGCTCGAAGCGCTTGACCGGGGCGGAGAACCGCCACTGATCGTGCTGCGCGGCGACCGCAGTTTGAATTATGGCCGGGTAATGGCGGTGATGGGCGAATTGGGGCGGGCCGGCTTCACTTCGATCACGTTGGTCAACGTAGGTTCAGTTTCGGCCCCATAACCGGGGGAGCAATGGCAGCACGCGCGTTTAACAATGACGAAAAGGTCGGCTTGGCCGCAGCGGTTGTGCTGCACGGCGCGCTGCTGGCCGTATTGTTGATGCAGCCGGTGCGCAGCGAAGTGTCGGTTTTCCCTGAACGCATGACGGTGAGCCTGGCGACCGACGTGGGGCTTGAGGCTGCTGCGCCCGAATCGGTGGCAGAGAGCCGCGCGGCAATTGCGCCGACGCTGGCGGATCAACCCGCGCCCCAACCTGTTCCGGCGCCTCAACCTGCGCGGCCCGAGCGCGTAGAGCGCACCGCTCCGACCCCGCCCAAGCAGACCCTGCCCAAACCGGCTGCGCGCACTGCGGCCAGTCAGCCCGCCCGTGATCGATCACGCCCCGACCGCACACCCGCAGCCAAGCCCAGCGCCGCGCCTGCCAAACTGGCGGATAAGGGTGGCGGCAGCCGGATCGGCGACGATTTCCTCGCCGGGAGGGGCTCTTCAAGCACGACAACCGAAACCCGCGCGCCCGCTGCCACCTTTGGTGCCAAGGAATCTGCCGATCTGCGTTCGGCAATTTCCCGGCAGATCAAGAAAAACTGGAGCGCCCCCAATGGCGTGGACGCTGAACAGTTGGTTTCCATTGTGCGCTGGCAGCTCAACCCTGATGGCTCGCTCAAAGGTCGGCCAACTTGCAACACGAACGCCAGCAGCATAACCGATTCCAACCGCCCGCAAGCAGGCCCGCATTGTGAACGCGCGATCCGCGCGGTTCAGCTTGGTGACTTTTCCAATCTGCCCGAGCAGTTCTATAGTCGATGGGACGATCTCGAATGGCAATTCGACCGAAGGCTCTGACATGACCAAGAAGCTTCTGTTCCTCATTTCTGCTGCGCTGTTTGCTGCCCCCGTGGTTGCGCAAGATCTTGGCGCGCCGATTGGCGATGATCAGCCGGTTGAGAGCGTTACGGTCGAAGGCGATGATGCCGATGGCCCGCTGCGCGGCACCGTTACCGACGAATCCGCGTGGTCCGATATCGGCATTGCGATCCCTGCTTTCGCCACTGACCGTGAACGCGCTACGCCTGCCAATGCCGATGGCACCGGCGCGCTGGGGCGAGAGGTGGCGCGGGTCATCACCGCCAACCTGCGCAATAACGGGCTGTTCAAACCGGTTGGCCCCGACAGCTTGCCGCAGCCGGCCTTTACCGAGATAACAGCGCCTGCGTTCAGCACATGGAGTGGGCGCAGCGCGGAAATGCTTGTCCACGGCTATGTCCGCGCGCGCGATGATGGCAAACTGGTGGTCGGCTGCTATCTGTACGACGTCGCCCTGCAAGACGAGTTGGTGCGCGAAGGCTGGGTGGTTGGCCCGGCCGATTGGCGGCGTGCGGCGCATAAGTGCAGCGATCTTATCTTTGCCCGCCTAACCGGCGAAAGCCCGTTTTTTGACAGCCGCATCGCCTATATCGCCGAAACCGGGCCGAAAGACCGCCGGGTCAAGCGGCTTGCGGTGATGGACAGCGACGGGGCCAACCACCGGTTCCTGACGCTGGGTAGCGCAACCGCGCTCACCCCGCGCTATTCGCCTGACTATGCACAGATTCTCTATCTGTCTTATGTCGACGGCAACCCGCGTATCTATGTCTATGATATCGGCACGGGCAAGCAGACACTGGTGACCGAAAACCGCAACCCCACCATCGCACCGCGCTGGTCGCCCGATGGCAAATCGATCCTTTATTCGATGGCAGTGGCGGGCAATACTGACATCTACCGCGTGCCTGCCACCGGCGGGGCCAGCGTCAAATTGACTGATAATCCCGGGATCGATGTGGGTGGATCATTCTCCCCCGATGGCACCAAGGTCGTGTTTGAAAGCGACCGGTCGGGCAGCCAGCAATGTTACATAATGGATGCCAACGGCACCAACCAAAAACGCATCAGCTTTTTTGGCGGGCGCTGCGCTACGCCGGAATGGAGCCCGCGCGGCGATCAGATTGCTTTCACCCGTATCGCCGGTGATTTCAACGTCGCGGTAATGAACACCAGCGGCGGCAATATGCGGGTGCTGACGCGCGGCTGGCAAGATGAAGCCCCCACATGGGCACCCAATGGCCGGATCATCCAGTTTTTCCGGACCGAAAAGAACACTGGGCGTTCGGGTATTTGGCAGGTTGATTTGACCGGCCAAAACGAACGCCGTCTGCCCACCCCGGTTGATGCCTCTGACCCAGCATGGGGCCCGATCCGCCCCTGAGTTTTCGATTACCATTGAAAGGAACCAAGCGATGAACATCAAGCTTGCCACGATCTTGCTGCTGGCTTCGGCCGCGACGTTAGCTGGTTGCGCCAAGAAGGCGCCTATCGAACTGCCCCCACCGCCCGAGACCAGCACTGGCGGCAATACCCAGACCAATCCGCAAGTGCCGCCCACCGGCGCGCAGGTCGGCACACAGCAACATTTCACCGCTGCCGTTGGTTCGTCCACCACGATCTATTTCGACACCGACAGCTTCGATGTCGATTCGCAGGATGCCGCCGCGTTGCAGGCACAGGCGCAGTATTTCGCTCGCTATCCGCAGATCACCTTCACGGTCGAAGGCCACGCCGATGAACGCGGCACGCGCGAATATAATCTTGCTCTGGGTGAACGCCGCGCCACGTCGGCTAAGAATTATCTGGTCAGCCTAGGCGTCACAGCCAACCGGGTTTCGGTGGTGAGTTATGGCAAGGAACGCCCGGCAGCAATCGCCTCGAACGAGGCAGCTTGGGCGCAGAACCGCCGCGCTGCGTCGGTCCTTATCAACTAGGCTGAAATCAGACGATCAACCAAGCAGGCCGGGCGCAAGTTCGGCCTGCGCGGCATAAGGCGCGGAGACGGTCGGCACATGCAACCCTGCCAGATCGGCCGCGCTGGTCATCACGCACAATCCCGCCAGCGCGAGCACACAAAACAGGCTGGAGACGGTCAATTGCGGGCTCATCATGCGATCTCTCTTGAGCGGTGCCACCCGCTCTGCAGATGAACCTATTGCAATGCAACATTTCAAAAGGCAACTGGTTCCCGTGTTCTCATGGCTTCCCAATTCGCGCTATCTCGCCTAGGCTAAATGCCTGATGCAATCGACCAACGACATATTCGCCCGCCGCTGCGGGGCCATGCAATGAGCCGCGCCAAACGCACGCTTGATTGGGGTTTCCCGCGCTGGCGGGCCTATGGTTCCTCGCAGGAAGCCACGCAGGTCCGCATCTGCGACCGGCACGGCTGCAATGAACCGGGCAATTGCCCCGCGCCCAAAGCCCCCAACAGCCGCGATCGGTGGTATTTCTGCCAGAAACACGCGGCGGAGTACAATTCCCGGTGGGATTATTTCGAAGGGCTTGAGCAAGCCGAAAAGGACGAACGCGCCCGCGCCGAACAGCAGGAAAGCGCAGGCTATGCCGAAAGCGCGCATTACGGCTGGGCCGGGTCTGGCGATGGCAGCCGTTCATCGGACGAAATGCTTGCGCTTGAAGTGCTTGGGGTGGAATCAGACGCCGATTTTGCCGCGATCAAGAAGGCCTACCGTGCCCGCGCCAAAGAAGTGCACCCCGATGTGAAACCCGGCGACGCCGAAGCGGCCAAGCAGTTTCAAGCGATTCAGGTCGCTTACGAAGTGCTGCGCGCCGCCGAAGAACGGCGCGAGTGGCGGGGTTGATGGGTATCAACCTCCGTTCGTCCTGAGCCTGTCGAAGGATTGCACCGCTACTTTACAGCCGGTGCCGGACAAAAGCAGTGCTTTGACAAGCTTAACATGAGCGGGCCGTGCGAATGGTTAGGGCGAATGGCTTGGGCGAATGGTTAGGGCGAATGGTTAGGCGCCCGGCCCGGCAAACCCCCTCGCCCCGGCTGTCGATTTGCGGATCGGGATTGTCGTTCCACCACGGGGTATCAGTCCACGGGCGTACGTCGATTTCGTGGCTCCAGCAATTGCGCGGTTGGTGGGCGAGGTGCCAGTACGTTTCGGCCAGAGCAGCTGGGTCGATAATGCCCTCGCGGCCCTTTTGCGCCTTGAAGCTTTCGAATTTATCGCCGAGCAGTTTGCCCAAGGTATCGGGCGCATCAACCGCGCCGTCGACCACAACGTGCGCCACATGCACGCCTTGAGGGGCGTATTCGGCGTTCAATGTTTGGCAGAGCATCCGCCGCCCGCCCATTGCGCTTGCATGGCTGTGCTGCCCGGCATTGCCGCGCACCGCCGCTGTGGCAGACGTGACCAGCAGTGTCCCGTGCGCGCCGGACTTGGCACGGTCCACCATCGCTGGAAACAGCGCATGGGCCAATCGGAACACGCCGTAAGTGCCGAGCCGCCAGCCGAGTTCAAAAATGCGGTGCGGGGTGTCGGGCAGGGCGCGGTTGCCGATCTGTGCGCCCAGATTATACAGCGCGGTGTGGACCGGGCCGATATCGCGCTCGGTGCGGGCGACCAATTCCTCGATTGCACCGTCTTCCGAGGCGTTGAGCAATGTGCCGCTGGCGCTGCCGCCAGCCGCCTCGATAGCGCCGACCAGCCGGGCCAGCCCTGCTTCATCGCTGCGCCGCGCCAGCACCGAATGGTAACCCCCTGCCGCGAAGCGCAGCGCGGCATTGCCGCCAATCCCGGCGCCCGCGCCAATAATTAGGAACACAGGTTTGCGGCTGTCGGTCATTCTGGTCTCCGTGCATTGTGCAACGCTTGTCTCGGGACAGGCGTGATCTTCAATCTGTAAGCCAGTGTGTGTACAATGCGTTTGGCTGCAAGTGGTAGCCGCCGCAATTGTCCCGCTTACAGGAAACGGTAGCTTTGTCGCCGGGCCTACTGCTGGCCTATGAAGCCAAAAACCATCGGGACGCGCTTGCACTTCAACCCCGGGTCACAGCTCGGAAACATAGGAGTTTGGGGCATGAACGATCCATTTTTGATGCAGCGCGAATTGCGTTACGGTTATCCGGTGTGCGACGAACTGTTGACCGGGCGGTATTTCTCGATCGGCTATTCATGGTATTTCCGGCAGGCCAAATGGACGCTGGACATCGTCAGCCGGGGCGGCAACGAATTCGCGCCCGAAGCTTTTACCAAAGCCAAACGGCTGGATAATTTTCGCGCCGACGTGCGCCTGCCGCACCGTTTTCGCGCATCGCTTAATGCTTACAAAGGCAATGGCTACGATCGCGGGCATCTGGTTTCCAGCGCCAACGCGCTGCTGAGCCATATCGAAAACAGCGAGACCTTTCTGCTGTCGAACATGTCGCCGCAGGAACCTGACTTTAATCGTGGTATCTGGATGCAGCTGGAAGCCGCAGTGCGCGAACTAAACGCGCGTGAGGACGTGCTTGAGGTTTATGTACTCAACTGTCCATTCTTCGATTTTACCAAGCCTTTGAAGTTGATCGGTGACATAGCGGACAAGTATGGTATCAACATCCCCGTGCCGCACGGGTTCGTCAAATCGGTGTTGGCTGAACACCGCAATGGCGGTTTGAAATTGTGGACGTTCCTGATGGAAAACCGCAAACTCACCGGCAGCTTCGCCGATTATCTGGTGGTCACCTATGACGCTGAACAGTTGATCGGCGGGCGGTTTTGGGACCGTGCGAATGGCAAGGATATGCACGCACTGAAAAAGGCGATCCCGAAAATGTGGTGAGCGCGCACCGCCGTTCAAACCAGCGCGCCAATTCCCCATACGACGCCAACGATCAGGACAATCCCCGTCAGATCCAGCAGCGCGCCGGCCTGCACCATCCGGTCGATCCGGATGCGTCCCGTGGCCCAGGCGATGGCATTCGGCCCGGTGCCTGCAGGTAGCATGAAGCCCCAGCTTGCCGCCAATGCTGCCGGCAGCGCGAGCAGCACCGGGTCGGCCCCCAACGCCACCACCAGCGCGGCGACCACCGGCACAATTCCGGTCGCGGTGGCAACATTGCTGGCAAATTCGGTCACCACAATCACCAGCGCGGTTACCGCCAGAGCGACCAGCAACAGCGGCCAATGTTCCAGCGGTAGCAGCGCCTGCCCGATCCACTCCGCCAAGCCCGATGCCTGCATCCCGCCCGCCAGCGCCAATCCGCCGCCGAACATGAAGATCACACTCCACGGTGCACGCTCAGCCTCGCCCCAGACCAGCAGCGTCCGACCTGTTCCGTCGGGGATCACAAACAGCGCCAGTGCGGCAATAACCGCGATCGTGCCATCGGTCCACGATCCTGCGGGCAAGGCGGGGGCGACCAGTTGCTGCGTGACCCAGCCCGCGAAAGCCAGCAGCACCAGCGGCACCAGCCGTTTTTCCGGCGTCGTCCAGCCGCCATGGCTGGTAATCGCGGCGCGCGCGGCGGCAATATCGAACGGATGTGTATTGACCCGCTGCACCCGCGCCACGATCCACGCGGCGAGCGGCACGCCCAGCAGCACGATCGGCATTCCGTAGAGCGACCATTCGGCAAAACCGATCCGCACCCCCGCGATTTCGTCAAGCAAGCCCACCGCAATCGCATTGGTCGGCGATCCGATGATGGTGCCCAGCCCGCCGATGCTCGCCGCAAAGGCGATCCCCATCGGCAGCGCGCCGGCGATGCCTTCCTGCTCCGGCGGCGTATCATCCTGCGCAGCGCTGCCCCCGCCTTCCAGCACCGCCAGCGCCATCGGCATCATAATCAGCGCGGTCGAGGTGTTGGAAATGAACATGGATAGCAGCGC
>JBBRFG010000102.1:0-8976 GCA_038224685.1 Sphingomonadales bacterium
CTTTTTCGCGGCCGATTTCTTGGGTGCAGCCTTTTTCTTGCCCTTTTTGGCGGGCGGGCCTTTGGCAATGCGCGCATCGATCAGCGAAATCGCCGCATCAATCGTTACGTCTTCGGGCTTTATGTCTTTGGGGATCGTGGCGTTGGTGGTGCCATCGGTCACATAAGGGCCATAACGCCCCGGCATCACCTTGATCTCCCCGCCGCTGGTCGGATGCGCGCCCAATGTCGCAATCGGTTCTGATGTGCCGCGCGCCGCCCCGCCGCGATTGGCCGCCTGCGCCAGCAGATCAACCGCGCGGTTCATCCCCACCTCAAACACTTCGCGGGTATTGGTGAGTTTGCCATACTTGCCATCGTGGCGCAGATACGGCCCATAGCGCCCGATATTGGCCTCAATCTCCAGCCCGGTATCAGGGTGCGCGCCGATGATCCGCGGCAGATCGAGCAGCTTGACCGCCCAATCGAGATCGAAATCATCCAAGTCTTTGGGGATGCTGGCGCGCTTGGCTTCCTTGCCATCACCGGTCTGCACATAAGGCCCGAACCGCCCGGTCTTGCGGTGGATATCCTCACCGGTTTCGGGATGTTGGCCCATCACGCCATCATCCGCCCCGTCTGCGCCTTCGCCGCCCGGCTGCGCGAACCGGCGGGTAAACTTGCATTCGGGATAATTCACGCAGGCGACAAACGCGCCAAACTTGCCGCCGCGCAGGGCCAGGCGGCCATTTTCGCGGCCCTCGGTGGCGCACAGCGGGCAGGCGCGCGGGTCAGCGCCGTCATCGCCTGGGGGGAACAGGAAATCGGACAGGTATTCGTCCAGCGCCTCGGTCACTTCCGAAGGCAGCTTCTCCATCACCTCATCGGCTTTGGGTTTGAAATCTTTCCAAAACCGCGCGAGCACCGCTTTGTAATCTTCCCGCCCATCGGACACGACATCGAGTTCATCCTCCATCCCGGCGGTGAAATCATAGGCGACATAGGTGGGAAAGAACCGTTCGAGGAACGCGGTCAGCAACCGGCCCGTTTCCTCGGCGAAAAAGCGGTTTTTATCCATCCGCACATAGGCGCGGTCGCGCACGGTCTGGATGGTCGAGGCATAGGTTGATGGCCGCCCGATGCCGAGTTCTTCGAGCCGTTTGACAAGGCTGGCTTCGGAAAAACGTGCTGGTGGCTGGGTGAAATGCTGGTTGGCATCGACGCCGCGCTTGGCCGGGCAATCGCCTGCCTTCATCATCGGCAGCAGGCCGTCTTCATCCTCGTCGCCCGCGTCGGCCTTGTCGTCGAACCCTTCCTGATACACCGCCAGAAAGCCGGGGAAGCGGATCACCTGCCCGGTGGCGCGCAATTCGTGCTGGCCGGTCGCATCGCGCAACGTGATGGTGGTGCGTTCCAGCTGCGCGGTCGCCATCTGGCTGGCCATCGCGCGTTTGAAGATCAGGTCATACAATTTCGCCTCGTCACCGCTTGCGGCGCGATCACGGGTGAAATCGGTCGGGCGGATCGCCTCATGCGCTTCCTGCGCGTTCTTGGCTTTGGTGCTGTAGAAGCGCGGTTTTTCCGGGCGGTATTCTTCGCTGAACCGCGCCGCAATCGCATCGCGCGCGGCCAGAATGGCGCTCATATCCATCTGCACGCCGTCGGTCCGCATGTAAGTGATCGCGCCCGCTTCATACAACGATTGCGCCAGCCGCATGGTGTGCTGCGCGGAATAACCCAGCTTGCGCGCGGCTTCCTGTTGCAGTGTCGATGTGGTGAACGGCGGCGCGGGATTGCGTTTCAGCGGCTTGGTTTCGACCCCTTCGACGGTGAAGCGCCCGGCTTCAACCGCAGCCTTGGCCTCCATCGCGATACCCGCTGCGCCAAGGCTGAGCTTTTCCAGCTTGTCACCCCGGAACCGCACCAGCCGCGCGTCAAACTCTGACCCATCATGCTGCATCCGCGCGATGACTGACCAATATTCATCCGCGCGGAACGCCTCAATTTCGCGCTCACGCTGAACGATCAGGCGCAATGCGACCGATTGCACGCGGCCCGCGCTTTTGGCACCGGGCAGCTTGCGCCACAGCACCGGCGACAAGGTGAACCCGAACAGGTAATCGAGCGCACGGCGGGCCAGATAAGCATCGATCAATGGCTGATCGAGCTCACGCGGTTTCGCCATCGCTTCGGTTACGGCTTGCTTGGTGATTGCGTTGAAGGTGACGCGGTCGACCAGCGCCGGCACGCTTTTGCGCTTTTTCAGCAGTTCCAGCACGTGCCAGCTGATCGCTTCGCCTTCGCGGTCAGGGTCAGTCGCCAACACCAGCCGGGTTGCGCCCTTGGCGGCGTCGGCGATTTCCTTGAACCGGCTTTGCTTGTCGCGGTAAAGTTCCCACTCCATCGCGAACCCATCATCGGGGTTCACGCTGCCGTCCTTGGGTGGCAGATCGCGGACATGGCCGTATGATGCCAGAACCTTGAAGTCCTTGCCCAGATATTTTTCAATAGTCTTCGCCTTGGCGGGCGATTCAACGATGACAAGCTGCATGATAGTTCCGGACCGTCCCTTACGTGTGTACGCGCGAGGGTGAAGGGCTGCGGCCTACAGCGTCAAGCGGGTTGTGCAAGCAAAACGCAGTGCAATCATCACGCAAACACTTCCGCCAATTCGTCACTCAGGGTGCGCAGCATGGCGTGGGCGGCAATTCCGACCACAGTGATCCCCGCGCCCGCACACGAAATAACGCCATTGATCACGCCTGCCATCGTGCGCCCCCGCCGCATCAACCGAACACCTCTTCAATAAAATCGTCTGCTGGCTCCAGCAGCTCGTACGTCGCGGTGGATAGCGCGAACAGCAGGAGCGGCAACAGGTGCGCCTGCATCACGTCAATCGGCCGCGCATCGCGATAACCGCTGAGGCCCGAAAGCGTGCCACCGAGCGCGTTGGTGAGGGCGCCTATGATGCTCGCCAACACAAAGATCAGCACGATCATGCCTGCAACTTTGAAGGTGTGGCCGCGCACGCTTTGCCAACTGCTTGATGCTGCTGCGAACGCTCCTTCTCCGCGCGCCACGATAAACGCTGGTGCGGCGATCCAGCGGGCCACCAGAAACAGCCCCGGCAACACCAAAGCCGCAACGCCGAACATAACTGGCAATACCAATATCAGCGCCAGACCAGCAAAGGCAAAGATGTGAATGCGCTGCGTCTCCAGCCGACCGCGTGCCTTGATCAGTGTGTGGAACAGCCAGTATTGCCCGCTGAGATAAAGCGCGAGGCCCAGAATGCTGCTGATCCCTTCGCCTGCCAGCGGTAAGGCAAATGACAACACGATCACTGCGGCAAAATAACCCAGCACCTGCCGCCAAATCAGCCGCAGATTCTCAAAACTGCGCGCCGCCAGCGTACCGAAATCAAGTTCGCGCGGCATCGCAAATCCTGTGTTCACCCGTGTTCTCCCACGCCCGACCGGCGCACCAGCCCGCTGCCTTCGCGTTCCAGCTCGCCTGCCAATTCCAGTTCGAGCAGCGCCATATGCACCGCCGCCGCGCTCGCGCCTGATTGGCGGATCAACTCGTCAACCGCGATCGGCGCGGATGACAGCAGCGCCGCAATGGCTTCGGCACCAGCGCCGTCCCAATCGGCTTCGGCCAATTCAGCATAGTCAAAATCGGCCGCGCCCTCGCTCACCCGGAACCGGGATCGCGGCGCGCCGGTGAAGCTTTGCAGCAGTTCCACCACCTCATCCGGCGTCTGCACCAACACCGCGCCTTCGCGGATCAGCTGGTTGCAGCCGCTCGCGCGGGTATCGAGCGGGGAGCCGGGGATCGCCATCACTTCGCGCCCCGCCTCGCCCGCCAGCCGCGCGGTGATCAGGCTGCCCGATTGCGGCGCGGCTTCAATCACCAGCGTGCCCAGCGCCAGCCCAGCGATGATCCGGTTGCGCGACGGGAAGTGCCGACCGCGTGGCTCGGTGCCGGGGGGCTGTTCGGCGATCAGCAGCGCGCCTGTGGCGATGCGTTCCTGCAAGGCCACATGCTGCGGCGGGTAGGTGATATCGATCCCGCTGGCGATCACGCCGATGGTGGCGCGGGCGTGGTGGCTGAGCGCGCCTTCGTGCGCGGCCCCGTCGATCCCGCGCGCCAAGCCTGACACCACGGTGAACCCGGCATCAGCCAACGCCGCGCCAAATTCGCGCGCCAGCTTAACCGCCGCCGCGCTGGCATTGCGCGCGCCGACCAGCGCGACGCATGGCTCGGACGCCAGCGCCAGCTTGCCCCGGCAGGTGAGGATCGGCGGCGCGGAATCCAATTCCGCCAGCAGCGCCGGATAATCGGGTTGATCGTGAAACAGATAGCGCGCGCCTGCCTTGCGCACGGCGGCAACCTCACGCTCGATGCCGTCAGCCGCAGCGGGACGATATGGCCCGCGACCCCGGCTGGCGAGATCGGGCAGCGCATTCAGCGCCGCCGCTGCCGTGCCGAACCGGGCGAGCAATTGGCGGTAGCTGACCGGGCCGATATTGGGCGAGCGCAGCAGGCGGATGCGCGCGAAGGCTTCGGCTTGGGTGAGGGCGGCCTCGTCCATATCCATCATCCCGGCGCAGGCCCGGATCCAAGGCGGCTAGGGCTGCCCCAAGCGGCTATTGGCCCCGGCCTGCGCCGGGGTGACGATGACGGAAGGGGCCTCATGACGGCTTGCTGGAGCCAATCTTCGGCTCCTCCCCGCGCATCAGCCGCCCGATATTGGCGCGGTGTTGCACCAGCACGATAGCGGCGATGGCGATCAGCGGAGCAATCGCCTGAGGATAGCCCAGCCCCCATGCCACAACCGGCGCGGCCACCACGGTCACCATCGAAGATACCGACGAAATCCGGCTGAGATACAGCGTCGCCGCCCAGATTGCCGCACAGGCCAGCATCGCGGGCCACGCCAGCGCCAGCAACGCGCCCGCTGCGCTGGCAAAGCCTTTGCCGCCCTTGAACGCCAGCCACGGGGTGAAGCAATGCCCGGCCACGGCGGCGACGCCTGCGATGCCTGCCGCGACAGCTTCTGTGCCCGGCCACAAATACCCCGCGATCAACACCGGCACCGCTGCCTTGCCCGCATCCAGCAGCACAGTCGCCGCTGCCAGCCCTTTGTTACCGGTGCGCAGCACGTTGGTTGCGCCAATACTGCCACTGCCAATGTCGCGCACATCGCCCAGCCCAGCGGCGCGGGTCAGGATCAGGCCGAACGGGATTGAACCCAGCACAAAGCCCAGCAATGCGGCGAGTATTAGTTCCATCAAATCCCGTCCCGCTCATGCTGAGCTTGTCGAAGCACTGCACTTCTTCTAGCGGACACACCTCTAAGGAAAAACAGCCCTTCGACAAGCTCAGGGCGAGCGGGGTTTTGAGAAACTTGGACAAATCAGCCCCCATCCTGTTGTTCGATTCCGGCGTTGGCGGGCTGACGGTGTACGACGCGCTGCGCCAACTGCTGCCCGATGCTCCGGTGATTTATGCCGCTGATCTGGCGGGGTTGCCCTATGGTGCGAAAACCGAACCGCAGATTGCCACGCGGGTCGCCGGATTGCTCGGGCGAATGGCTGAGCGGTATCAGCCGCGTCTTGCCTGCATCGCCTGCAACACCGCCAGCACGATTGCGCTGGGCATGGTGCGCGATGTGCTGGAGATCCCGGTGGTCGGCACGGTGCCGGCGATCAAGCCCGCCGCCGCGCTAACGAAAACCGGCACCATCGGTCTGGTCGGAACCGAGGCAACCATTCGCCAAGCCTATGTTGATGATCTGGAGGCGCGGTTTGCGGGCGGCGCGCGATTGCTGCGGGTGGCCGCCCCCGGTCTGGTCGGCGCTGCAGAAGCAAAACTGCGCGGGCAGCCGGTCGATCCGGGGTTGATCGCGGCTGTCCACGCACGGCTTACCGCGATGCCTGGCGGGGCGGATATCGACACGCTGGTGCTCGCCTGCACGCATTTTCCGTTGCTGTCGGACGAACTCGCCGCCGCCTTTGGCACCAACGTGATGCAGGTTGACGGCGCCGCTGGCATTGCCCGGCGGATCGTGCACCTGCTGGAAGGCCAGAGCTTTGCCGCGACCGGCCCCAATCGCTTCGTAGTCACCGGCCCGCTAGCGGGCGCAGCTGGACTTGAACCGGCGCTGGCGCTGCGCGGATTTGGCGCTGCCGAAGCCTTCTGAACTTGCCAACAAATGATTGCGAAACGCTCGCAAACATCGCGGTAGCAAATCAATCAGTGCATCCTTAAATACCCGCGAAACATTTACCGCACTTGTGGGTTATGAGCGCAGACGTTCGGGAACAAGAATGGGTAGGCCGCACCATCGGCTCCGCCCTCAGCACAAAGAGCCGCGTGTGAACTACGATCAGATTTTCGACCAGGCGATTGACCGGCTGCACGAAGAAGGGCGCTACCGCGTCTTCATCGACATCATGCGGAACAAAGGCGCCTACCCCAACGCGCGCTGTTTCCATGGCCACAACGGGCCAAAACCGATCACCGTGTGGTGTTCCAACGACTATCTGTGCATGGGCCAGCATCCCAAGGTGATTGGCGCGATGGAAGCCGCGCTGCACGATGTCGGCGCAGGATCGGGCGGCACCCGCAATATCGGCGGCAATACCCATTTTCACGTCGAGCTGGAACGCGAACTGGCCGATTTGCACGGCAAAGATACCGCGCTGCTGTTCACATCAGGCTATGTCTCGAACGACGCGACATTGTCGACTTTGGCGCGGTTGATGCCGGGTTGCGTGGTTTTTTCCGACGCTTTGAACCACGCCAGCATGATCGCGGGCATCCGCAATTCTGGCTGCCCCAAGCGGGTGTTCCGCCACAATGATGTCGCCCATCTCGAAGCCTTGCTGGCCGCCGAAGACCCCGAGGTGCCCAAGCTGATCGCGTTTGAGAGCGTGTATTCGATGGACGGCGATATCGCCCCGATCCACGCGATTTGTGATCTTGCGCAAAAATACAATGCGCTGACTTATATCGACGAAGTCCACGCCGTTGGTATGTACGGCGCACGCGGCGGCGGCATTTCTGAACGCGACGGCGCAGCCGACCGGATCGACATTATCGAGGGCACCTTGGGCAAGGCGTTCGGCGTGATGGGCGGCTATATCGCGGCCAGCCACAAGGTGGTCGATTGCATCCGTTCCTATGCGCCGGGGTTTATCTTCACCACCTCGCTATCGCCGGTGCTGGTCGCGGGCGTGCTGGCTTCGGTGAAGCACCTCAAGGAATCGAGCGTCGAACGGAACGCCCAAATGCGCGCCGCCGCCGTGCTAAAACTGAAACTTGCTGAAGCGGGCCTGCCGGTGATGGACAGCGTGACCCACATCGTCCCGCTAATGGTCGGCGACCCGGTAGCCGCCAAGAAAATCAGCGATATTCTGCTGGCCGAATACGGCGTGTATGTGCAGCCGATCAACTTCCCCACCGTGCCGCGCGGGACAGAACGCCTGCGCTTCACCCCCGGCCCGCACCACACCGAGCCGATGATGGACGAGTTGACCGAAGCGCTGGTGGAAATCTGGGACCGATTGGAAATGCGGCTGGCTGAGGCGGCGTAAAACGCTGCCGCGTCCTTTGTAACACGGCTGGGCTGCGCTAATCTTCTCGCAAACAGATTCGGGAGAGATCACCATGAGCGGCAAGCCTGACCAGACTTACGCAGACGTCGTGCTCGGCCGCCGCTCGGTCCGCGGCTACCTTGACAAGCCGGTGCCGCGTGCGCTGATCGAAGACGTGCTGGCGATGGCAATCCGCTCGCCCACTTCGATGAACACCCAGCCGTGGCATTTCCACGTGATCACCGGCGAACCGCTGAACCGCATCCGCAAGGGCAACACCGACAACATCCTTGCAGGGATGCCCGACAGCCGCGAATTCCGGCGGGGGGAGGCGTTTGCTGGCGTCCACCGCGAACGGCAGGTCGATGTTGCCAAGCAATTGTTCGGCGCAATGGGGATCGAGCGCGATGACAAGGACGCCCGGCAGGATTGGGTGCTGCGCGGTTTCCGCCAATTCGGCGCGCCGGTGTGCGTGATCGTCACTTACGACCGCGAGCTTTCGGGCAGCGATGACACCGCGTTTGATTGCGGCGCTGTGACGACCGCGCTGGTCAACGCGGCATGGTCACGCGGGCTGGGCTGCGTGATCAACTCGCAGGGCATCATGCAATCGCCCGTGGTGCGCGAACATGCGGGCATCCCCGAAGATCAGGTGATTATGAAAGCGGTCGCGTTAGGCTGGCCCGATCCGGATTTTCCCGCCAACGCGGTGGTGTCCTTGCGCAAAAGCGTTGACGAGGCGGCGCGGTTTGTGGGGTTTGATTAAAGCGCTTTCCGGCCAGCGCTCGGTCAGCCCGCACGTCGGCCCGCGCAGCCCGTCAATCCTGATCCGCCAGAAAGGCAGCAAGCACGTCCTCACGGTAGAGCGTTTGGTGTTCAATCGCGGCAAAATCGGGCGCCTTGGCGACGCCAGCCTCCCATCGTGCAAGCCCGCGTCCGATCAAGACTGGGGAATCATCGCGGTTCAACAGCACCTGCACGTCGCCCAAAGCCCGCGACTGCGCGGTTAGCCAATCCCGCTCGGTCTGCTGCTTACTGGGCAGTAACCGCTCGTAAATAAGCAACAGCAGGGCCCTGGCACCCCCAAGCAGCAGGCTGGCAAGCGCCAGGTTGCCCGTTTCGATCTGCTGCTCCGCCAAGGTGACAATCATCTGCGCGTCGGCCCAGTCTCGCACCGGGGACCGTTGCTCAACGCCCAAATCGCCGGATTGTCCTGAGATCCTGAGCGCCCGCACAAATGTCGCCAGCGGCCCGGTCACGCCCGGCACTGGTTCCCGGCCCGAAAATTCCCCCGCCACGATGACGGCGATAAAGCGTTCAAGATCACGCGCAGCGACATCATGAGAAACCTTGCCAGCGCGCGTCAGGTCGGGGATCGGCACAGGGTCGAACACGCC
>JBBRFG010000103.1:0-8932 GCA_038224685.1 Sphingomonadales bacterium
GACCAAGACGCTCAAAAACGTCAGAACCGAGATGAGTTTGTGTGTGCTGGCCTACAATATGAAGCGGATGATCCAGATCATGGGCATCCAGCCACTGATTGCCGCGATCCGAACCTGATCATAAGCCCCGCCTTTCGCAAAACCGTGCGCAGCATGCCATCGCACTAAAATCCCGCACCTCCGCCTTGGCGCATTTTTACACAGCCTCGGTCGAAGACTGACGAACGGGTGCGGAACTGGCCGCGATCCAACTGACACTCCCCAAGCCTGCGCCGCCTGATCCAAAGAAGCGCGGCGCTGAGAAACACGACTGACAACGGCCAAATGCTTTCTTCACGACATTGCTGTCAGTACGAGGTGGAAGGAAGTGGGTTGCCAACCTTCGGCTATGCTAGCCAGCTGTCATTCGCGGCTGGCCGGTATGGCGTTACGTGTTGGTGACGGCACTTTCGCTTCGACACATGATCAATAGAGGGTCCGCTCAGAAATGATCGTCCTGCGCGCTCCGTTCGCTGAAAAGTGTGGGGGAAAATGTGGGGGTAGTTTCAGGGCCTCTGTAATAACGTCATAATTACAGCATTCAAAATGCCGTGTTCGATACCAGCCCTGCCACCACTTTTTCACGTGAAACATTGGGCCAAAAACGACCTAGCGGGGGTCTAGCAGGGGTCTAGCGCGGCCTAGCGGGGGTCTAAAACCACCTAAACCTAGCCAAAATCGACCTCAAATGCCGCCCACGCGCATTCGCGGCGAGGGTTGCAGGCGAGCCGGGCGAGCCCTACATCTGCGTCCCATGCAAGATACTACCATGCAAGATTTGCAACCGAACCCCGTCCGCCTGACCGGCCGCCCGGTTATCTCGGCCACCGGATTGTTCACCCCGCCCGACATCATCACCAACACCGAGCTGGTGACGAGCTTTAACGCCTTTGCTGATCGCCGCAACGCCGCCAACGCTGCTGCGATTACGTCGGGTGAGGCCGAGCCGATCCCGCATTCGTCGGTTGAATTCATCGAGAAGGCGAGCGGGATCAAGGCGCGCCATGTGATGAGCAAGGCGCCGATCCTTGATCCGGCCACAATGGCACCGCGCTGGGCCGAGCGGGGCAACGACGAAATCTCGATCATGGCCGAAATCGGCGTGACCGCCGCGCGGCAGGCGCTGGCGCGGGCCGGGCGCGCGCCGCAGGATGTTGACGCGGTGTTGTGCGCGGCATCGAACATGCAGCGCGCCTATCCGGCGATGGCGATCGAGATTCAGCAGGCGTTGGGGGCGGGCGGGTTCGGATTTGACATGAACGTCGCGTGTTCTTCCGCCACCTTCGGCATCCAGACCGCCGCTGATTACATTCGCGCGGGCAATGCCAAAAGCGTGCTGGTGGTCAGCCCCGAAATCACCTCGGGCCACCTTAACTGGTGTGATCGTGACAGCCATTTCATCTTTGGCGATGTGGCCACCGCTGTGCTGGTAGAGGATGCCGCGATTGCCCCGCCGCAGCATTGGGATATTCTGGGCACCAAGCTCAAAACGGTGTTTTCCAACAACATCCGCAACAATTTTGGCTTCCTCAATCTCGCGACGCCCGAGACCAAAGACGCCGCTGACAAGCTGTTTGTGCAAGAGGGGCGCAAGGTGTTCAAGGAAGTGGTGCCGATGGTGGCACAGATGATCCTGGATGAAGCCGCGCGGCTTGCGATTGATCCGCAATTCCTGCGCCGCCTATGGCTGCATCAGGCCAATGCCGGAATGAACCGGTTGATTTCGCACAAGGTGCTTGGGCGCGAAGCGAACGAAGACGAAAGCCCGACCGTGCTCGACACCTATGGCAACACGTCGAGCGCCGGGTCGATTATCGCGTTCCACCTGCACCATGATGATCTGCATGCAGGCGACACTGGGCTGATTTGCAGCTTTGGTGCAGGCTATTCAGCCGGGACAGTTTTTCTGCGCAAGGTCGGGTGATGGTTTGATTTTGGACCGACTTGCTTGCGGCCATGCGCCGCACGGCTTAGAAGCGAAATAATGGCAGGCGAAATCCTCGATAACAAAGGCCGGGGCGAGGCGGTCTGGAACTGGCCCGCGATCCATCCGGAAGGGCGCAAGTTCGGGCTGATCGCGGTGGCAGTCAGCCTATTTTTCTTGTTTGTGCTCGATTGGCCGTTGATCGGCTGGCCATTGCTGGTTCTAGCTGGCGGGGTGTTCGCATTTTTCCGTGATCCCGAACGGGTGGTGCCGCAAGGCGATGCCACGATTGTTGCGCCAGCCGATGGATTGGTGACCCTGATCGCAGAGGTCGAGCCGCCACTTGAACTGATGATTGATGATGGGTCGGGCGTTGCCGGGCTGCCCGCCGGGCCGGTCACCCGCATTTCGATTTTTATGAGCGTGTTCGATGTCCATATCAACCGCACCCCGGTGGGCGGCACGGTGCGCCGGGTGGTGTATATTCCTGGCAAGTTTATGAACACCGAGCTGGACAAGGCGAGCGACGAGAACGAGCGCCAGCATATTCTGCTTGAGCGCGGAGATGGGCTGAAAATCGGCTTTACGCAGATCGCCGGGTTGGTGGCGCGGCGGATCGTGCCGTTTGTGAAACCGGGCGACATGGTTGGCAAAGGGCAGCGGGTGGGCCTGATCCGGTTTGGCAGCCGGGTGGATGTCTATCTGCCCGCCGGGACGGATGCCAAGGTGATGATCGGGCAGACGACTGTTGCGGGCGAAACGGTGCTGGCCGAAGTCGGGCAACGCGGGCTGATCGAAGGGATCGCGCAATGAGCCGCCCGCCGGTGAAGCAACGCATAAAGTCGCCGCGCAAACCGCGCCGGTTGCCGTTTTTCCCGGCTCGGCTTGGCCCCAAGGCGGCCGAGGATGAGGGCGATATTCCTGCTGTGAGGGGTGCGATGGCAGGCGGGCTGACCCTGCGCGGGATGCTGCCCAATGCGATCACGGCTGCGGCGCTGTGTTCCGGCCTGACCGGGATCCGGTTTGCGACCGAAGGGCAGTGGGCGTTCGCGATCATTCTGGTGGTGGTGGCAGGCGTGCTTGATGGGATCGACGGGCGGGTTGCGCGGCTGCTGAACGCGCAATCGCGGTTCGGTGCCGAGCTGGATAGCCTGGCCGATTCGTTATCATTCGGGGTGGCTCCGGCGCTGATCCTGTATCTGTGGTCATTGCAGGATTGGCCGCGGTTCGGCTGGTTTGCGGCGCTGGCGTTTGCGATTTGCTGCGCGCTGCGGCTGGCGCGGTTTAATGCCGGGATCGATACCGAGGATCAGCCGCACAAATCCGCCGGGTTCCTGACCGGCGTGCCAGCGCCGGTAGGGGCAGCGCTGGCGTTCACGCCGTTTTATCTGTGGCAGGAAACCGGCAATGAATTTTTTCGTGAACCGGTACTATCGGCTGTCTGGCTATCGGTCATTGCCGTGCTGATGATTTCCAACATGGCGACGCTGAGCTGGGCATCGCTGCGCCCGCGCCGATCCATCCGGCTGGGGTTGATCGCGTTTGTCGGGCTGGCATTTGCCGCATTGCTGATGGAGCCGTGGTGGACATTCAGCGCGATCAGCATCGTCTATCTGGCGCTGATGCCATATGGCCTGATCAAATACGGCCGCATCAAGCAGCGACGCAGACAGGAACTAGCGGCAGCGACGGTAACGCCAGCGCCGCAAGCCGCCGATCCGGCATAGTCCGGGCCGCGCCAAGCCGCGCCCGCAATTCGTGCGTCCCGACCTGAACCGAGCCCTGAACCGCAAACCCAGCGTGCATCACCGCCGCTTCGCTCATCAACCGCGCATAGGCGCGGCGGGCCTTCATCACACTATCGGCGATCACCAGCACTGCCGCGATCGCGGTTAGCGTAAACAGCAGGGCGATGACAGTCGTGAGCATAGCAGCATCCTTAACAATGTTCAGTTTTTGTTCCTACGTCTTGTTCCCTACATGTTCCAAGCTGTCAAGTGCAGAATTTCGGCGGCCAGTGGGCGGTATTTTGGTCCCAGCGCAATCAGGGCTGGATTTGGCGGCCATGCAAAGGTAAAGGCGCGCTCGCACGGTGGTGGGCATTCAGCCTGTCAGCGCGCAAATTCACATGGAAGGCGCACATGCCGGTGCCGCAGGCGGGATCTCCGCCGACGCGGTTCCAGTCTTCCAGAGGAACAACCGGAAAGGAATTATTTATGGCGGCACCAGTCGTCACGATGCAGCAATTGATCGAGGCCGGAGCCCATTTCGGCCATCAGACCCACCGCTGGAACCCGCGGATGAAGCCGTATATCTTTGGCGCGCGCAACGGGGTTCACATTATCGACCTGTCGCAGACCGTGCCATTGTTTGCGCGCGCGCTCGATTTCGTCGAATCGACGGTGCGTTCGGGCGGAAAGGTGCTGTTTGTTGGCACCAAGCGGCAGGCGCAGGAACCGATTGCCGAAGCGGCGCGCGCGTCGGGCCAGCATTTCGTCAACCACCGCTGGCTGGGCGGAATGCTCACCAACTGGAAGACGATTTCCGGTTCGATCCGCCGGTTGAAGGCGCTCGAAGAAATGCTGTCGGGCGAAACCAGCGGCTTCACCAAAAAAGAAGTGCTCCAGCTCACCCGTGAGCGTGAAAAGCTGGAAGCATCGCTTGGCGGTATCCGCGACATGGGCGGCATTCCTGATGTGATGTTCGTGATTGATGCCAACAAGGAAGACCTCGCGATCAAGGAAGCTGCCGTGCTTGGCATTCCGGTGATCGGGATCCTCGATTCCAATGTCGATCCCAGCCACATCGCCTTTCCGGTTCCGGGCAACGACGATGCCAGCCGCGCTGTGCGTCTTTACTGCCAGGCCATCGCCGATGCTGCGCTGGCGGGTAAAGGCAAGTTCCAGGCTGACGTGTCGAGCGATTTTGGCGCGATGATTGACCCCCCGGTCGAGACGCCGGTCGAAGCCCCGGTTGAGACGCCGGTCGAAGCCCCGGTTGAGACACCGGTCGAAGCCCCGGTTGAGACACCGGTCGAAGCTCCGGTTGAGTCGCCCGTCGAAGCTCCGGTTGAGTCGCCCGTCGAAGCCCCAGCAGAAACCCCGGTCGAAGTACCGCCTGCCGAGAATGTTGCTGGCTGAGCTGGAATTGCTTGAGGTTTTTGGTGATCGGTGCGCGCTATTTGGGGCGCTGCGTCAATCATCCGTCACAATCATCGATTAGCGCGCCCGGCATCCTACCAACTCGGGCAGGGATGTCCGGGCGCCTTTCAAACCGAATGAAAAGGAAATTCTCATGGCCGATTTTTCCGTCGCTGACGTGAAGACGCTGCGCGAGCGCACCGGCGCTGGCATGATGGACGCCAAAAAGGCGCTGACCGAAGCGGGCGGCGATATCGAAGCGGCGATTGACGCGCTGCGTGCCAAAGGCCTCGCCACCGCGCAGAAGAAATCAAGCCGCACTGCGGCTGAGGGTCTGGTCGGCATTGCGGTATCGGGCACCAGCGGCGTTGCGGTTGAAGTGAACTCGGAAACCGATTTTGTGGCCAAGAACGAACAGTTTCAGGACTTTGTGCGCAAGGCCACCGCGGTCGCGCTGGGGCTTGGCGGTGACAATGTCGATGCGCTGAAGGCGGCGGCCTATCCCGATGGCGGCACCGTGGCAGACAAGCTGACCGACAATGTTGCCACCATCGGCGAAAACCAGCAGATCCGCCGGATCAAGACCGTGACCGTCGATCACGGCGCGGTGATTTCGTACATGCACACCGCCGCTGCCGAAGGGTTGGGCAAGATCGGCGTGCTGATCGCGCTGGAAAGCGAAGCGGGCATCGATGTGCTCGAACCGCTGGGCAAACAGCTTGCCATGCACGCCGCAGCCGCATTCCCGATGGCGCTGAATGCCGATGGGCTGGATGCCGATGTGATCGAGCGCGAGCGCAAGGTCGCCGCCGAAAAGGCTGCCGAAAGCGGCAAACCCGCTGACGTGCAGGCCAAGATGGTCGACGGCGCAGTGAAGAAATTCGCCAAGGAAAACGCGCTGCTCAGCCAGATCTTCGTGATGGACAACAAGACCGTCATCTCTGATCTGATCGCGCAGGCGGGCAAGGCTGCGGGCACGGCCATCGTGCTCAAGGATTATGCCCGGTTCCAGCTCGGCGAAGGGATCGAAAAAGAAGAAACCGATTTCGCCGCCGAAGTGGCTGCGGTTATCGCGGGGTAAATCCTGGTTCAGCGAAGACCGAAAACGGCCGCCCCAGCATCAACGCTGCGGCGGCCGTATTTCTATCAGCCAAATCTCCGGATGGGTGAACAATCGGACCGGCAGCAAGCTGGTGCCAAGTCCGGCGCTGGTGACCAATGTCTTGCCGTGCTGCCGCGTCACGCCGCAGGCATACAGGTCGCCGTAATCCGACATCGTCGCAGGCGCGCCGCCCCACGGCCAGGCGATCTGCCCGCAATGGGTATGCCCCGCCAGCACCAGATCGACATCGACCGGCACCTGCGGAAAGATATCGGGGCTGTGGGTGAGCATGATCCGCGCGCCTTGGCGGCGCGGCATCGCCGCCGCAGTTGCGGACACATCGGCGCGCCCGGTAAAGGCATCATCCACCCCGCCAATCACCAACGGCCCGCGCCGTGCCGCCTGATTGCGCAGCACGGTGATCTGCGGATAACGCGCCAATTCCGCCGCCAATCCCGGCCAATCATACCAGTGATCGTGGTTGCCGGGCACCACCACCACGCCCAGCCGCACTGACAAAGCTCCGAGCGGGGCGATCACATCGGCGGGGGAATAGACCCGAGTGGCGGCGGCTTTTTCGCTGACCAGATCACCCGCGATAGCGACCAGATCGGGCCGCAGCGCGTTCACCTGCGCTACGATCCGCGCAACGCGTGCGGGCGGCATATCCGGCCCGGCCACGTGAATATCAGCCAGCAGCGCGACGGTGACGGGCGGCGTGCCTGCGGGCAGCGCAGCGCTTTCCACCACCAACCGCTCCACCACCGGCGCGCGCAGGGTGTCGTGCCATGCCTTAGCCCCAACGGCGGTGACCATCACCAACGCCAGCAGCGCCAGCCTGCGAACCATCGTCTTTCCCATTCTCACCGCTATCCCCTTGGCAGCGCCGCATCGCCCCGATAAAGGCCCGCCCAAGCCATTTTCTGCCAGCCAAATCCCGCCAGAAAGCCAACCTGACATGCCCCTTCCCGAAATCAAGCGCGTGCTGCTCAAACTTTCGGGCGAGGTGTTGATGGGCGGGCAGCAGTTTGGGATTGATCCGGCGTTCGTTGCCGAACTCGCCAAGGAAGTGAAGGCGGCCAAAGACACCGGGCTTGAAATCTGTCTGGTGATCGGCGGCGGCAATATCTTTCGCGGGATGGCGGGGGCAGCGGCGGGCATGGACCGCGCGCAGGCCGATTATATGGGGATGCTCGCCACGGTGATGAACGCGCTGGCGATGCAAAACGCGCTCGAACAGATCGGAGTGCAGACCCGCGTGCAATCAGCGATTGAGATGGACAAAGTGTGCGAGCCGGTGATCCGCCGCCGCGCCGAACGCCATCTGGAAAAAGGTCGCGTGGTGATTTTTGCCGCTGGCGTGGGCGCGCCCTATTTCACCACCGATAGCGGGGCGGCGTTGCGCGCGGCGGAAATGAAGTGCGATGTGCTGCTGAAAGGCACCAGCGTTGACGGGGTGTATGACAGCGATCCCAAGCACAACCCCGATGCCGTGCGTTTTGACACTGTGACGTATGACCGGGTATTAGCCGATAATCTTAAGGTGATGGACGCTTCTGCGGTCTCGCTATGCCGTGATAACCAGATCCCGATTGTGGTTTTCTCGATCCGCGAAAAGGGCAACCTGCAAAAGGTGATTGATCAAAGTTTGAGATCGAGCCGGTCCGAGCCGTTGGACGGCAAAGTGAATTTTACAATTGTGCAAAAGGGCTGATTTACCATGCCGCAATATGACAAGGCCGATGTCGAGCGCCGGATGAAGGGCGCAGTGGAATCGCTGAAAAGCGATCTTCAGGGCCTGCGCACTGGCCGCGCCAACACCACGCTGCTCGATCCGGTGGTGGTTGAGGTCTATGGTTCGATGATGCCGCTATCGCAGGTCGCCACGGTGTCCGCGCCCGAACCGCGCATGTTAAGCGTGCAGGTGTGGGACAAATCGAACATGACCCCGGTGGAAAAGGGCATTGCCCACGCCAACCTGGGCCTTAACCCGATTATTGATGGCCAAACCCTGCGTCTGCCGATCCCCGATCTGACGCAGGATCGCCGTAAGGAATTGGCCAAGCTGGCCGGACAATATGCGGAAAAAGCCAAGATCGCGATCCGCAATGTCCGCCGCGATGCGATGGAAAGCCTGAAAGCTGACGAGAAGAAGAAAGAAATCTCCGAGGATGATCGCAAACGGTCAGAAGAGCAGGTGCAAAAGCTGACCGATCAACACGTCAAGGAAACTGACGAGGCTGCCGCGAAGAAAGAACAGGAAATCCTGACGCAGTAAGGGTTGTTTGACATTACCCCCCGTTCGCCCTGAGCTTGTCGAAAGGCTGCATTTCTTTATGGAGCCTGCATTGGAAAAGAAAAGCAGGGCTTCGACAAGCTCAGCCCGAACGGATGGGGAATATGGGCGAGGCAGCTGACATTCGCGCCAGACATGTCGCCATCATCATGGATGGCAATGGCCGGTGGGCCAAGAAACGGTCTTTGCCGCGCGCAGTCGGCCACCAACGCGGCGTGGAAGCGGTGCGGCGGCTGGTGCGCGGGCTTGAACCAATGGGGCTGGAATGCCTGACGCTCTATGCGTTTTCGTCGGAAAACTGGAAGCGATCCGACGACGAAGTTGATGATTTGATGAATCTGATGCGGCGGTTCATCAAATCAGACTTGCCCGAATTCATCGCCAATAACGTGAAACTGAAAATCATCGGCGACTGGCAATCGCTCGCGCCC
>JBBRFG010000104.1:0-8806 GCA_038224685.1 Sphingomonadales bacterium
ATGCCGGAGACATTGGCGGTGAAGCGGTCCGACTGGCGCGATCCATCATACATGAAGATCCGATCATGCGGGATGCCGACATCATCGGCGATGGATTCGAGCGCGGTGCGCACTTCGCCCGGCGGGACAGGCTTGTATTCGTTGAACAATGGGTCGATCAATATGGGCCCGGCGATCAGTGCGAGTAGCGTGACCACGCCTGCCAAACCGCCGCTCCACAGCCACCAGCGCTCCCCGGTGCGGCGGATTAGGGCATAGACCCCGGTTAGAAACAGCCCGCCCAGCACCACGCCGATTGCTTCGCCAATCGCCAGCTGACCGAGGAAATCGCCCAGCGGTTGGCTGGAGAGATCATAGGCCCTTTCACGGTGCCAGTCGGTGTAGAGGGTCCAGGGGAGAGCGATCAGCGTGGAAATCAGCAGGAACGCGGCGCTAACCGTGAAGGTGGCCAGGAACCGCCGTCCTTCGCCAAAGCGTGCGGCGATGCGATCAAGCAGGCGCAGCCTCACGATGATCAACGCAACCAGCAACGACACCGCGACGCCTGCAAACAGCAGCCAGTGATTGCCGGTGGTATAGGCCTGCGCCTTGGCCAGCGCATCTGGCCCAAGGCTATCGACAAGGCGCGCGGCTTGTTGCGCGGGTGTCAGCGGGTTGGTCATGAGTATTGGCCCCTAGTGTGTTGCCCATACAATACGCTGCGCCCCAAGCGCGTCAAGCGGTGAGCCCCAGCACATCATTCATGGTGTAACGCCCGGCAGGCTGGCCGATCAGCCAAGCCGCCGCCCGCACCGCGCCGCGCGCAAAGATCATGCGGTTTTCAGCCGAATGCGCCAATGTCAGGCGTTCTTCCGGCCCGGCAAAGATTACCGAATGCTCACCTGCCACGGTGCCGCCGCGCAGGGCAGCAAACCCGATAGCGCCCTCGGCCCGCGCGCCTGTCATACCATTACGTCCGCTTTCCATGTTGTCAGCCAACACAATCCCGCGCCCGGCGGCAGCGGCTTCGCCGAGCAGTTTGGCGGTGCCCGACGGCGCATCGACTTTCATGCGGTGGTGCATTTCCAACACTTCGATATCCCAGTCCGGTCCCAACCGCGCCGCTGCCTCGCGCACCAGATGCGCGAGAAGTGTCACCCCAAGCGACGTGTTGCCGGTTTGCAGCACCGCGATTGACGCTGCAGCACCGTCAATCGCAGCGAAATGTTCACTCGCCAGCCCGGTCGTGCCAATCAGGATCGGGACGCCGGCGGCCTTGGCTGCGCCGAGATTGGCCAGCAACGCTTGCGGCGCGGAAAAATCAACGATTACGTCGCAGGTGGGCAGATGCGGGGCGGGGTCGCCGCCAATATCAACCCCCAGACGCAGGCTGTGCCCGGCGGCATCAATCGCTTCGCCAAGCGCTTGGCCCATCCGGCCTTTGTGGCCGATTACTGCAAATTGCGCCATGTCCCATCCTTTTGGCCGATGCCCGATATCGCAGCACGCCGGGCGGCGGGATCATTGAGCCGGAACGGCGGCCAAGATCTGCCGCGCCCCGGCCAAGCTGAGATGATGGCTGTCGTAATAGAGCGGCCTGCCGCCTGCAACTATCATGGACCGCCCATCGCGGCTGAGACGCTCGACCGGCTCGATGATCGTCACTCCGCGCACGCGCCACGCCGGATAATGGCGCGTAAACCACTGTGCGTTTGTGCGGAATGCGGCTGTCGGCGCGGTGCGAGCGTTCGCTCCCTCAAACGCCAGCAGGCGCGGCACAGGGTTGTCTTGCGATCGGATCGGGCCGAACAGCACCACCTGCTTGCCCGCAGCAGCCAGCTTTGCGATGGTCTGATCCAGCATTCCGTCTATCCGGGCATCGCGGTAAATGCCTTGTCGCCAATATCCGCCAAGGTAGACAGTCGTGATCGCGGGCGAGGCGGCGATTTCCTCCATCACAGCGGCATTGAACAACGCGCAGCGCGGATCGCGCGCCGGGTCATAGCCGATGACGGGCGGGCACGACCCGTGTGTGCGCTGGGCAATCGATTGGCCGCGCGCGCCATATTGTTCGTCCAGCACCCACGCGATTTCGACCACATGGCTATCCCCCCAGATGATTGCCGAGGGTGGGGCCGAAGGCGGCACCGCGCCGCCCAGATTGCAGCTGCGCGGATGGTCCGCGATCCGGTCGGCGATGCAATCGGCGCGGGCGGGGCTGACGTCGACCGCGCCGCTGGCAAAGGCGAGCGCGGCAGGATGAAACCGGCTGGTCCAGCCGCCTTGCACCCACAGCGTCAGCGCAGCCGCCGCCGCGATGCCCATTCCCCCCGCGCTCCAGCGCAAGATCCTGCGCCGGTCAAACCGCCGTTTGCTGCGAAACGGCTGTTCGATGAAGCGCCCGCTGGCCCATGCAATCGCAACCGATGCGCCGATCAACCCGGCCGACGCCGCCAAGGTCAGATCGTGCCCCGGTGAATACCGCCAGAACACGCTTAGCGGCCAGTGCCATCGATACAGCGAATAACTGATCAGTCCGATCGCAACCGGGCCTTTCATCGACAAGAGCCGCCCTGCAACGGTGCCCGGCGCGCAGTGAATCAGCGACGCCGCCGCCAACACCGGGACAATCGCCGCAACTCCGGGAAACACGGTCTGCTTGTCATACAGCGCAGTTCCCAACGCGATGCCGATCAGCGCCAGCGCGCAGACAATCTCGGCCGCCCAGCGCCGGGATAAGGTTGGAACTGCGCCGATTGCCAGCAGCGATCCGGCCAACATTTCCCACGCGCGGGTCGGCAGCATGTAAAACGCAGACCCATCAGTATCCGCCTGTTTGCCACTGCCCAAGCAAAGCTGATCGATGCCAACCCCAGCACGATCTTCATCCGCCAGCCAGGCCGCGTTCGCGCGATGGCGATCAGCAGGATCGGCAGCCCGATATAAAATTGCTCCTCCCCCCCATGACCAGGTGTGCAGCAACGGCGTGACTTCGGCGGGGCCCTGAAAATAGCCAGTCTGCGTAAACAGCCAGACGTTTGACAGGAATCCGATGGCAGCCAATGCTGACGGAGCCGCGCCTTCCAGATCGCTTGGCAAAAACAGGACGCTCGCCGTGATCAGCACAAAGGCGATCATGGTTAGCAAGGCGGGCAGAATCCGCCGGGCGCGGCGTTCGTAAAAGGATAGGATTGAAAACGCACCCGCATCGATTTCGCGGGTGATGATCCCGGTGATGCGATAGCCCGAGATAACGAAAAAGATATCGACCCCGATGAAGCCGCCCGAAAATCCCGGCACGTCGGCATGATACAGCAGCACCGGCAGCACCGCGAGCGCGCGCAACCCGTCAATGTCGGGGCGATAGGACTCGGGCACAACGGTGCTCATCGTGCTTTGCCAGCTACGCCAATGTGGTAAACATTCTGGGTATATGACCAATCAACATCGCAACATCGTGATCCTCACCGGGGCTGGGATTTCCGCCGAAAGCGGGATCGACACCTTCCGCGCCGCCGGGGGCCAAAACGGACAAGGGCTGTGGGAACAGCACCGCGTCGAAAATGTGGCTACGCCTGAAGGCTTCGTGCGCGATCCCGATCTGGTGCTGGGTTTTTATGACCAGCGGCGCGCGGCCTTGGCGCGGGCCGAGCCGAATGCGGCCCACGCGGCGCTTGCCCGATTGGAGCGAGAGTTTTCAGGCAAGCTGCTGCTGGTGACGCAGAATGTCGATGATCTCCACGAACGCGGTGGCAGCGCGCAGGTGCTCCACATGCATGGCGAATTGAACAGCGCGCTGTGCACCTCATGCGAAACCCGCTCGCGGTGGGAAGGGGCGATGCTTGCTAAACACGGGGAGCGCCCACCATGCCCGGTGTGCTGCGCGCCGATGCTGCGCCCCGATGTCGTGTGGTTTGGCGAGATGCCGTATCAGATGGGCCGGATCTATCAGGCGCTGGAGACTTGCGATCTGTTTGTGAGCATTGGCACCAGCGGCGCGGTTTATCCCGCGGCAGGGTTTGTGCAGGAGGCGCGCAGCAGCGGGGCACACACGCTCGAACTCAATCTTGAACCAAGTGACGGATCGCGGCTGTTCCATGAAGCGCGACTGGGGCCAGCCAGCCGGTTGGTGCCGGCATGGGTGGACGCGGTCTTAGGCGGCTGAACCGCATCCCCTACACCCGGCATCTTTCCCGATCCGGATCGTGCGCATTCCCGGTTCAATCCCATCAAAAATGTGCAGCCGCCCCCAACCCGGATCAGCGCCGAGCGCGGCTGTGCCAGCCAGCAGCACTTTGATCGCCTGCAACGCGGCAAAGCTGCCCGTCCATCCGGCCATTGCGCCCAGCATTCCATCGTCAGTGCAGGTATCGCAATCTTCGGCATCAAAGGCGTCGCCGACAAAGCAGCGGTAGCAGGCTTCGCCGGGCAGGTGCCCAGCAAAGGCCGCGACCTGACCCTGAAACCGGCCCACTGCGGCAGAGAGTAACGGGTTTCCGGCCTTCACGCAGGCGTCGGACACGGCCAGCCGGGTGGCGAAATTGTCGGTGCCGTCGATCACCAGATCAGCCTCTGCGATCAGGCCAGCAGCGTTGCCCGGCGCAATCCGCGCATCGGAGACATCGACTTGCAACGTGTCGTCGAAATTGGCGAGCCAACGCCGCGCCGAAACCGCCTTGCCGTGGCCGATATCGCGGGCGGTAAAAATCGTCTGGCGTTGCAGGTTGCTGACATCGACCACGTCGTCATCGACCAGCGTGAGCCTGCCGATCCCGCTAGCTGCGAGGTATTGCAGCGCGGGGCTACCGATCCCGCCTAGGCCGATCACCGCCACATGGCTGCCCGCCAGCCGCACTTGCCCCGCGCCGCCGACTTCGGGCAGCACGATGTGCCGGGCAAACCGTTCGAGCCGGGCGGGGCTAAGGGTCACTCCTCGGGCTCCTCACTGGGACGCCGCTCCTGCCGGAATGCGCCGATACCGCGCCACCACAGGAACCCGATCACCGCACCCTTGGTCGGCTGGAGCATGATCAGCAGCACCGCCACCGCCACCGGCAGAATGATCGCAAGCGTTGCCCATGCCGACATGCCGAAGGTGCCGATCATCGTGATGACCACCGGCGCGAGCAAGTGGCCCACCACGAGGATGCCGATATAGGCGGGAAAATCATCGGCCTGCTGTACCGACCAATTCTGGCGGCAATGCGGGCAAGCATCAACCGGTTTGAGCCATTTGCGAAACAGCGCCGCCGCGCCGCAGCGCGGGCATTGTCCCTTTAACCCGCGCAGCAGTGTTGCCACCCAGCTATCCGGCAGATCGATCAGGTCGGGAGAAAGCGGTGTGTTGGGCATGGACAGGCTGTTTACAACCTGTGCGCTGCCTGTCGACAGACCTTTGGATCAGACTGTCGAAAGGGCGGTGCAAGCCTATGCGCGGCGAAGGCCCACGCCGCTGCGACCACGGCCTGCTGCGCAGACCCAAGTCTTGCTCCCCTCTTGCTTGCGGGAGGGGTTGGGGGTGGGAAAATCGATCAGCTCTCCAGCTGGCGCAGCAGGCTGCGCACATCGCCGTCCATATCGGCATCGCGTGTGCGCAGATCCTCGATCAGGCGCACCGCATGGATCACGGTCGAATGGTCGCGTCCGCCGAACTTGCGCCCGATTTCGGGATAGCTGCGCGGGGTCAGAACCTTGGACAGATACATCGCCACCTGCCGCGGCCGCACCACTGCCCGCGCGCGCCGTTTGGAGCTCATTTCGGCGCGGTCGATCCGGTAGAACTGGCACACTGTGCGCTGAATTTCGTCGATCGTGATCCGGCGGCGGTTGGCGGAAAGAATATCGGTCAGCTGCTCTTCGGCCAGTTGCAGCGACACCTCCTGCCCGGTCAACTGGGCATAGGCAATCAGCTTGTTCAGCCCGCCGACCAGCTCGCGGATGTTGCGGGTGATGGTGCGGGCGAGAAATTCGACCACATCGGCCGGCACCGCCAGCGGCGCAAACCGCACCAGCTTGGATACCAGGATTTTCTTGCGCAGTTCGATGTCGGCTGGCTGAATATCGGCGACCAGCCCCATCGATAGGCGGCTGAGCAGACGCGGTTCGACCCCGTCCAATGCCTGGGGCGCGCGGTCGGCGGCGAACACCAGCCGCTTGCCTTCGGCCAGCAGCGCATCGATGGTATAAAGCAGTTCTTCCTGCGCGCTCGCCTTGCCGATGATGAACTGGATATCGTCAACCAGCAGCAGATCGAAACTGCGCAGCCGTGCCTTGAATTCGATGGTCTGGCTGGATTTCAACGCCTGCACGAATTCGACCATGAACCGTTCGGCTGAACAATAGAAAATCCGCGCCCGCGAATGGGACAGCAAATAGGCATGGCCAATCGCGTGGAGCAAATGGGTCTTGCCCTGCCCGGTCGCCGCCTTGAGATACAGCGGAGAGAATTGCGGCTGTTCCAGCGCCGCCATTCGCTGCGATGCGTTGCAGGCCAGCACGTTGGCTTCGCCCGTGACGAAGGCGGCAAAGGTCAGCGATGGATCAAGCCCGACGGACGAGGTAAAATTGGCATCGCCCATCGCGCCAGATGCCATCGCAATCGCCGAAGCCCCGTCGTTGGCGGGACGGCGGCCATTGTCCATCCGCAGATCGGGCAGTTGGCGGCGGCCGGGGTGCACCTGGATATTGACCGTGCGCACTTCGCCGCGCGCGATCTTCCACGCCAGTTGCAGCCGATCATGGAACCGGTCGCGCACCCAATTGGCCGAAAATTCGGTCGGAAGGTACAGATCGAGCGTACCGGTCTCGCGGTTGAGGCTGCCAAGCTGGATCGGTTTGATCCACTGGCTGTGCAATTGATGCCCCAGATCCTTGCGCAGGCCCTGGCTGATATCGGACCAATCGGCGGCCAAGTTTACAGCTTCAGCGTCTTCCATCAAATGCTCGTCAGCCTGACGGCCTGTTGCCTGAGCCTTGTCGATCCTGTGCACAAAATTATCCCCAATTCGCTCCAGCCCCGAAATCGCAGTCCGACGGCACAATCTTGTGTTGCAACAGGCGCACGCTTCCCGGCCCCGGAACAGCGTTTCCGAGGAGCTTCCCTGTCAATCAATCTGTAGGCCCCCCGGCCCCGTTAGAGCCGTTGGAATCCATCTAAAGAACTCCCAGCGCATTTGCGCAAGCGCGGACTTTTAAAAAAAGTGAAATATTTCGGTTGACTCCGCCTATGTCGCAGGCTTGCATTCATATCATTGAAATATAATGATAACTTATGCGAGGATATGCGAATCGCGAGGAATCCTGACATTTTTGGGGGTTCGCTTTGTCGCAATGGTCACAAACGAAAACGGGCCGCGCTGCAGCAGCGCGGCCCGTATCGGTGTGTGGCCTCATGCGACCGTTAAATCCGCGTTAAGCAGATTTATCGAACGTGCAAAAAACGAATCAGAGAGTTGCGACCCGGCGGCTCAGGCGCGACAATTTGCGCGCCACAGTGTTCTTGTGCATCACGCCGCGTGCCACGCCGCGCGCCATTTCGGGCTGAGCGGCCTTGAGCGCGACAGCAGCGGCGTCTTTGTCACCTGCTTCGCAGGCCGATTCGACTTTTTTGATGAAGCTGCGGATGCGGCTGATGCGCGCACCGTTGATTTCGGCGCGGGCGGTATTGCGACGAATGCGCTTCTTGGCTTGCGGCGTGTTGGCCATGTTGTGTGTCTGTCTCGCGGTTGGATCAGGCCGGTGGACGGCCCTGAAAATTGTATCGGAAAAACCGGGTCGGGGTGCTCGAAAAGGGGCGAGCGGACCCAAGAGCCTCCCGCCGGAAAGGAGCGCGCATAGTCACGAAGCGGCGCGAGGTCAACGATTCCCTCACTTCTGGCACACCGGGCAATACCACGTGCTGCGCCCGCCCTGCGCAATCCGGGTGATCGCCCCGCCGTCAATGCGCCGGCAGGCCTTGCCGTCGCGCCCGTACACATCAAAGCTGCTGGCGAAATAGCCCAATTCGCCGTCGGGCCGAGCATAATCGCGTAAGGTCGACCCGCCATCGCGGATCGAAGCTTCGAGCACGTCGCGGATTGCAGGGACGAGCCGGGCAAATTGCGGCCCTGTCACCTTACCAGCAGGCTTGGCCGGGCGAATGCCAGCGCGCCACAGCGCTTCGCAGACATAGATATTGCCCAGCCCGGCCACGATCCGTTGATCCAGCAGGCACAGTTTGATCGCTTGAGCCTTGCCTTTCAGCGCCGATTTCAGGTGCGCTGGGGTCAGCCCCGGACCCAGCGGCTCAGGCCCGAGCGCGGCGAATTGCGGCCAGTTATCCAGCGCGGCTGTTCCGACCAGATCGACCGATCCAAACCGGCGCGGATCGCACAGGGCAAAGCGGTGTGCAGCGGTTTCCAGCAGCAGGTGATCGTGCCTATCGGGGGTTTCCGGGTCGATCCGCCAGCGCCCGCTCATACCCAGATGAAAAATCATCGTAGCATCGCGATCAAGGTGGATCAGGCCATATTTCGCACGGCGCGAAAGCCCGGTTACCGTGGCCCCGGTCATCATCTGCACCAGATCGGCGGGAAAGGGACGGCGCAGGTTGGCGCGGTTGAGCGTGACGCGGGTAACCCGCGCGCCATCAAGGAACCGGGCAAGCCCGCGCACAGTGGTTTCAACTTCGGGGAGCTCAGGCATTGCAAACTTCGCACATGCACTGCCCTGTAACACCCTTTGCGCAAGGCTCAATTCCCTCTAGGGGAACGGCCATGACACACAGCACTGATGACACCGTATCGTTCGGCAACGAACAGGTTACGCCGCAGGAAAAGACCCGCCGCGT
>JBBRFG010000105.1:0-8444 GCA_038224685.1 Sphingomonadales bacterium
GGCATAAGCGCCGGCGCATCGCCGATCCCGAAATCGGCGGCAACCACCCGCGCGGTCATCTTGGCTGACATCATCACCGACGGCGTCCCGCCGCCCGGCTGCGTGCCCTGCCCGACCAGATAGAGATTGGCGATATCCTCGCTGCGATTATGCGGCCGGAAAAACGCCGTCTGGGTCAACACTGGCTCAACGCCAAAGCCATTGCCCGCGTAGGATCCCAGCGTGTGTTCAAAATAATCCGGCGTGACAAAGCTTTGATGGACAATCCGCTGCATCAGGCCGGGGATATACCCGCGCTCATCCAAGAACCGCAGCACCTTTTCCACCATCACCGGTCCAGCCTGCGACCAGTCAATATCGCTTTGATTGTTGGGCACCGGCACCAGCGTATAGGCGGCATGGCACCCTTCTGGCGCCAAGCTGGGATCGGTGATCGTCGGAATGTGCAGATATTGCGAGAAATCCGGGCTCAAAATCTTGCGCTGGAAAATATCGGTCAGCAATTCTTCGTAGCGCGGGCCCAGGATGATGTTGTGATGCTGCAAACCGGGATCGTCAGCGCGCTTGGTATAGCCGAAATAAATCACCATCACCGACATTGATTGCTTGCGGAATTTGACCACGGCATCGCGGTTGATGATGCGGAATTTCTTGTCGACCAGCTTGAGATAGGTGGTCGCATAATCGGCGTTGGATACCACCACGTCGGCCTGCATCGCCGCGCCATCGGCCAGCACGATGCCGGTCGTGGTCGCTTTGCCTGCGCGCTTTTCCACGCTGATCGAGGCAACCTTGGCATTGAGGTGCAACGCGCCGCCCATCTCCTCGAATTTGCGGATCAGTGCATCCACCAGCGCGCCAGTGCCGCCCATCGCAAAGTGGATGCCCCAGGTCTTTTCGACAAAGTGGATCATCGCATAGATCGCGGGCACTTTGAGCGGGTTGCCGCCCACCAGCAGTGGTTCAAAACTGAACACCTGGCGCATCTTGTCGCTTTTGAAATATTTCTTGGTGAACGAGAACAACGGCTGCACTGCGCCCAGTTTAAACAGGTCAGGCACCACCCGCAGCATTGATCCCAAACTGCCGAAATAGGTGTAACCCAGTTCGAGGAACCCCCGTTCAAAAATGGCCCGTGCGGCTTCGTGAAACTGTTCGTAGCCGTCCAAATCTTCGGGGGCGAGCTGCGCGATCTGTGCGCGCATTCGCGCCGGATCGGCATCGTAATCAAAAAACGTGCCGTCATCAAAATAGATGCGGTAGAACGGCAAGATCGGCACGATATCGACATAGCGGCTGGTGTTCACCCCGCCGCTATTGCCCGACAGGATGCGGCGGCTGGCGTCGAGAATATCGGCGGGGAAATCGGGCTGCGCCAGCATCGGTTGGCCGACTTCGAGCGAGAACAATTCTTCGATGAAATGCGGGACGGTGAGCACGGTCGGGCCCATGTCGAAGGTGAAGCCATCGGCTTTGCGCACATAGGCGCGGCCGCCCGGCGCATCCAGCGCCTCAACAATCCGGGTCGCAAAACCCAGGCTTTGCAGACGCATAGCGCACGCGATCCCGCCGATCCCAGACCCGATGACTATCGCGGTTTTTCCATTCATTCTGCGTTGCTCCATGCGTGTTCGTTAGGCGGCGACCGGTTCAGCACTCATAACGCCCAATCAATCGATCCGTGCCCGTGTTTATCGAGAAAGGCATTGGCTTGGCTGAACGGGCGCGATCCGAAAAAGCCATTATGGGCCGACAAGGGGCTGGGGTGGGGTGAGCTTAGCACCAAATGCTGTGATGATCGCCCCAAGGCCGGGATGCGGCTGGCTTTCTTCTGTGCGTGGCTGCCCCACAGGATAAACACTGTCGCCGCGTCGCGGCCTGCCACCGCGGCGACCACCGCATCGGTCACCGCATCCCACCCGCGTGCCGCGTGGCTGCCCGCCTGCCCCGCCTCAACCGTCAGAGTGTTGTTGAGGAGCAGCACCCCTTGCCGCGCCCACGGCGTCAGGTCGCCGGTCGCGGCGCGCGGCAGGCCAAGATCAGCCTCAAGCTCTTTGTAAATGTTCACCAGCGACGGCGGCACGCGCACGCCGGACTGCACCGAAAACGCCAGCCCGTGCGCCTGCCCGGGCCCGTGATACGGATCCTGCCCCAGAATCACGCAGCGCACTTGATCCAGCGGGGTTAGCGCCAGCGCCGCCAACCGCATCCCGCGCGGCGGAAACACCTGCTTGCCCGCCGCCTCCTCAGCCGTCAGCCAGCCGCCCAGCCGCCGCGCTTCAGGCGTTGCCAGCGCCGGTTCAAGCGCGGCACGCCAGCTATCGGGGATGGTTTCTGCGGTCATCGCGCCAGTGATACACCGCCCGGCGGCCAGCGCGCTACTCTGCGCTTCCCCTCTTTCCCCAATCGGCGTAGGAGCGCGCCATGACTGTCCATTTCCACGAAGAAGACCTGCCCGCAGGCGTCCTGACCGGCACTAGTGCGATCGCGGTTGATACCGAGACGATGGGACTGATCACCACCCGCGACCGGTTGTGCGTGGTGCAATTGTCCGATGGCTCGAAAGACGAACATCTGGTGCGGTTCGGCCCAAACAGCGCCTATGACGCGCCCAATCTGAAAGCCGTCTTGGCCGATCCGGCGCGGGTGAAAATCTACCACTTTGGCCGGTTTGATCTGGCGGCAATCCACCACTACCTTGGCGTGATCGCCGGGCCGGTGTTCTGCACCAAAATCGCCAGCAAAATGGTACGCACCTACACAGATCGGCACGGGCTGAAAAATCTGGTCGAAGAATTGTTGGGTGAGAATATCTCGAAACAGCAACAGTCGAGCGATTGGGGCGGGCCGGTGCTGTCTGATGCGCAGCGCGATTATGCGGCATCCGATGTGCGATATCTGCACCGCCTGCGCGACGAATTGACCAAGCGTTTGGACCGCGAAGGGCGCACCGAAATGGCGCAGGCCTGTTTCGATTTCCTGCCGACCCGCGCGTTGCTGGATGTCGCAGGCTGGGCCGAAACCGACATTTTCAGCCACATGTAACGGCGAAAGCGCGATACAGCTTGATCATGGCCGCCACCCAACCCCGCAACGAAACCAACGAAGCGCGCGAACTGCGCAGCCGCCGCCAGCATTTTGCCGCGCCGGGCGGATCGCATGATCGGCTGGTCGGGTTCCTCGCCCGCGCGCTGCCGATGGGTGTCGGCGTGGTCGCCGCGCTGATGGTCATCACCCCGCTGGGCAAGCGCAGCGAAGTAAGCTTTCTGCTGGACCGCAACAAGGTTGCGGTAATCGACAATCGCCTGAGCGTGGATAATGCCATGTACCGCGGCCGTGATGATCGGGGCCGCCCGTTCTCGGTCTTGGCGGGCGAAGCGGTGCAGGCATCAAGCGCCGAAGGGCTGGTGCGGATGCAGGATCTGGTCGCGCAGTTGCTGCTGACCGAAGGCCCGGCCAAGCTGAGCGCCGCGGGCGGGCGCTATGATATTGACGCCGAAACCCTGGCTATTAACGGGCCGGTGCGGCTGATCGCCAATGATGGTTATGCGATGGTCGCAAGCGGCGTATCGCTCGATCTGAAGGCGCGGATGATGCGCGGCGATGATGGCGTATCGGGCGAAATCCCGGCGGGCACATTTTCAGCGCGCACCATCCGCGCCGATCTTGCCGCGCGCACGCTGATACTCGAAGGCGATGCGCGGCTGAGGATGATTCCCGGCAAGTTGAGGATACCGCAATGACCCACACCGCCCCCACCCGCATCCAGCGTCCAAACCAGCGGCTCAAGCTGAAGCTTGCTTTGGCCTGGGGCATTGGCGGTTTTGCGCTAACCGCCGCGCTGGCGGGCGGTATGACGCTGCAGGCGCAGGGCATTTCGCGCCACGATTCAAACGCTCCAGTGGATTTTGACGCCCAACGAATCGAATTGGACGACCGCGCAAACCGGGTGATTTTGTCAGGCGATGTGGTGATTCAGCAAGCGGGCCTAACGCTCCGTTCTGCGCGCACCTTGCTGAATTTTAACGATGCCGGCAGGCTTGAACTTCAGCGCATGACTGCGACTGGCGGGGTCATCGTGACCCGCGGCGATGAACGGGCCAGCGGCGACAATGCGATCTATGATTTCAATCGCCGGGTGATCACCATGGCGGGCAATGTCAGCCTGCGCCGTGGCAATGATACGCTGAATGGCGGGCGGTTGGTGATTGATCTGAACACCGGACTATCCAGCGTCGATGGCAGCACCGGCGGTGTAGCGGGCGCGGCAGGCGGTAGCGTTGGCAATGGCGGGCGCGTGACCGGCAGTTTCGGCGTGCCGCAAGGCCGCGAACCGCAAAAATAACGCGAACCGCAAACTTAGTAAGCGTTGGTGTGGCGCAGCACCAGCACGGTGCGCAGCGCAATCACGATGTCGCGCCGCAGCGACCAACCATCAATATACTCCAGATCGGATTGCAACCGGTCGGTAAGGTCCTTTTCCTCCTCGGTCGCGCCGCGATGGCCGCGCACCTGTGCAAGGCCGGTCAGCCCGGGTTTGAGGCTATGGCGCTGCCAATAAGTCCCGTCGACCTCCCAGAAATACTTGTTGTTCGCGCGTGAGCCGATGGCATGCGGGCGCGGGCCGACAATCGACATATCACCGCGCAGCACGTTGATGATCTGCGGCAATTCATCAATGCTGGTGCGCCGGATAAATGCGCCGATGCGGGTGATCCGATCATCAACCCGCGCGGTTGACTGGTCGCCATCGTGATCGAGCTTGCTGACCCGCATCGAACGGAATTTGACCATGTCGAAAAACTGATTGCCGCGCCCCATCCGCCGCTGAACGAACAGGATCGGGCCGCCGTCTTCCAGTTTGATCAGCACAGCGGCCACCACCAGCACCGGCGACAGCACGATCAGCCCGGTCAGCGCGCAGGCGAGATCAAATCCGCGTTTGAAAATCCGGGCGCGCAGGCCCAGCGGCCCGGTCGACACCACCAGCGTGGTTCGATCCAGCCCATCGTAGCGGTGCAAACCAATCGCGCCTAGCGTGTGCGCTGGTCCGTGGACAATTTCGCCGTAAACTCCGGTAGCCTTGAGCAGAAAAGCCCAACTATCGCGCCGTTCTTGCGGGCAGCTTACCACCACCTTTTCCTGATTGCGCAGCAGCTTACCCAGCCGGTCGAGCATGAAAGGATCGTGGCTGGCGGGATCAAGATTATATTCCGCCGCGTTAATCACCTCGGCTCCCTCAATCGGAAAGCTGGCCCCGCCATCATCAATCACGATCCGATTGGTCAGGTGCCCGCCCCAACGCCGTTTGAGCAGCAACGCCATCACCAACCGCAACGCGACCACGAGTAGTGCGGTGAACAGCAACCCCAGCGTGACCGACGCGCGCGAAAAATCCTCGTTAGATTTGGTGTAGAACCCGACAAAATTGATCAGCGCAGCCGAGATGATCAGCGCAATCAATGCCTGGCGCGCGGCGAATACCCAATCGGACAGCGCCCGGACGCTGTAGGAGCGATTGTATAAGGCGAGCGTGAAAAACACCGGCAGCAACGCCTGCGCTGCCAGCATGGTGCGCGGTTCCCACCAGCGATCAACCCAGAACAGCGATGCCAGCGCGAAACTGAGATTAACCAGGCCCCCATCGGCCAGTAACATCAGCCCATAGGCCTGCAAACGCCGACGCTCATGCGACGGCGCGATCCGGTTTTCGAAGGACTGATGCCGAACTGCCTGAAGCAGTTTTGGCGTCATACGATCCATGCGGCTGTTCCCCGAGAGGCGCGACCGCCGGGATGATTACGTATGAGGTATTATACGTAATTATGCGACCGCAAACAACGGCTTGCCGCATTTTTATCGCTTAGCAGCGAATCGGGCAATTTCTGCAAGTTCCTGCGCCAGCAGCAGCTCGCCCGCCTGGCTGTTTGCCAGCAAGCTGCGGTGCAGCCGTGTCAGGCGCGGGATCAGCCGGTCGAGCCGGGTCTCACGCACTCCGCGCGCGGCGGGCTGAGTCCAGCGTTCAAACTGTTGGATAATCGCCCGTTCTTCGCGGAAGAAAATGCCAAGCTGCATCTTTTCGCCCGGGCCGAGCGACGGGATTTTGCCATTGGTGCCGATTCGCGCGGCGATTTGCGCGAGCTGCGCCGCCCGCCGTTCCAGCGCGAGCGCCACGCCGACCGGGTTCAGCCCCAATTCGCGCATCCGTCTGATCTCGCCGCCAACCCGGCCAAGCTCGCCGCCGAGCACAGCATTGACCAGCGGGGCAAAGCCATCCTCCTCGGTCGAAGCGCCGATTGCGGCGTGATCTTCGGGCGTCGCGGGTTTGGGGGATTGCGGGTCGGCATCGCAATACAGCGCCAGCTTGGTGATTTCGGATTGCGCCAAGCGCACATCGAGCCCGGCGGCGCGCGCGATCCGTTCGGCGAGGTCTCCGCCCAGCCGCAGTCCGGCGGCGTCGGCCATCGCCCGCACCGCGCTCGCGACAGAGGCAAGGTCGGGCGGGTGAAACATCGCCACCAACGCATCCTTGCGCTTTTCCAGCAGCTTGGCGGTGCGCGATTTGTCTGTCGCTGATGTCGCAATCACCAGCACCGGGGCGGCTTGGCCCGCGCCAGCCTCGGCTGTTTCGATCAGAATCTGCAAGGCATCATGCGCCTCGTCCCCGTTGGCGCGTACCCAGATATGGCGCTGCCCGCCAAACAGCGATGATGATCGCGCCTCGTCCCCCAACAACGCCGGATCGCGTTTGAGATCGCCCCCGGTCAGTTCGACCCGCTCGCCTGCGTCGGCCAGAGCGGCGGCGGTGCGATTGGCGGCCGCGCTCGCCCCGGCCTCGTCCGGCCCGCAGAAAAAGAACATCCGCACGGCGGCCGCCCCGGCTGGAAGGCCGCGCGCGAAGTCCTTTTGTGTTGCCTTCACTGGGCCTTCACCGCGCCCTCACTGGGCTGCGGCGGCGCGTTTGCGCAACGTCACCGCGATCTGCGTCACCATCCGGTCGGCGACCTGTTTGGCGAGGTTTTCCAGGGCGGTCTGTTCGGCTGCGATGGTGGCATATTCGCTGGAGACCACATCGATCCCGGCATCCGATCCGGCGGTGGAATCAAGCAGCACCGCGCCGGTCGCCAGTTCAACCAACTGATAACGCGCGCGCAAAATCCGCCGTTCGCGGGTGATGGTGTCATCGTTGAGCACACCCAGCGCTTCGAGCGTATCGTCCAACCGCACATCGAGCCGATACTGCGGGGTCGTCTGCCCAGCCCCGTTCCTGGCCGCGCCAAGCCGCGCCTCGAGCGCGTTCTTGATCAGCCACCCGCCGCGCCCTTCGATGGCGGGGACATCAACCGCCCCAATCCCCTGCGCCGCCGCCGCCGTGCTGCCGCCCGAATACAGCGGCGAGAGGCCGCAGGCGGGCAGCGCGAACAACGCGGTCAGGGCGGTCAGGGCGAGGAGGGGGGCAAGAATGATACGCATCAGGTGACGATATTCACCAAACGGTCGGGCACCACAATCACCTTGCGCACCGGCGCGCCATCAATCGAGCGTTGCAGATTGGCCGAACCCAGCGCCAGCGCCTCCAGCGTGTCTTTGGACGCGCCCTTGGGCGCGGTGATCGTATCGCGCAGCTTGCCCATGTGCTGGATGGCGATGGTGACTTCATCATCGACCAGCATGGCCGGATCGTGATCGGGCCACAGTTCGTCCGCGATCAGATCGCCGGTGCCGATCCGCGCATGGGCTTCCTCGGCAATATGCGGCATCATCGGAGCGATCAGGTGAACCAGCGCGCGGATTGCGAAATTGCGATCAAGGCTGGGCTCGGCCTTTTCGGCGGCAGCAGTGAGTTCGTAGATCCGCGCCACAGCCTTGTTGAACGACAGCGCTTCGATATCCTGCGCCACCGCAACAATCGCCTGATGCGCCTTGCGCGCCAGCGGCTTGTCATAACCGATCGCGGCGGGCTGAATCTGGCGGAACAAGCGCCACAACCGCTGGACGAAGCGCGCGCAGCCTTCGATCCCGGCATCAGACCACGGCAGATCGCGCTCTGGCGGGCTGTCGGACAGCATGAACCAGCGGACCGCGTCCGCCCCGTGGCGGGCGATGATCGCATCGGGATCGACGACGTTCTTCTTCGACTTCGACATCTTGATGACGCGGCCGACTGCGATTTCTTCGCCGGTGGCGATCTCGAACGCCTTGGCACCGTCCTTTCGCACTTCAGTGGGGTCGAGGAATTGGCGGGTGGTCAGCACCTCCTCCTCCGCTCGTCCTGAGCTTGTCGAAGGGCTGCTTTCTTCTTTAGCGGGGCTGAAAGACAAGGACGGCCCTTCGACAAGCTCAGGGTGAGCGGGGTTTTGGGCTGGCCGCGTCACGACTTTCGCATACGTCTCGTGCGTCACCATGCCTTGCGTGAACAGCGCGGCAAACGGTTCCTGCACCGC
>JBBRFG010000106.1:0-8347 GCA_038224685.1 Sphingomonadales bacterium
TGGGTGGTTCACGGAATGGCGGCTTTTTTACGGCTAATCGATTCAATCAGACGTCAGCCAGTCCTAGCTTTCGGTACAACCGAGCGAACATCAGTTGCTAAGATTGTTCACCCGGAAGGTGAACAAACCGGAGCCCCCCTGCCTTGATCCAGACACGCGCCCCCTTATCCCCGGCAACAGCCATGATCTTGCTCTCGACAGGAATGCGCAACCAACTGAGGGCGCGCATCGGATCACCAGATTCATTGCAGGTGCCGTCCAGCACAAGGAGCTCGGCTCCACCGGGGACGTCCACTGATATCTGTGCGCCCGGCGCCCATGTCTCCAATTGCACTGTTTCGCGCTGATCCCGAAAAAGCGGGATTATAGCGACACCGGGGCGACCGGGAGCAGCGGCAGGAACTTGCTCGTTCATATTGATCGTCATTGCGGCGCGGTCCGCCAGATCAAACTGCCAGAGTTTGACAAAGATGGTGCAGCCCTCTTTTGAACCCGGCCGATGCTGTGTCGTTGGCGGATTGCGGATATAGGTGCCTGCCGGATAATCTCCATGTTCATCCTGAAAAACCCCGTCAAGAACGATGAATTCTTCGCCGCCATCATGCGTGTGGGGCGGAAACAGGCTGTCTGGTGCATAGCGGACGATGGAGGTGGCGCGCGCCACCTCCCCACCGATTCGGTCCATCATCCGGCGCTCAACGCCAGCAGCGGGAGATGGCACCCACGGGACTGAATCCCCATGAATCAATACACGCTGCGAGAAATCGGTATTCAGATCCACTGCCGTGTCCTTCCTATCGCGCCGTTCTGGGTCTTCGCATCAAACAAATGCTACGACGGCGACCTTGTTTCCGGTCGGATCGCGCAGATAGCCCATGATCGTATCGGGCAATGCACCCGGCGCAGGCGGCCCGCTGACATCGCTGCCACCATTCGCCAAACCAGCTTCATACCATGTATCTGCGATCGCTTTTGAGCCGGCCTTGAACATAACAGTACCGCCATTGGCGTGGCAGGCGTCCTTGCCGTCCTGTGGCTTGGTCAGCAAGAACAGGCCTGTTTCGGGTTCGCCGTACATGAGAGCCGGAGGATCATTGCGGAACTGCCCCTTGGCGCTCACGCCGAGCACGCCAAACGTAGCGTCATAGAATTTTGTTGATGCTGCAAGATCATTGGCACCGAGCATGACGTGAAAATACATAGCTATCTCCGTGGTTAGAGGGAGCCAAGAGCGACCACCGATTGCCTGCCTACTACTAGGTAGGAAAGTTCGCAAGCCCTGCTTGATTGCGATGTTAGAACTACTAAATGGTAGGGATGGATACCAAAAAAGCGCTACTAGACAGTGCAGAACATGCCATTAGCACTCGTGGCTATGACGGGTTTAGCTATGCTGATCTAGCGGTAGATGTTGGCATTCGCAAAGCCAGCATACACCATCACTTTCCGACCAAGGCTGATCTCGCGTTGGCGCTGATCGCGCGATATTCAAGTAACTTCGTTTCTAAACTCGACCATCTTTGCGCGGTGCATCCCACGGGTGGCGAACGCCTCAAAGCGTATGTTTTGGCCTGCCGCGATGCGCTCGATGGTGGGAAAAAGCTCTGCTTATGTGTTGCTTTCTGCACGGGGCGCGATGGCCTCAGCCCCGAGGTTCTGGCAGTGCTGGATCGGTTTCATCTCACTGTTACGGCCTGGCTTGGCGACGTGTTTGCCGCTGGGAAAGCTGACGACACTATTGCTGATGTGCGCGATTACGACTCGGAAGCGCATGCCTGTTTGGCGCAAATGGAAGGCGCGCAGCTAATTGCGCGGGCCGCCACGGATGTCGAACGATTTGACTCAGCGGTTGCCCGATTGCTCGACCGGATCCAGTAGCTGCGGCATCTACGACCCCTCCCACCGATATTCGGTAAACGGTACCTGTTTGTCGACGCAAATATCGGCATTAAGGACCGAAATAGGGTCGCTAGCCGAGCGGCAACTTTTGGTGAAAAAAGCACCAAACCAGCCGTCTCGACGCTCCCCCGCTTAAGCCCCTTAGCCCTTACGCCCCCTCGCCCTCATATGCCTCGACAATCCGGCCCACGATGGGGTGGCGGACCACGTCGGCCACTGTGAAGCGGATCGTGCCGAAGCCTTCGATGCCTTCCAACCGTTCAACCGCATCGTTCATCCCGCTATTGGCAGGGCCGCCGGGAATATCGACCTGCCGGGGATCGCCGCACACCACCATCCGGCTGTTCTGGCCAAAACGGGTCAGGAACATCTTCATCTGTTCTTTGGTGGTGTTCTGCGCTTCGTCGAGAATGATGAAGCTATCCGCCAGCGTGCGCCCGCGCATGAACGCAATCGGCGCGATCTCGATCTCGCCATTGGCAAGCCGCCGCTCAACCTGTTCGGGCGGCATGCAATCATTCAGCGCATCATAGAGCGGGCGCAGATAGGGATCGACTTTCTCTTTCAAATCGCCAGGCAGAAAACCGAGTTTCTCCCCCGCCTCCACCGCCGGACGCGACAGGATAAGGCGCTGCACGCTGCCGGTCAGCAGTTGGCTGACCGCCTGCGCGACGGCCACATAGGTTTTGCCAGTGCCTGCCGGTCCAAGCGCAAAGATGATATCATCACGCGCCAGCGCGCGCATATATTCGATCTGCGTGGCAGAGCGCGGCACGATGGTTTTTTTGCGCGTGCGGATCATGATCGGCGGGCCATCGGCGTCGCCTGCGATGATCCCTTCGAGTGTGGGTTCAGATGACATCGCGATCAGCGCTTCAATTGCCCCGCTATCCAGCGCTTCACCGCGCGCCAGCCGGTCGTACATGGTCTGGAGCGTTGCGCGGGCGCGGGCGACATCGTCCTCCGGCCCCTCGATCACCACCTGATGTCCGCGTGCATGGATATACACGCCGAGCCTGTTTTCGACCTGCACCAGATGGGCATCGAATTGGCCGAACAGCGTTCCCAGCAGCGACTGGTTCTCAAACGTCACGTCAACGCGCGCGCGCCGGGGTGACGGAATATCGCGCGGATCAGGTGAGAGCGCCGGGTGTCCGGCACGGGATGGTCGTCGGCCCATAAGTTCCTTTGCTGCGCGGCACCGGACTGTCCGGCATCACTGAGCCCTAAAGGTAAGCTGGGGTGGCAGCAAAGCAAGCTGGCTGCGACCAGATGATGGTGGAAAGTAACAGAGCTGCAACTTTTGCCCAAGCTGCGGTGGTCAGGCCGGGATCGGTGCCCGCACCAACGCCATCAGCGAATTTGGCCCGGCTTCGGCCAGTGTCACTTCGATCAAATCGCCAATCTTGTAATCGCCTTCAAACCACACCGATTGCAGCCACGGCGATTTGCCCAGCCACTGTCCGGGCAGCTTGCCCTTGCGTTCAACCAGCACCTTGCAGGTCTTGCCGACACTGGTTTTGTTGAAATCAAATTGGTGCTGAGCGATGCGGGCCTGCAAGCGTTGCAGGCGTTCATCCATCACCTCCGCCGCGATCTGTCCGCCCATCAAGGCAGCAGGAGTGCCGGGTCGCGGGGAGTACTTGAAGCTGTAAGCATGAGCATAGCGGACTTCGTCAACTATGCTCAGCGTGTCGGCAAATTCAGCCTCGGTCTCACCCGGAAAGCCGACGATGAAGTCGCCCGATAGCGCAATGTCGGGCCGCACCGTGCGAAACTTTTCGAGCAGGCGCAGATAGCTTTCCGCCGTATGCGCGCGGTTCATCGCTTTCAGCACCCGGTCATTGCCGCTTTGTACGGGCAGATGCAGATAGGGCATCAGTTTGGCGACTTCGCCATGCGCGGCGATCAGGCTGGCATCCATGTCATTGGGGTGGCTGGTCATATACCGGATACGCTCCAGCCCATCGATCCGGGCGAGCGCGTGAATCAGGCCTGCAAGGCCCGCCGCTCTGCCCTTGTCATCCTCGCCGCGCCACGCATTGACGTTCTGGCCGAGCAGGGTGATTTCGCACGCTCCCGTTTCAACCAACTTATGCGCTTCGGCAACGAGGCTGCCGAACGGCCGCGAGATTTCAGCGCCCCGCGTATAGGGCACCACGCAATAGGTGCAGAACTTGTCGCAGCCTTCCTGCACGGTGAGAAACGCGCTCGGCCCGCGTTTTTTGCGCGGCGGTAGCGCATCGAACTTGGCGATGGCGGGCATGTCGGTATCGGTCGCGCGCTCGCCGTTCGCGGCCTTGTCGAGCATTTCGGGAAGGCGGTGATAGGCCTGCGGGCCAACCACGATGCTGACCGCAGGGGCACGCGCCATGATCTCCTCACCCTCGGCTTGCGCAACGCAGCCGGCGACGGCGATCAAGGGCTGCTTTCCCGCCTTGTTGCCCGCCTTCACCAAGCGGCCAATGTCGGAATAGACTTTCTCAGCCGCTTTTTCTCGGATGTGGCAGGTGTTGAGAATAACGAGATCAGCCTCCTCGTCATCCGGCGCGGGCTGGATACCGCGTTCCCCCAGCAATTCGGCCATCCGCTCGCCATCATAGACGTTCATCTGGCAGCCGAAGCTTTTGACCCGGTAGGTGCGCGGGGTATCTGGAGGGGGCTTTTGGGGTTTCATGACCGCCGCGCCTTAACCGGAAGGAGCGGCCGGTTCAATCTCGCTGCGCGCATCCTTGCGGCGGGCGCTGTGCACGCAAGGCTCAAGCTGGCGGAAACCTGGGCCGGGGTGCGGCTTGTCCGCTGGACCGCATTCGACACTTGGTTTGGGCACGGGATTGGCTTTGATCACCGCTTCTGCATCTTTGCTACCATATGCCGCGATCCATGTGATGCAATCGGATAACAGGCGGATGCTGTGCTTGGTTATGGAGTTGTTGCGCGGCCCGCAGTTGAGCGTGAACACGTCGGCGGCGGGCGCTTCGTCAAAGCGGGCAAACCGGCGCAGCACTTCGCCGCGTTCATTGAACACAGTTCGCGCCATGTCGTTGGTCATCGCATCACTCCGATAAAACGGCGAGGTGTTGAACATATAGGCGCGCACTTTGGGGTACTTGATCGAAACCTCGGTCGCGAGCGCACCGCCGAGCGAATGGCCTGTCACAATCCATTGCGGATCATTGCCCCAACGGGCCTGCTCGGCCTCGAAATAGCGAAGCGCGATATCGATCTGATCACTGCGCAAGGTGCCGTAAAAAATATCGGAGAAACTGTTGAAATCAGTGCCGCGAAAAGCCAAGATACGGGCAATCGGAACGCGGCCGGGATCGCCGCTGGAGCCGGGCGCATATTGCGCGAAGATTTCGTAGCCGAACCCCTTGGCGATGTCTTCCGGTGCAATCGGCAGCCGATCGAGCCGTTCGAGCACCGGAATGGGATAGGCGTAAAGATCATCATCACCGGTGTAAGCATTGGTCGCAGCAATCGCGAACGGGTAAGCCTCCCCCGCCGCTTCACGCACAAATGCGCACCATCCGCCAGGTTCAAGCCGGCAGGGGGAGCGCGATTGCGAAATATCGGGATAGGTGACGCAAGCGGACAGCAGGAGCGAGCACAATACCGCGACAGCGAAACGAATTGGCGCTGTCATGCTGGAGCGCTCCCGGCGTCATCGAGTTTCATTGGAGAGGCGATTGCGGTTGCATAGGCGCAGAAGTCTTAGCTTCGATGCAGCCAAGTTTCAATTGCCCGGCCCGCCAATGTTTCACATGAAACATTGGCCGCAAACGGGCCTGGAACGACCTAAAGGGGGTCTAAGAGGGGTCTAAGAGGGGTCTAGACGGGGTCTAGGGGGACGCGGATCGTGCTTATTTTGATTGGGCGAACCACTTTCGGAATCCTCGACCGACACCAAACAACACAATGTGGGCCATTGTGTTGTCGAAGCACCGGCTTTGTTCTTAAGGCGCTGGATCAGAAGAACAGTGCAGCCCTTCGACAGGCTCGGGGCAAACGGTGTTGAGGGTGGAGTTAAGCGACAGTCGCCTTAACAATTTTGCCCGGTGCGCGCGGCGGTTCGCCTTTGGGCAGGGCGTGGACGTGTTCCATGCCGCTCGTCACCTGGCCCCACACGGTGTATTGCTTGTTAAGGAAGCCAGCATCGTCAAGGCAGATGAAGAACTGCGAATTGGCGCTGTCCGGGTTTTGTGAACGCGCCATTGAACATACGCCTTCGACATGCGGTTCGGCGTTGAATTCGGCCTTGAGGTCAGGCTTGTCGCTGCCGCCCATGCCGGTGCCGGTCGGGTCGCCGCCTTGGGCCATGAAGCCTGAAATCACGCGGTGGAACACCACGCCGTCGTAAAAACCTTCGCCCGCCAGTTCGGCGATCCGCTCGACGTGGCCGGGGGCCAGCTCGGCGCGCAGCTTGATCACGACGTCCTTGGGTTCGCCATCTCCGGTATCGAGCGTGAAGGTGAGGGTGTCGGCCATTATTTTTCTCCGGGTTATCAGAACCGTTCGAGCTGAGCTTGTCGAAGCGCTGCGTTTCGTCAGTTGGATCAGAAGAAAACTGCAGCGCTTCGACAAGCCCAGGGCGAACGGAAGGGGTTTCGTTCGGACGCGCTTTTAGCAGGCAAAAACTGCCTGTCACCCTCCCCGCTTGCTTTTCACCCCTCCCTGCCTAAACCGCCTCGATATGGCCGATAATCGCATCACTGACGACGACCTCGCCATCGCCGAACCGATGGACGCGGAGGTGCGCCCGGATGACCGGGTGAATGATGCGCGCCACGATCAGGAAAACCGGCTCAAACCCGCCTATGTCAGCGCAGTGCACGATGCACTCGCCGCCAAGGACAAGGGCGCGGTTTACGATTTGGTTGAACCGCTCCACGCGGCTGATATCGCCGATTTGATCGAACTGCTCGAACCGCGCGAGCGCGCCCAGCTGGCCTCCACGATCAGCGATCTGATGACCAGCGACGTCATCGCGGAACTCAACGATTACGTCCGCGAAGATCTGATGGACACGCTGTCCGCGCAGGCCGTCGCGGTCATCGCCGAACAGCTCGACACCGACGATGCGGTGCAGCTGATCGAGGACTTGGACGAAGCCGATCAGCGCGCGGTGATGGCCGAACTGGAGCCGGAAACCCGCGAGGCGGTTTCCAGCGCGCTCGCCTACCCTGAAGAGACCGCCGGGCGGTTGATGAGCCGGCACTTCGTGGCGGTGCCCGAGCATCTCAGCGTCGGCGATCTGATTGATTACCTGCGTGAAAATGCCGATCTTGAGCATGATTTCTTCGAAGTCTTTGTGATTGACGAACGCCACCACCCGGTTGGTACATGCGCGCTCAATTGGGTTCTCACCACGCCGCGCAACATCCGCCTGACCGATGTGATGAAGCGCGATCAGACTCTGATCCCGGTTTCGATGGATCAGGAAGAAGCCGCGCTGATGTTTCAGAAATATGCGCTGATCTCTGCCGCTGTGGTGGACGATAGCGGGCGGCTGGTCGGTCAGATGACGGTCGATGATATTGTCCACATCATCTCCGAAGAAGCGGGCGAGGATGCGCTGCTGATGTCAGGCGCAGGCGATGGCGACATCAACGAGCCGCTGCGTGAGGCCTATTCCAGCCGGGTACGCTGGCTGATCGCGAACCTCGGCACAGCGGTGGTCGCATCGTCGATTATCGCGCTGTTCGGCGCCGCGATTGAACATTTGGTGGCATTGGCGGTCCTGATGCCGATTGTTGCCAGCATCGGCGGCAATGCCGGCACGCAGACGATGGCGGTGGCGGTGCGAGCGATGGCCACCAACCAACTGACCCGGTCGAACACCAAGCGCATTTTGTGGCGCGAATTCCGTGTCGCGCTGCTTAACGGCGGCACGATTGCGCTGCTGATCGGCGCGGCGACTGCGGCGCTGTTTACCCCGATGATGGGCGCAGTGATTGCGGCCGCGATGGTGGTCAATATCGCCATTGCCGGTTTGGCGGGCGTGCTGGTGCCGGTGATTTTTGAACGGCTGGATCAGGATCCGGCAGTCGCCAGCAGCGTCTTTGTAACGATGATCACCGATTCGATGGGCTTTTTGGCCTTCCTGGGTTTGGCAGTGGCGGCAGGTCTGGCCCCGTTCTAACCCTCGCCCTTGCGAGACAATCACAGGGGGAACGCAGATGGCAGGACGGGTTCAAGACAAAGCGGTGTTGCTGACCGGCGGCGCGATGGGTCTGGGCAAGGCGGCGGCCAAAGCGCTGATGGCCGAAGGCGCGACGGTGATCATCACCGATATCGACGCCGCAGCAGGCGCAGCAACAGCCGCAGAATTGGGCTGCGACTATATTCATCAAGACGTGACCGATTGACCGCGCTGGCAGGCGATCATCGCCGAAGTTGACGCCAAACACGGCCGGCTTGACGTGCTGGTCAACAACGCCGCGATCAC
>JBBRFG010000107.1:0-8291 GCA_038224685.1 Sphingomonadales bacterium
CGGCAGCAGCGGCGCAATGATCGACCATTCAAAATCACTCAGTTCATATCGACGCGATGACATCTCCAATCTCCTCACAGAGACTGAATCAGAATTCTCGCCAATTGGGAATCCTTTTTATGAGTTTATGACCTAGAGCGCTTTCCGGCCAGTCTGGGCCGCCCAGTCAGCCACAGGCGCAAGCGACGCCAACGCGCGCGCGTCAACCAAGTGCAATGACAGCACCGCGAGCAGGATCGTCACGGGCAGCGCCAGCACAATGTTGAGCCCCCCCCCGTGCCACAATCCTCGATTACGGCTGCGGAAGCGGCGAGTATCTGCTCTGGCTGGAACCCCTTGGCTATGCGCTTTATGGCGCGGAATATGATCCTGCCTGAATGAGGAGCTTGCTGCGCTTCAAGCAGCCATGCGCGCTACGCCTTCCGAAACGCAGACCAACGCTGAATTCCTGACTTTCGTGGTGCGGAAGCCCGCCTGAGCCGGCGGATCAGCCCATCCGGCTGGCGATCAGCGATTTCTTGAAGATCAGTCCGAACCGCTCGGCTGAATGGCGGGCGTCGGGAAAGAGCGTGCGCATGATAGGTTGGCTGATCATCCGGCAATCATCAAGCACGCGCATCGCACCGGCGAAATCCATCCGTTTCACCAGCCCGACCGGGAAGGTTGTATGAACCGCGATCCGGATCGGATCGGGCAGCCAGTGGAGGAACGGAAAGGCGATGTGCGGATCGATCGGAAACCAAAAATTCGGGGTCTGGACATAATAGGCCTGACCGACCCGACGGATTTCCTTGGCAAAAGCAGTCATTTGCCCATAGCTGCCGACGTGTTCAATCACCGAATTGGAATGAACCAGGTGAAACTGCCCATCGGAATATTGCGGCATATTGCAGGCATCGCCGGGCACATTTTCGTACCGGACATGGCCGCCGGTTCTGTCGCTGTAATCGGCCAGTTCCGATGAATAATTCAGGATCGTCAGGTGCACCCGATCGGCCACCTCGGGCGACAGCATGTTCCAGTATTCGGCATGGCCGCCTGCATCGAGCACGCGGATCTCGCCATGCCGGGCCACCAGCTGATCGATGATCGTCTGAACCTGCCGGAATCGTGCCGCCCGGAACCGGGCCTGCGCCTTTTCAAACAAACGGTGAGTTTCGCGCCGTGCCATGTCATCACTCTGCGAACATTGGACAAACCATGCTGATCGCGCGGTCTAAAGCAGCGGCCGCCACCAGGCTTCGTTGTCAAGATACCAGCGCAGCGTTTGCCGCAGGCCATCGTCAAAACCGTGCTGCGGTGCGTAACCAAGTTCGGCGCGGGCTTTCGTTTCGTCAATCGCATAGCGGCGGTCGTGTCCGGCGCGGTCGGTGACAAAGGTCTTGAGGCTTTCGGTCGGCTCGCCCTTGGCCGCAGGGGCATCGGGATAACGCGCCGCGAGCCCATCCACCTCGGTAAAGGCGCGGTCAACCTCGCGGCAGATCGCCCCGATCACATCCAGATTGGGCAGTTCGGCCCCGCCGCCGATATTATACGTCTCACCCGGCTGGCCGCGCAGCAGACACGCGGCGATGCCGCGGCAATGGTCTTCCACGTGCAGCCAGTCGCGCACGTTCATCCCGTCGCCATAAATCGGCAGCGGGCGGCCATGCAGCGCGTTCAGCAAAAACAGCGGGATCAGTTTTTCGGGATATTGATACGGCCCGTAATTGTTCGAACAATTGCTGGTGGTCACTTCCAGCCCGTAAGTGTGGTGATAGGCGCGCACCAGATGGTCGGACGCTGCCTTGCTAGCCGAATAGGGCGAATTGGGCGCATAGGGCGTGACTTCGCTGAACGCCGGATCGTGCGGTCCCAATGATCCAAACACCTCGTCGGTCGAGATATGGTGGAACCGGTGCGGCTGGCCGTCGCCTGCCAGCCAGACCGCGCGCGCCGCTTTCAGCAGGCTGTTGGTGCCAAGGATATTGGTATCGATAAAGGCATCCGGCCCGGTGATCGACCGGTCAACATGGCTTTCCGCCGCAAAGTGCACGATGGTGTCGATAGCATGATCGCACAACAGCGTTTCGACCAATGCCGTATCGCGGATGTCGCCTACCACCAGCTCAGCAGCGGCACCCTCCAGCGTCGAACGGTTGCCCGCATAGGTCAACGCATCGAGCACCACCACCGCGTCGCCGGGGGCCTGTGCATTCCAATAATGAACGAAGTTGCCGCCGATAAAGCCGGCCCCGCCAGTGACGAGCAGATTAGCCAAGCTTAGCTTCCTCTTTTAGCATCAGGCGCAGATTATCGCGCCACGGCACAGCCGCATCGCCCAGCGCCGCGCGGGTGGCGCTGCAATCGAGCAGCGAGAACGCCGGGCGGCGCGCAGGTGTGGGATATTCGGCGGCGGTGATCGGGCGGATCACCGGAATGCGCGCAATCAGGCCCAATGCCAGCGCTTCATCGGCAATTGCGACCGCGAATTCATGCCAGCTCACCGCGCCATCATCGCTGTGGTGAAAGGTGCCGGTCGCGCGCTGTTGGACCAGCCCCCAAATCGTGCGGGCCAACCCGGTCGCCCAGGTTGGCGCACCAATCTGATCGGCGACCACCGCCAGCTCATCCCGCTCGTTCATCAGGCGGATCATGGTGCGTACGAAATTCGCGCCGCCCGCTTCATACACCCACGCGGTGCGCACCAGCAGGTCTTCCGGGCGCAAGCGATCCTCGCCAGCGGCCTTGGTCCGGCCATAGGCAGATAGGGGATTGCGGACGCTAGACGGCGCGTAGGCTGCGCTTGCCTCACCATCGAACACGAAATCGGTCGATACATGCACCAGCTTGCCGCCGGTTTCGGCCATTGCTTCGACCATCGCAGCCACCGCATCGGCGTTGATCGCGCGGGCAAGATCTTCGTCGGTTTCGGCGCGGTCAACCGCAGTATAGGCGGCAGCATTGATGATCACGTCAGGCGCTTCGACCGTCAGCCGCGCGCCGAGCATCGGAATATCGGTCAGATCACAATCTTCGACATCGATGGTGTTAATCTCAGCCCACGCCGGGGCGGTGCGCGCCAATGCGCCGCCCAATTGTCCGCCTGCGCCAGTGATCAGCACCTTCATGCGAACACCGGCACGTCGGCCAAGGCAAGCCCGGCTGTGTCCTTGTCAGAAATCACGGGATCACGGCCTGCCGCTGGCCATTCGATCCCTACCGCCGGATCGTCCCAAGCCAGCGTATATTCGCTGCCCGGCGCATAGGGCGCGGTGCATTTATAAAGGAAATCCGTATCGTCCTCCAGCGTCAGGAACCCATGCGCAAAGCCTTCGGGCACCCAGAACATGCGGCTGTTGGCAGCGCTCAGTTCCACGCCGACCCATTGGCCGAAATGCGGTGATGCCGCGCGCAGATCGACCGCAACATCAAACACCGCGCCGCGGGTCACCCGCACCAGTTTTCCCTGCGCACCCGGATTTTGGAAATGCAGCCCACGCAGCACGCCTTTTTGCGAACGGCTGTGATTGTCCTGCACAAAGGTCATATCCAGCCCCGCTTCGGCGAAGCCAGCCGCGTTCCACGTCTCCATGAAAAACCCGCGCGCATCGCCGAACACGCGCGGTTCGATGATCATCGGGCCAGGAATGGCGGCGGCGATCAGCTTCACCCGAGCACCGGGTGTTCGAGCAAGCCAAGCAGATATTCGCCGTAGCCCGATTTGCGCAGCGGCTGGGCAATTTCGCGCAGCCGGTCAGCGGTGATAAAGCCCTGCCGCCATGCGATTTCTTCGGGGCAGGCGATCTTCAGCCCCTGACGTTCTTCGGTAATCCGCACATAGGTCGCCGCATCGAGCAGCGAAGCGTGGGTGCCGGTATCGAGCCACGCAAACCCGCGCCCCATGATTTCGACCGACATTGTGCCATCTTCCAGATACAGCCGGTTGAGATCGGTAATCTCCAGTTCCCCGCGCGGCGATGGCGCAAGGTCTCGGGCCCGGTCAACCACCGTGTCGTCATAGAAATACAGGCCGGTGACGGCGTAATTCGATTTGGGCGCGGCGGGCTTTTCCTCGAGTGAAATCGCTTTGCCATCTGGGGCGAATTCGACCACGCCAAATGCCTCCGGATCATTGACGCGGTAAGCGAACACTGTGGCCCCGGCACCGCGCGCGGTGGCATTGTGCAGCAGCGCAGGCAGGCCGTGGCCGTAAAAGATGTTGTCGCCCAAAATCAACGCGCTCGGCCCGCCGCGCACGAAATCTGCGCCGATATGAAACGCCTGCGCCAGCCCTTCGGGCTTGGGCTGCACCGCGTAAGTGAGCGCCACGCCGAAATCCGCCCCGTCGCCCAGCACGCGCTGGAATTGCGCGATATCTTCAGGCGTGGTGATGATCAGGATTTCCCGAATACCCGCCAGCATCAACGTGCTGAGCGGATAATAAATCATCGGCTTGTCGAAGATTGGCATCAACTGTTTGGAAACGCCGCGGGTCAGCGGATAAAGCCGGGTGCCCGAACCTCCGGCGAGGATGATCCCGCGCCTGGTCATTTCATTTGCCATAGCGATTGCTCGGCTGCCTCTCTATCATGCGATCACGCGATCATGCGACGGCGCGCTGCATTGCAGCACGGTTGCGATGGGTCAATCGCAAACTGTCGGCGTTGCTGGCAGCGCTGACAGATTTGCGGATTGCACGCTGTCGGCCGGAAGGCCAGCATATTATCCGGTGCACGGCGTGATGCCTCGTTAATACAAAATCAGGTCATAACAGTGCGGTCGGGAGGTGGGGCTGGCACAGACAGAAACCGTAGCGATTGAATCGGGTTCAAAAACCGGCCAAAGTTTCAATCGGAATGCGAAGGCTGGTCGCCATCCCTTCCGGAACTGCGCGGCCCCCCGCAATCCGAATTCATTTCCGAATTTACGCTATCGCGTGTTTGCCAAGCGTGCTGCAATGCAGTAGCCGAATGCAGCATGGGTTTCACGAGGGCCAAACAATGATGAAAATGGCCACACGTATGATGATGACCGCCGCCGCGGCTGGCATGATGATTGCCCCAATCGCTGCTCACGCTGGAACTCGTGCGAGCGATTCTGGCTCGGTTTACAGCGTTTCAGCATCGCAGCCGGGCCTTGGCCGTGCCGACGATGGTGAAACGCTTGCAAGCGGTTTTTCGATCATCCTCGGTCTGCTCGCGGTAGCCGCGACTATTGGTGGGCTCATTTTTGTGACTGATTCGAACGACAACGGTCAATCTCCAGGAACGTGATCCGCTGGATTTTGCGCATTCAGCACAGAACACAATGAACAACGTCCGGGCATTGCTCGGGCGTCATTGTTTTGTCGCCAGCCAAATTGCTGCCGCCCAATTGCTAATCCGCGGAACCTGATTTTGGAACGAGTGGCGGCCCATCGCTTCACCTTTCCGGCTGTCGCTCTGATTTTGCTGATCGCTTTCGCGTGTGGCGGGGGTGGAGGACGGTATGGGCTGGCCAATCTGGCTGTGCAGCTGACTGCAATCACCGCGCTGGCTTTGCATCGGCAAGGAGCACAGCGATTCGCATACGAATCGCCGCGCGCCGTCCTGCTGCTGATCTGCGCCGCGCTGATGCTGCCCTTGCTCCAGCTGATTCCTTTGCCGGTGACGATGTGGACCGCGCTGCCGGGCCGTGATCTGGTTGCCCGTTCGCTCGAACTCGCCGGACCGGCTGAGTGGATGCCGATCAGCGTAAACCCGCTGCGAACGCTGCTCGCGCTGACCGCGCTGATAACCCCGCTCGCGGTTCTGATCGTGGGTTGGTCGCTTCCGCGCAATCGGCTGATCGATCTGGGGTGGATGGTGGCTGGGTTGGGGATTGTCACCACGCTGCTCGGCCTAGTCCAGATTGGTGCCACCGATGGCGGAGCGACCATTTTTGGCGCGCGTGAACCGGGATCGATCCTGCTCGGCACTTTTGCCAACCGCAATTCGACCGGGGTGCTTTTGGTGTTCGCGCTGGCGCTGGCCGCTTTGCTGCCGACCCCCAGGCCGCACCCGGCGCTGCTGATCGTGCGGCTTTCTGTGTGCGCATTGTTGCTGCTGGGAATATTTCTGACACGGTCACGTACCGCGCTGGTGCTTGCGGTGCTGCCAGCGGCCTTGGGCGGCATCAAGGCAGTGTGGTGGGGTTTGCGGCAGCGCCGGGACAGCGGCCCGCGCGGGCGACCGGTGGCAATTTTACTCGGCTTGCTCGGTGCAGCGGCGGTGGGCATGGCGGCATTGGTGGTGGCTGCGCCCGGTCCGATCGGCGCTGCGCTTGAACGGTTCGAAGCCAAAGACGATCCGCGCCGTTATATCTGGGAGGACGGTGCCTTCGCCGCCAGCCGGTATTGGCCAGCGGGCACCGGGATGGGCACGTTTGACGAGGTGTTTCAGGTCGACGAATCGCTCGAAAACCTGATCCTGCGGCGGGCCGGGCGGGCGCATAATGATTATCTTGAACTGGCGATTGAAGCCGGAGCGGCGGGCCTCGCGCTAGTGCTGGCGTGGATCGTGATGCTGACATGGCTGACATGGCGCGCGCGGGTTTCGTCCCATCGCTGGTCGGCTTGGGCGGGCAGTGCGTTCCTCTACGCTATCGCGCTCCAATCGATTACTGATTATCCGCTGCGCAATCAGACCGTGCTGGCCTTCGCCGGATTTGCGCTGTTGCTGCTCGTGCGTCTTGGAACGGCTGAGCGCAAGGTGCAGTCATGATTGTCCGGATCGTCTGGTTCGCCGGGTTGTTGGCACTGGCCGTTGTCACCACCCTGCTGCAGCTCGACCGGCAATCTGCGCTGGACCCCGCGCTCGCGCCGCTGGTCCCGCAGCCATTTCGCGGCTATGCGCAGGTGCAGATCGCAGCCGCAGCGGCCGCGGGTAACGATCCTGCCCGCGCGTTGGACGAAGCCCGCAGGCTGGTCCGTCGGCGCCCGATCCCCGCTGAACACCTGACCTTGCTGGCCGTGGCGCAGACGAAAGCGGGGCAGGCTGAACAAGCCGGGCTGACGATCCAGATCGCCGGTCAGCGCGGCTGGCGTGATCCCTTGGCGCAAGAAGCAGTGCTGCGGTTGGCGCTGGCCGCCGGAGACACACCCGAAGCTGCGCGCCGTTACGCCGCACTATTCCTGCGCCGGGAAACGCCCGATGCGCTGCTGGTTGAACTCGCGCCGCAGGTGCTTGGCGTTGCTGGCGGGCAGGGGCAAGGCACGATGGTTGACATCATCGAGGGCACCGACCGCTGGGACGACACTTTTCTGCGCCGGGGCCAACAGGTGATGCCGCCAGCGATGTTCAGTCAAATCATCGTCGCCGCCATAACGCGGGGTAAAAGTTTTAATTGCGATGTTCTGGCGCAAACGATCACCGGAATGGGTCGGCGCGACGCGGCGGCAGGCAACGGGCTGCTGGCCGCCGCCGCCCCGCGCTGCCGGGAGCTGCCGCTGCCAGCACCCGCCGCCCTATAGAGTGCGGATGATGCCGGAGAAGTCCGTCCCAGCATTGTCCTTGGCAAATTCCTCGTAAATCGCGCGGGCATGTTCGCCCAGCGCCACTGTGGCCCCCGCGCTGTGCGCCGCCTCGATTGCCAGCCGCAGGTCTTTCAGCATCAACCCAGCGGCGAACCCACCCTGATAGCCGTTGTCCGCTGGCGTCACCGGGCCAACGCTGGGGACCGGACAATAGGATGTCATCGACCAGTTTTGGCCGGATGAGACGCTGGAAATATCGTAGAATGTCTGCGCATCCAGCCCCAATTTCTCGGCCATCGCAAAGGCTTCGCAGGTGCCGATCATGTGGATCGCCAGCAGCATGTTGTTGCAAATCTTGGCCGCCTGTCCGTTGCCCGCGTCACCTGCGTGGATCACCGCCTTGCCCATCGCGGCAAGGATCGGCTGGGCGCGGGCGAAAGCTTCGGGCGACCCGCCCACCATGAAGGTCAGCGTGCCGCCATTGGCTGCCGCAATCCCGCCTGATACCGGCGCGTCGACCATGTCGTAATTATGCGCCTCGGTCACTTCAATGACTTCGCGCGCGGTGGCGACGTCGATGGTCGAGCAATCGAGCAGGATCGCGCCTTCGGGGGCATGGCCGATCACATCGTCCCAATAGACCTGTTTGACGATCGCGCCGTTGGGCAGCATCGAGACGACCGCTTCGGCGGTGGCGCAGGCTTCCTTGGCGGTCGCGTAGGTGGTGCACCCCGCCTCGCGCGCAGCGGCAAGCGCAGGTTCGCTGAGGTCGAAAGCGCGGACTTCATGCCCTGCCTTCACCAGATTGGCAGCCATC
>JBBRFG010000108.1:0-8144 GCA_038224685.1 Sphingomonadales bacterium
CCCCCCCCTCAAACGCACCCCTTGCACAGCCCGCGGATCTCCAGCACCGGGCGCACTGCTTTGAACGCGCGCGCCGCCGCGATGGCGCGTACCGCGCGGCTTACCTCTTCGTCATCGACGTGCGCGGCTTCGCCGCATTCGTCGCATACCAGAAAGATGCAATCATGCGCGCAGCCCGGGTGGGCGTTGGCGAGGTACGCGTTGGCGCTTTCGACCCGCATCGCGAGGTTACCGGCCACAAACACATCAAGGATGCGGTAAACGCTGTTGGGCGCGACCCGTTTGCCGCGCGCGGCCGATAGATTATCGGCAATGTCATAGGCCGAAACCGGACGTCCGTGGCGGGCGAGTTCGGCAAACACCGCCTCGCGCATCGATGTCCACTGTTCGCCCGACGCTGTCAGCGCGCGGGCAGCCTCTGCCACAAGGCCGGGGCCGGTGTGTTCGTTGTGCGTGTGTGCGAACTGTCCCATGCGCCTTGATATAGGCGCTATGGCGGCGTTCGCAAAGCTGTCCGAGCGGTAGCTTCGCGATTAATCGCAGACCAGACCGCCCGGCCCTGCTTTATCGGATCAGCAGACGGCGCTGATCAACCCGCATCGCGCAGGAATTCGGCGCGGTAATAGGCCGGGTACATTGCTTTTAACGCGGCGACCTTGGGCGCGTCCCAGCGCACGATGTATCCGGCGCGCGGATTGATCGCCATGTAATCCTGATGATACGCCTCGGCTGGGTAGAACGCCTTGTAGCTTTCAACCGCAGTGACGATCGGGCGCTTCCACAAGGCGGCTTTGTCGAGTTGCGCAATGTAAGCGCGGGCAACCGCGCCCTGCTCCTTGCTCAACGGCACAATTGCGCTGCGATACTGCGAGCCGGTATCTGGACCCTGCCGGTTTTTGAGCGTGGGATCAGCCACCACCGAAAAATAGATACGCAGCAATTGATCATACCGCACCACGGCGGGATCATAGGTGATCTTGACCGATTCGGCATGACCGGTAACACCGCTGCTGATCACGTCATATTGCGCGCTGGCCGCGTTGCCGCCGTGGTAGCCCGAAACGGCAGATTTCACACCCTTCACATGGCTGAACACCCCTTCGACGCCCCAGAAACAGCCGCCGGCAAAGATTGCGGTCTTTAGGCCTTTGGATTCCTTGGCGATGCGCGCAGCAGCGGGCGCGTTCACCGGCTCTTCCGCTGCAAAGGCGGGGCCAGCGCAGGCGCTCATGGCCAGCGATCCGGCGGCGAGCAAAACGGCAATGCGATTCATGGGGGGTGCTTCCTTAACGAGCGATCACGAATTCAGCCGAGGGGGCCGGTGCCTTAAGCGTTTCAGCCGCCTGCGCGGGCGGGGCGATCTGGTCACTCCAGCGATCCGCATTGGCTCCGGCAATCATCAGCGCACCTGCAACAAAGCCGATGCTGAAATTGCGGAACAGGTCGGTTGAGAAAATACGCATAAAAGGACTCGTGAACGGTTATCGATCACCAGCTTATGCCTGCTGCCGAATTGCAGCGGGATGAACGTGGCGGTCGTACTGGGTTAGGTCGCGGTGTCATTGTGGTTACGCAGCGGCTGAGAAATAGTTTCGTTTCGCCGCAACGCGGGCCGAACCGTGCGCAGGGTGCGGTGAGTCGATCGGATGGCATGGGCGGGGGCGGAGCATAGGGCAGCGCGGAGCCAAATCTAGCGTTCCGCAGACCCCCGCCAGCTCCGCAGGCACCTTCACCCCGGACTTGATCCGGGGGGAGGAACAGCACCGAGGACGAACGCGCGGAGGTGCCTTCGCAATTCAAATCAGTGCCGGAAATGCCGCATTCCGGTGAACACCATCGCCAGCCCCGCCTCGTCAGCGGCGGCGATCACTTCGTCATCACGGATTGATCCGCCGGGCTGGATCACTGCTGTCGCGCCAGCCTCCGCTGCGGCGAGCAGGCCGTCGGCAAACGGGAAAAATGCATCGGACGCCACCGCGCTGCCATAGGTGCGCGGCGCGGCCCAGCCATAGGTTTCGGCGGCTTCTTTCGCCTTGATCGCCGCGATCCGCGCCGAATCGCGGCGGTTCATCTGGCCCGCGCCAATGCCGGCGGTCGCCCCGTCTTTGGCATAGACAATCGCGTTCGATTTGACATGTCGCGCCACCGTCCATGCGAACAGGCAGTCCTGCAATTCCTGCGGCGTCGGCGCGCGTTTGGTGACCACGGTGAGGTCATCAATGCCCACTGCCCCGGCATCACGCGATTGGATCAGCAGCCCGCCCGCAATCGTTTTCATCGCAAATCCGCCCCTGCGCGGATCGGGTAGCGCGCCGCATTCGAGCAGGCGCAGATTTTTCTTTTTGGCGAAGATTTCGCGGGCTTCGGCGCTGATCGAAGGGGCGATGACGACTTCGGTAAAGATCCCCGCGATTGCTTCAGCCGTCGCGCCGTCAAGCTCGCAATTGACGGCCACGATTCCCCCAAACGCCGATACGCTATCGCAGGTCAGCGCCGCTTCCCACGCGGCGAGCAAGCTGGTGCCTTGCGCCACGCCGCAGGGGTTGGCGTGTTTGACGATGATGACAGCGGGCTGCTGTCCGGCAAATTCTGCCGCCAGTTCCAATGCGGCGTCGGCATCGTTCAAATTGTTGTAGCTGAGTTCCTTGCCCTGCAATTGCACCGCCTGCGGCACCCCGCGTGCGCCCAGCACCTGCGGCACATAAACGGCCGCCGATTGGTGCGGATTTTCGCCATAACGCAGCGTATCAGCCCGCTTGAACGCCAGCGGCAGCGTGTCGGGGAACGGCACGGCGTGGAGCGCTTCGGTGCCGAGCGGGTGGGTAAAGGCATCACCAAACGCAAACCAATTGGCGATAGCGGCATCGTAAGCCGCGGTGCGGGCATAGGCCTTGCCCGCCATGCGGATGCGGAATGCGGGCGAGGTTGCGCCATCATTGGCGGCCAGTTCTTCAAGCAGCACGGGATAATCCGCCGGATCGGTCAGGATCGTCACGAACCCGTGGTTCTTGGCAGCAGAGCGCACCATCGAAGGCCCGCCAATGTCGATGTTCTCGATAATCTCGGCGCGGCCCGCGCCCTTGGCCACGGTTGCTTCAAACGGGTAGAGATTGACCACCACCAGATCAATTGCGCCAATCCCGTGCGCCTTCATCGCAGCGACGTGTTCGGCGTTGTCACGCAGCGCCAGCAGCCCGCCATGCACGGCGGGGTGCAGCGTCTTGACCCGTCCATCCATCATTTCGGGAAAGCCGGTGAGATCGGCCACATCGCGCACCGCCAGCCCGGAATCGCGCAACGCCTTGGCAGTGCCGCCGGTGCTCACCAGTTCGACGCCCTTGGCCGCCAGCGCCGCGCCCAATTGCGCCAAGCCCGTCTTGTCGGACACTGACAGCAGCGCCCGTTTGATCACACCATCGGTAATGTTGGCGGTCATGCCCGGCAAACCTATCCCGTTTTTCTCAGCAGCCAGGAGAATTGCCCCCCGCCGCGCAATACCAGCCCTTCAACCACCAGCTGTTCGGTCGCGTGCGGGCGGCCATCGCCGTCGATCCACAGGCTGTCTTCGGCAGAAAAGGTGATCTCGCCCGCGCCCGCCCGATCGCCGCCGAGCCGGAATTGCCAGAGCCGCCCATCGGGCAGCAGCAGGCTGGCACCGCGTTTGTCGCCCGACAATTGTACCTCCACCCCGCGCCCAAGATGGAACCGCAGCGCAAAGGCGATCTTGCCGCGCTTGCCGTTTTTGGCGCTGGGGATCAGGATATCTTCGCCCGCCAGCTCGGTGCCATCGCCGCTGAGCGTGAGGATGCGCCGGTGGGTCAGGCTGAACCGCTGGGCATAACCATCATGCGCAGCTTCGATCCGGGTCGCCTCGCGTCCGCGCCCGGCAACCGTGCGGCGTTCAACCTCAACCGTCTCGACCCCTTTGCCGAGCTGCCCGTGGAGCAGCACGGCGGTGGAATTGGCATTGTCGAGCACGAGCGTGGAAAACGCGGCTGTCGCCCGCAACCCCTGTCCGATCCGGGCGGGCACTTGGCCGCCTGCCAGCGCCGCGCCGCCGCAATTGACGATGATCCGCGCCGGGCCATCGGACAATTCAAACGCCAATGTCGATGCGCAGCCATTGCGCACGTGGCGCGCGCGCGGCGGCGGGGCGGTATCGAATTGCAGCAGGGTTTCGCCAGCACGGACGCGCTGATAACCCCAGCTTGTGGTGGTGATGAGCGGCCGGGTGCGCACGCCCGATGCTGCGATCACCGCCGCCACCCGGTCAGCGCCAATCGCGCCTTGCCCCTGCCAACTGCCAAGCGCGCCGTCACCGTGCCGCAATGCCAGCAGCGGCGGCACCAGCAATTCGCGCATTACCGCCAGCGCCGCCGGCGGCGTGATTTGCGCCGCTGCGTAACAGGCGATCAGATCGGTCAGCAGCCGCACCGCATCAAGCTGCGCCGCCGGACAGCGCGACAGCACCCCGCCATCTTCGCCGACCATATCACCGAGCGCGTGGATCAGCCCTGCCTCGCCAAACAGCCGCCGGGGCTTGCCATTGGGCAACAACAGCCCCGCCGCCACAATCCCGGCCCAGCCAGCAACCGCGGCGAACCCGGCACCTTGGCGCGGCGCGCGTTTGTCGAGCCAGGCGGCGGTCTCCGCAATCGCCGCCAGCATTTGCGATTTCAGCGCCTTGTCCTGCCCGCCCAGCACCAGCGGCGCATACACCAGCCAAGCTGTCAGCCGTAGCCCGGCGTGCTCAACCTCCCACGCTGGCCCTTTGGCGGGCTTGCGATTGGCGTGGAGCCACCGGCTTGCGATCCGTTCCGCCACTAAAGTGCAATCAGCGCGCGGCGCGCTGGCCGCCAGATCGGCGAGCCAGCTAAAACTGTGCAGCACGCGTTCTATGCCCGGCGCAGGGCGTGCCGCTGGTGAAAAATCGAATGTGGCAATCGGCAGGCGCGCGCCGTTGATTACAAAATGCCCGGCGCGCAGGGCTGTGCCAGCCGCACGGTCGCCGTGATCGGGGCTATCGACCGTTGCCAGCACCCGCAGCGGCGGCGCGCGGCGGAACGGTTGGCTAAGCGCCTGACCCGGCACACCGATCCGGTAAGCCAGCCGGATCAAAGCCTCCCCTGGCCCGGCCTGCACAGCGATCACATCGCTCAACGCCAGCGCGCGCGAAGGTTGGGCAGGCATCGGCGCGGGCGAGGATGCGGCGGCATTCGCGCCAGCCGCTGCTGCTTCGGTCCCAAATTCCGGCCCATCAGCCAACGCCGATGCAAGATTATCCGCAACCCGGTCGACCAGTGCATCGGCGCGTCTGCCGCCGGGGGTGCGGAACAAGGTCGCCATCAGAGCGCGCCCTTAAGCGCGGCGATATTGGCAGCGTAGTGATCGGGCCCGCCCTTGAATGTAGCCGATCCTGCAACCAGCACATCGGCCCCGGCCGCCACACACAACCGCGCGGTGTCGGCATTGACCCCGCCGTCGACCTCCAGATGGATCGCCCGGCCCGAGCGGGTGATCATCGCGCGGATACGTGCGACCTTTTCCAATTGCGAGGGGATGAAGCTTTGCCCGCCGAACCCGGGGTTGACGCTCATCACCAACACCAGATCAGCCAGATCCATCAGATTGTCGAGCGCTTCGACCGGCGTGCCGGGGTTAAGCACCACACCGGCTTTCCTGCCCAGCGCCTTGATCGCTTGCAGGCTGCGATGGATATGCGGCCCGGCTTCGGGATGGATGGTAATGATGTCCGCGCCCGCCTTGGCAAAGGCTTCGATATACGGATCAACCGGGGCGATCATCAGGTGCACGTCAAATGGTTTGTCGGTGTGGGGCCGCAGCGCCTTGACCACGTCGGGCCCGATGGTGATGTTGGGCACGAAATGCCCATCCATCACATCAATATGGATCCAGTCTGCGCCCGCTGTGTCAACCGCGCGCACTTCCTCGCCCAGCCGCGCAAAATCGGCAGAGAGGATCGACGGCGAAATCAACGGTGCAGGCATCAATGGTGCAGGCATGGCGCGGGGCAGGCCTTTTGTGGCGGTAGGCCTGCCATACGAGCGCCGCGAATCATGCGACAAGCGCGAATCGCACCTTTTCCACGGCGGCGATTTGCGGGGCCAGCGCGCGCAGCCTGCCAATTTAGCCGCAATTCAGGCACGCCTCGGGATCTGCGCACTCTACCTGACCGGCCCTGTTGCCGCGCCGCCGTGGCGCGCGCCGCCATCTTTCCTCATTTCATCGAGACGCCCATGACCGTATGTATCCGGCCGCCAGCGCCGGGCGATTATGCCGTTGCTGTGGTGCACGACGCCAACGGCCATCGCGGCACCGATATCTCGACCGACGGGGCCGGGGACCACCCGCATGGCAATCACGAACCCATATCTTAGCTGATATCGCGCCTTCGCTGTCGCTGCTGCTGCTTCCGCCGGTGCTGCCATAGATCCCACAGCACCTGCGGCGCGGCAATCAGCGGGTACCGTTCGCGCAGCGGGGTCAGTTTGACCGCCATGCCGGTGTGGCGTTCAATCTTCCACGCGGCATAGCGCGCCGCCCCGTCAAAGGTGGTGCTGGCCTTGACCAGCCGCACCAGATTGAGCGGTTTGCCCAGCCGTCGCCGGCGTTTCCACCGGCCCAGCACCGCGCGCCGATGGGCCGGGGTCATTTGCGGGGACAGCACCGCGCCCTGCGCCGCGGGGGCAATCCCACCCGCCGCAAGCGCGAGCGGTAACAGCCCGCCGAAATGATCGGCGTTGACGCTGAGGATATCATCCTCCCGCCCGCTTTTTTCGACCCTGAATTCAGCCTTGTATGTGGCGCGGAACAGTGCCCGCCAGTAATCTTCGGCCGTGCCGCTGTCCGGGCCAAGCGCTGCGGCGAGCCGGGCGGCGGTGGTGCAGGCCGCGGCAATTGCGGCGATTACGTCGCGCTGTGCAGCGGCATCTTCGGCCCAGACCAACGCGCTTGGCTGCACGAACCGCGCCCAGATGGTGGTATCGATCAGCGCACCGCTGGCCGCCCGGTCAAAGGTGGTAAGCCGCATTGTGGCAACTTTGGCGCGCAAGGTAATCTCGCCTGCTTCGCGCTCGTGATAGCTCACCGTGGGCCAGATCGCGGGTTCCTGGTCGCCGGGCAGCAGGATATAGAAATCAAGCACCCCGTCGAGCGAGCCGGTCCGCAGGTTCGATCCATAAAACAACACCGCCCGCGCACCTGCTGCTCCGGCCAGTGCCTTGGCAAAATGGGCCACGGCAGGATCGATTGGTGTTGCAAGGCAGGCAGCAATCCGATCAGCCAGCGCGCCGAAATCGGCGTTCATGGCGTGACGAACGCGAGCTCCGGCCCCTGCTCGATCAGGTAATCGCCCGCCGGAAATGCTTCTCCATCAAAGATGAACTGATCATCAATCGACAGGGTGAACTGGCTGGCGGTGAGTTGGTGAATGCCGCGTTGGCGCAGGCCGTTGCGAACCTTGCCCATCAGCACCAACGGCACCAGCGCGGTTGTGCGACGGGAAATCTGATCGACTGTCACCAGTTTAAGTCCGCTGCGCAGCGCGCCAAACGGGCGGATCCCGGCGGGCAGCCGTTCCAGCGTCGAAGCGAACAGCAATTGCCGCCGCGCCCGATCGCCGTGGCCGCTATGCGCCATCGGGGCGTCCGCGCTGCCGAGGCCGATCCGCATCCGCGCGCCTTTGCGCCAAGGGTTCGCGCGGCTGGCAAACAGCGATTGCAGCAGCGCCCACAGCGCGGTCACCGCCACCACCACGCTATCAAATGCACCCAGCTTGTGCGCGCTTTGCGCAGCGCGGGTGGCGGTGGCAAATGCACCAGCGCCAAGGATAAAGCCCGCTACGCGCGCTGCGCCGCCGGCTTTGCTTTCATCGCCCTTGCCTTCACCGCCTTTGCAGGAAACCAGCATTGGACGGCGCCAGACCCGCGTCCCGCGATCCAGCGCGTCGATTGCGTGCTGCAGGTTCCAGTCATCGGGAATGCCCAGATCAAGGCTCAAGGCATTGGTCTTGCCCTTGGGCAACACCGCAATCGCGGGCCAATCATCGCCAAAAATCGCCTGCCCGCAGGTCAACACATCGCGCACGGTGCCATCACCGCCGTTGATGACCAGCAGATCAATCC
>JBBRFG010000109.1:0-8114 GCA_038224685.1 Sphingomonadales bacterium
TTGATATTGCCCAGCGTATTACGCGCCTCGCCTTCGGTCAGGCCAACGGCGGCAATCGGCGGGTGGCTGAACACCGCGCTCGGCACGCAGGAATGATCGACCGCATAGGGCGCGACCCCGCCGAACACCGAATCGGCAAATGCCTGCCCTTCGCGGATGGCGACCGGGGTCAATTGCACTCGGTCGGTCACATCGCCCACGGCATAGACGTATTCGATGTTGGTGCGGCTGAAACCGTCAACCACGATTTCGCCGCGCTGGCCAACCTCGACCCCGATGGTCTCCAACCCCAATCCTTCGATATTGGGCGCGCGGCCAGTGGCCACCATCAGCACGTCGAATTCGCGCGCATCATGACCCGTCAGCTTGACCAGCAAGGTGCCATCATCCTGCCGTTCAACCTGTTCAAACTCGGTGCGGAACAGGAACTCGATCCCCTTGACCATCGAGATTTGCAGCAGCCGGTCGCGGACCGCCGTATCATAACTGCGCAGGATCGTGTCGGACCGGTTGGCGATGGTGACCTTGCTGCCAAATTCGTTGAAAATGCAGGCGAATTCATTGGCAATATAACCGCCGCCCGCAATCAGGATGCGGCGCGGGATCGCATCCAGATGAAACGCTTCGTTCGAGGTGATGGCGTGTTCATTGCCCGGAAAATCAGGGATCAACGGGCGCGCGCCGGTGGCGATCAGGATCACCTTGGCGGTCACGATCTGGCCGCTCGCCAGCGTGATCTGGTGGTCGCCAGTGATGGTCGCGCGTTCATTGAACACAGTCACTTGGTGATTGCTGAGCGTCTGGCCGTACAGCCCTTCCAACCGCGACACATCATTTTGCACGTGGTCGCGCAGCTTTACCCAGTCGAAGCTTTTGCCTTCGATGGTCCAGCCGAACTGTTTGGCGTCTTCCAGATCCTCGGCAAATTGCGCGCCGTAGACGAGCATTTTCTTTGGCACGCAGCCGCGAATGACGCAGGTGCCGCCGACCCGGTATTCCTCGGCCACAGCCACCCGTGCGCCGTGCGCCGAAGCAACGCGGCTGGCGCGCACGCCGCCCGATCCTGCGCCAATGGTGAAGAGATCGTAATCATAGTCGTCGGCCATTGCGCTGTTCCCGGTTGTGACGCAGCGCATATGGGCGAACGCGCCGATGGCGGCAACCATCGCGCCGCGAATAGCCGGAATTCAGACAAAAAAATGGGGGCGCTGCGGCCCCCACTCTTATGTGTTATCAAGCTTGGTTGTTATCAGGCGCTGGCAGAGCGCGGGCGACCACCGCCGCCGCCGCCGCCGCCGCCGGGACGACCACGGCCCCGGCCGCGATCACCGCCCCCACCACCGTTACCAGAGGGCCGACCGCCGCCACCATTTCCCCCGCCACTGGGACGGCCTGAGCCGCCAGCGTGCTGCGGCTTGCGATCACCTTGCGGACGGCGATCACCATCAGGGCGACGTTCGCCCTGCGGCTTGCGATCACCGCGCTGTTCGCCCTGCGGACGCTGGCCAATTGGGCGCGGATTGACCCGCCGCATCGGTTCGCGCGCGGCAGGCTTGGTCGGGCCTTCGCCTTCAACCACGGCACGGAAATTGTCGGGCAGGGCTAGCCGATCAAGCTCGGCCCCGGTGACCTTGCGAATATCCTTGAGGTATGCGCGTTCATCCTCGGCACAAAATGCAATCGCAATCCCGCCCTTGCCCGCGCGCGCAGTGCGCCCGATGCGGTGGACATATTGTTCCGGCACGTTGGGCAGTTCGTAGTTGATGACGTGGCTGACACCGGGAATATCAATCCCGCGCGCGGCCACATCGGTCGCGATCAGCACCGGCACGCGGCCCTTGCGAAATTCATCGAGCGCGCGCTGGCGCTGCGGCTGCGATTTGTTGCCGTGGATCGCGTTGGCTTCGATCCCGCCCTGTTCCAGCCGCTTCACCACCCGGTCAGCGCCGTGTTTGGTGCGGGTAAAGATCAACGTCCGTTCCACCGTGCCGGGAACGGCGTGCCGCCCTTTAAGGATCATTTCGAGCAGGCTCAGCTTCTCGTCCTGCTGCACCATGAACAGATATTGGTCGATCCGCTCTGCCGTGGTGCTTTGCGGGGTGACCGAAACTTGGACCGGGTTGTTGCAGAACCCACTGACCAACTCCTTGATCGCTTTGGGCATGGTGGCGCTAAAGAACAGCGTCTGGCGTTCTTTGGGGGCCAATTCGCGGATCTTGCGCAGCGCATGGATGAAGCCGAGATCGAGCATCTGGTCAGCTTCGTCGAGCACCAGCACTTCAATGCCGGCCAGATTGAGCGCCTTTTGTTCGATCAGATCAAGCAGGCGGCCCGGCGTGGCGACCAGAATATCGGTGCCGCGGTGCAGCTTGTTGCGATCCTTGCCGACACTGGTGCCGCCAACGATGCATTGCACCTTAAGCCCTGCCAGCGCGCCATAATCCTTGGCGCTATCGGCAATCTGCACCGCGAGTTCGCGGGTCGGGGCCAGCACCAGCATTCGGCAGGATTTGAACGGGATTTGTTTGTCAGCCGCGCGCAGCCGGTCGATGCTGGGAAGCATAAAAGCAGCGGTTTTGCCGGTGCCGGTCTGGGCAATGCCGAGCAGATCGCGGCCCTTGAGAACCGGCGGGATCGCCTGTTCCTGGATTGGGGTGGGAACGGTGTAGCCTTTGAGGTCAAGGGCTTGGAGCACGGGCTGCGACAGCCCGAGTTCAGCAAAAGTGGTCATGTGGTAAAAACTCGCAAATAATCAGCGGCGCGCATTTCCGCGAATCCCAAACGGATTACGGGCGCGGCGCGGGGGTTGAAACCGCCCGCGTGAAAAGGGAAGTCTTGGGAAAAACCGAGGCGCGGCCGGGGCGGATGCTGTTAAATTTCCGCCGCTTCACGCATGGCTAGCGCGCTTCGTTGGCAGCGTATGAAGCATTCATGGTCGAATGTCAATCAGTGCTATCGTAAGTGATTGGCTCGCCAACCTTCTTCCATTCAACCATTGATGCCAAAAATTCGGGAGTCGGATAATCCTCAATATCCCCGTCCGAAAACCCTGCTGCACGCTGCTTCTCAAAGTGCCAAGCTTGGAAGTCAGCATACCTCGCCAAAATTCGCGCGGCGCCAGGTGCAGTTACGCCAGCTTCGCTCACAAGCCAGTTTCGCACCGCGCGGACAGCCTTTTGATAATCCGCTTGGTGAAATTTTATGTCTGAGCCTGCAATGTCAGAGAGTGCTGCCTGATATCGATACTTATTCTCGTCGAGAATGAGAAAGATTTTTCTATCCCGACCCTCTCCATACCACCGGCGGCAGGCCCAATCGACGCCATACTCGAACGGCATGTTCAATCGGAAATACTCGTCTTTCTTAAGAGCTTGGGAGCGGCTCAAGTCATGGATTGAATATCTCGATTCTCTGATCAAGTCAGCGATTTTGTGCAGTCTTATTTCTCCCGAGTCGTTCCTCTCCTTTGCGAGCCTAGGCACAAAGCCAAGATCGACGATGCAGAAAAGCATTGCCTGTAGAATAGGATCATACTTTTCATCAAAAGGACAATTGATGAAAACTGAATTTTCGAATGTTCCCGATGGCATACGACCTATCAGCCCTTAGGCGGATGGGGATCGCTGCCATAGGAATTCCGTTCGCGGATTCTTCCATCACGGCCGTGGATGTAAAGCTCTGTCCGTTGGTTCTTCGCCACTTCGGTCGCACGAATGATCGCCTGATTTTGCGTATCGAAAGTGGCAGATGCCTTGACAGCTCCCGACTTGCGGACACTCCATTTATCGCCATTCGGAACAACGTGCTGACCTGCCTTGGACATTATCCGACTCCTTTGTGCCTCCAATATAAGAAGTTTAGATAGAAAAGAAATGGCAGATGCCTTCGCTCACCCCAACCCAGCCGCCGACATCAACGCCGTGGTGCTCGCATCAAACTCACCCTCCCCGCTCTCGATCTGCTTGGCGATGGCTTTGCCCAATTCTACGCCGAACTGGTCGAACGGGTTGATCCCCATCAGCACCGCACCCGCAAAGGTGCGATGTTCGTGAAACGCGATCAGCGCGCCCACTGTCTCCGCATCGCAATCATCCAGCAGAAACGTGGTTGATGGCCGGTCGCCGGGATAGGCGCGCGCGGGATCGTCCGACGTCTTACCCGCCATCAACGCCGCGCCTTGGGCCAGACAGTTCATCAACAAGATGCGGTGGTGCGCAGGATCGAGCGTGTCGCCGGGCGCGATGCTGGCGATGAAATCGACTGGGATGAGATGCGTGCCCTGATGCAGCAGTTGGAACACCGCATGCTGCCCATCGGTGCCCACCCCGCCCCATGTGACCGGCGCTGTCGGCCCGTCGACCGGCGTGCCATCCGCCATCACGCGCTTGCCATTGGACTCCATCTCCAACTGCTGGAGATACGATGGCAGCAGCGCCAGCCGTTCGTCATAAGCGAACACCGCGCGGGTCTGGCAACCTTTCAACCGCGCGTAATACTGATCGGCAAACGCAGCCAGCAGCGGGGCGTTGGCCCGGCCTTCTGTAGCGCGGAAATGATCGTCCACCGCCTTGGCCCCGGCGAGCATTGCGCGAAATTCGTCCATCCCGACCGCCAGCGCGACCGGAAATCCGATGGACGAAAACAGCGAATAGCGCCCGCCCACGCTTTCGGGGAATGGCAGCACGCGGGTTTCGTCCACCCCCCATTCGACTGCCTTTTCAGGCGCAGCGGTCAGCGCGATCACGCGCCCGCCCGGATCTTCGACCCCGTTATCCGCCAGCCAGCCCAGCGCGCTGTTCGCATTGGTCAGGGTTTCGATGGTGGTGAAGGTCTTGGACGCCAGCGCAATCAGCGTCGTTTCCGGGTCGCACGCGGCAAACGCCTGTTCGAGCGCAAGGCCATCGATGTTCGAGACAACGTGCACATCGACCATCGCCAGATCGCGCGCCAACGCATCAATCGCCAGCGCCGGGCCAAGCGCCGATCCGCCGATGCCAATCGCGATACAATGGCGGATTTCTCCCAGTGCGCCTTCGTGGATGGCTTCAACCAGCATCCCCATCCGCGCCAGCAGCGCCTCGGCCTCTTCGACGTGAGCAGGCGTGCCGCTGCCGCGCAGCGCGCCGTGGGTGGCGGCGCGGCCTTCGGTCGGGTTTACAATCCCGCCATCGAACAGCGCGCCTCGCGCCGCAGCAAACCCGCGCGCGTCGGCCAGCGCTTCAAACGCGGTGATTGCAGCGTCATCAAGGTGCGTCTTGGAAAAATCGATCCGCATGCCCGCTTCGGCTCCGCTGCCCGGCGCGACCGGCCATGCGATGCACCGGGTCATCAGCTCGGTTCGGGCCGGATCAGCGGCGAATAGCTGTGCCAAGGTATGCGGCGTCTGCGCGCGCAACTGCGACCATACCGCGGTTGCCGCGCCGTTTGAATCCGCGCCAACTGATCCGCTCATTGTTCTTCCCCTTTGCACGCCTGTGCGGCTGCGAGTAAGAGCATGCGCGATGGATGTTAAGACCCAATCTCTTACCGGTATGCTGCCAGGTGCGGCCGCAGACTTCCCGCCTGCATTCAACGACACCGACCCGGCGGGTAGGAAAGGCTGGGGCAGCTTTGTCTGGTTCCTGATCAAATTGCTGCTGGCGGTGCTGATATTCCGCACATTGGCGTTCGCGCCGTTTTCGATCCCGTCGGAAAGCATGTTGCCGGGCCTGATGAACGGCGACTATCTGCTGGCGGCCAAATGGCCCTATGGCATCTCGCGCAATTCGCTCCCGTTTGACGTTCCGCTGCCCAATGGGCGACTGCTGGCGACGCCGCCAGCACGCGGCGATATCGTGATCTTCAAACACCCGATTGACGGGCGTGAATATATCAAACGGGTGGTCGGCCTGCCGGGTGATAGCGTGGCGGTGATCGGCGGGCGCGTTGTGGTGAACGGCGCGGCGGTTCCTCAGCAACGGATTGCCGATGAACTGATCGTGCAATCGCCCAACACCGGGTGCGAATGGGGCGGCGTGCTGACGGCGTTGGCCGGTGGGGGGGAGGCCTGCCGCTACGACCGCTTCCGGGAAACTCTGCGCCAAGGCAAAAGCTACGACGTACTCGATTTCGGGCTGACTCAAAGCGACGGGTTCGGGCCAGCCACGGTGCCGCCGGGCGCGATGTTCGTGATGGGCGACAACCGTGACAATTCGCGCGACAGTCGGTTCCCGGCCACCGCTGGCGATGGTGTCGGCATGGTCCCGCAAGACCTGCTGGTGGGCCGCGCCACCATCATCGTGTGGTCAACCGATGGCAGCGCACAATGGCTGCGCCCGTGGACATGGTTTTCCGCCGCCCGCTGGGATCGGATCGGGAACCGGTTGTGAAAACGCTCGATCCCGCCGCCCGCGACTGGTTGCAGTCGCACGGCTTTGCCATTGGTGACGAAGCCCCGTGGTTGGAGGCGCTGACCCACGGCAGCTTCAACGGGTCAGGCGCGGATGCGGCGGATTACCAGCGGCTGGAATTTCTGGGTGACCGGGTGCTGGGCCTGTCAGTGGCGGCTTGGCTGTTTCGCGCTGGCGATGCGCCCGAAGGCAAGCTGTCGCAGCGATTGAACGCGCTGGTCAGCGGCGCCACCTGCGCGCGCATTGCCCGCAATATCGACCTGCCCGCCCACATTCGCTTGGGCAAGCAGGCGCGCGACGATGGCGGGGCCAATAGCGACAATATTCTGGGCGACGTGATGGAGGCGCTGATCGGAGCGTGCTTTATCCAGCACGGTTTCGATACCGCGCGCGATGCAATCTATCGCCTATGGGCGCACGAACTGGAAGGCGATGTCGGCAAGTCGAAACATCCCAAAAGCGCGCTGCAAGAATGGGCTGCGGGCAACCGCCGCACCGCGCCTGCCTATGAAGTGGTGGACCGCAGCGGCCCCGATCATGCGGCGCGATTTACCGTGCGGGTCAGCGTGCGCAATGTCGGCGACGCAGAGGCCACCGCCACCAACAAGGGTGAGGCAGAACGGCTCGCCGCCAAGGCTTTTCTGGAAACGTTTGGGTGACTCCTTCCTTGCCCCGTTCGGGCTGAGCTTGCCTGAGCCCTGCACTTCCTTTTTTCCCCATGGCCCCAAAAACAAAGACAGCCCTTCGACAAGCTCAGGGCGAACGGATATTGAACTGATATGAACACCGCACCCCCAATCTCATCAGGCTTCACCCCTTCTGGCCCCACCCGCTGCGGCATGATCGCCGTGATCGGCGCGCCGAACGCGGGCAAATCGACCCTGGTGAATCAGCTTGTCGGCCAAAAGGTCGCGATCACCAGCGCCAAGGCGCAGACGACGCGCGCGCGGATGCTCGGGATCGCGCTGCACGAATTGGCGGGCACGCCGGTGCAGATGATCCTCGTCGATACCCCCGGCATCTTCGCGCCCAAGCGGCGGCTCGACCGCGCGATGGTGAGCGCCGCATGGGAAGGCGCAGAGGCGGCCGATGCGGTGCTGCTGCTGGTCGATCCGATCAAACAGCGGCGGCATGAACTGGAACCACTGCTCGAAGCATTGGCGAACCGGCCCGAACGCAAAATCCTCGTGCTCAACAAAGTCGACCGCGCGAAGAAAGAACCGCTGCTGGCGCTGGCGCAGAATCTTGGCAGCAAGGTCGATTTTGCCGAGATTTATTTCGTCTCGGCGCTGAACGGCGACGGCGTGCCGGAACTGAAGGATGCGTTGGCGGGCATGATGCCCGAGGCGGAATGGATGTACCCCGAAGATCAGGTGTCCGACGCCTCAGAACGCCTGCTCGCCACTGAAATTACCCGCGAACAGCTGTATCAGCAGCTCCACGAGGAACTGCCCTATGACAGCGCAGTGCGGCCCGAAAAATACCTCACGCGGCCCGACGGCAGCATCGAAATCCACCAGCAAATCGTGGTAGCGCGCGAAACCCAGCGCGCGATTGTGCTGGGCAAAGGCGGCGCACGGATCAAAGCGATTGGCGCAGCGGCGCGTGCGGAACTGAGCGAAGTGCTGGGCGTGCCGGTGCACCTGTATCTCCACGTCAAACAGTCGGAGAACTGGGCCGAGGACAAAGAGATTTTCGAGGAAATGGGGCTGGATTGGGTGCGGT
>JBBRFG010000110.1:0-8049 GCA_038224685.1 Sphingomonadales bacterium
GCAAAGGCCCTGGAAAACTCGATGGCGTATAGCAATTTGGACGATGCCACCCTCTCTGAGATCATTGAAATGGCGCTTAGCGATTTAGCGAGTTTCGCCAATATCGAGGCGCTTCATGGCATGCGCCCGGATGACGTAAAAGCGTTGATGCGCCGCTCTCTGAAACCCGGAAGCTACCGGGCTTGGCGCAGACGCGTTCGCCAGTTTTCAGATCGGCGTGAAGTTTATAAATAAAGATCGGATCAACTCCACGATTGGCTAACCAGTCAAGCCACTTCGGTTGGAGTGCTGGGATATTGTCCGAGCCAAGAACCAAGCGGTCTGGCACTTCTCAATGCCAATTCGCAAGATTCATTTCATCACAATCAGAACCGCTTGGAAATCCGCTTGTCGGACCGAATTATCGGGACGCTGCGCTCCAAGATTGTGGACCTGGCATTAAGTTGCATCCTTGGCACTTGACGACTCGGCCCTTTTGGCAGATGCGTGATTTGAGCTTACCGGTGTCATCAGATGTTGGGAAAGGGCTGTAGTGCCAGTCTCTTCGGACGACCGCCGATCCGGCAAGCAAAAAAGAGGCGGATGGGGATCGTCTGCTGGGTTGTGCTGGATATTTGTTGCTTTGCTCCGGCTCACCGTTGGTCCCCGCCCTTCGTGGAGAGGCTTTGAGGATGTTACAGAGTTCGTATGGCGACGCTGGGAGCGACGGCTGGATTGGCTGCCTGACGTACAAAAGCGTGGCTACCGCGACGCCAAGCACGTCGGATCTTCATGCGCTGACCGGTAGGGCGAGGGCGCGCAACCGCAACCTGAACGTGACCGGGATGTTGCTGTACGAAGATGGCTCTTTTCTTCAAACGCTTGAAGGGCCGCCGGAAAAACTCGAAGCTGTTTGGACATCGATCAAGCAAGATACCCGCCATGACCATATTGAGGTGCTGAGCGAACACGTTGTTCCGGCGCGGCTGTTTTCCGATTGGGATTTGTTGCTGCATACGCGGATTGATCAATCATCCACCGGAAGAGCGACGGCCCGGCCCGCGCCCGCTGCGATATCCGCACATATTCACAGCCTCAGTGCCTTGTCACTCCAAGCTGACGATATCGGCGTAAATACCTTGATCGCATCTTTGACAGAACAAGGCTGGACCAGTCACGCGATCGTGAGCCTGTTGATTGAGCCAACTGCTCGCGCGTTGGGTGATGCGTGGCTAACCGATGATTGTACCGAGCTCGACCTAACAATCGGCCTCAGCATGTTGCAATTGGCCGGCCACGCGGTGCGGTACAACGCCACCGCCGACTCTATTCGCAACAGCCGTTACAGCATTTTGTTGGCAATCGCTCCGGGTGAAAAGCATGTGCTTGGCACGTCGTTGCTGGCTGACCAATTCACTGACGCAGGTTGGCGTGTGGATATGGCTTTTCCCGGCAGCGATGAGGCTTTGGCTAACCAGATGAAGGCGCAGCACCCTGACGCATTGGATATTGGTTTGTCCGATGCGATGCCGCGTCATCACGCTCTTGCGCGCTTGCGTGCCACGGTCGAACGTAGCCGGATAGCTGTGCCTGAACAGCCGACTGTCATTTCCGTAGGCGGTCGTTTGTTCGCCGAAGCCGCGGCGACCGCGATGTCGGTGGGGGCGGATCATGCGCGCATGACCGCTGCGGGCGCGAGCATTCGCATGGCAGAACTGGTCCGCCAAAGTCGTGCTCGCCAGGCAACGGATAATACCTGAAATCTACGGGTTCTCTGCGCACGCGGATCTGTATGAAATTGAATTGGCCCTCGCGCCCGGCTTCAGCGAAGATTACCATGCAGGCCCGCCGCGAAGCAATCCACTACGGCAAATCACCATTGTCAGCGGAGCGCGCGACTGGGGCTCGTAAGCAAACCTTTGCCATAAGCGCGTTCTGTTTGACGCGCTGCCGAGCGTAGGGGGTCTTGTCCGATTGCATTCGGTTCCGGGTGCGCAGCGCGACGCGCATGATTTGACGATTGCAAACCGACCGCGCTTAGCGAAGAGAGGCGCGGGGCTATGGAATATTTCTTCATCTTATTGCTTGCCGGGTTGGTCGCGGCGTCTTGGCGGCGGATCGGCAAGCTTGAGCGCGAGCTTGCCGATCTTTCGCGCAATCTTGAAACTCTCAAAGATACGTCCGCATCCCGCGTGTCAGATGATATCGCACAAGGTTACGAAAGCGCCGTGGCCGTTGCGGCGCGGCCGATCATCCTCACCCCGCCCGAGTTGCTGGTAGATGCCGCCTCTGCCGCGTCTACGCGCCCCCCTGATGAATTGGTAGAGCCCGAGGTCGCTGAACCGGCGATAGTCTATGCCAACGCCCCGGACGCTGCACAGTTAGGCGAAGCGCGGCGCAGTTTGTCATTCGATTTCGAGGATATCTTTGGCCGACGCCTGCCGATCTGGGGCGGTGGTTTCGCGCTGGCGGTTGCAGGGATTTTTCTCGTCCGCTTTTCGATTGAGGCGGGCTTGCTGACCCCGGCAGTGCGGGTCGCGATGAGCTTTGTGTTTGGATTGGCGCTGTTGGCGGCGGCAGAAACGGCCTTTCGGTTTGCGGAAAGGCTCGCTGATCCGCGCGTGCGTCAGGCGCTGGCCGGGGCCGGGCTCGCCACGCTATACGGAGCGTTTTATCTTGCCGGCACATCGTATGGCTTGATCGGGGCAGGTGCCGCCTTTGCCGGGCTGGCAAGCGTGACTGCGGGAGCAATTGCTCTGTCTTTCCGGTTCGGGTTGCCAAGCGCAGTGATCGGCCTGGTTGGCGGATTTGCTGCGCCGCTGCTAGTCGATAGCGATAGCGCGAATATCCCGCTGCTGTCGTTCTATCTGGCGCTGATTACCAGCGGGCTGGCGTGGACAGGGCAGGCGCAGCAGCGCCGATGGCTCAGTTACGGCGCGCTGGCGGCCGGACTTGGCTGGGGCGCGGTGATGATGTTCGCGGGCGTTGCCAGCGGCTCGGACTTTGCCGCGCTGGGCATTTATCTCGTGGTGCTTGGCACGGTGTTGCCTGCCTTCCTGCATGGCAAAGGCGGGCCAAGCCTGCCGCACCTGGTCGCAGGCGGATTGGCAACGTTGCAGATGGCGGTGCTGGTCACCGATGCCGGGTTCGCACCGTTGACGTGGGGGCTGTATCTGCTGATCGCCGCAGCCTTGGCAGGGCTTGGCTGGCGGTTCGACGCATTGCGCTTGGGCACACTGGTGGCGTCAGGACTCGGTCTCTGGCTGTTATTGATTTGGCCCGAGCCTGATCCGCAGTTTTTCGCGCTGGTTGCCGCCGCGCAGATAGCAATTTTTGTCGGAGTTCCGTTAGCTTACCAATGGCTGGCGCGGGCCAGGCTGCTTGATCTGGCGCAGCTTGGCGCGGTCAGCCTATTGATGGGCGTTGTGATTTATGGCCGCTTTGGCAGTTGGGGCGCGATTGACCGCGAACCGCTGTTGGCGGCGGAGATGGCGGGCCTTGCGCTGCTGCCGGGGGCGGGCTTTGGCTTACTGTGGCGGCGTGAGGAGCAGGCAGAAACGCGCAAAGCGCTGATCCTGCTTGGGCCTGCTGCCCTGCTGGTATTTGCTGCGCTGCTGCTGATCACGCCCGCATGGCTCGCCCCGGTAGCGGCGCTAGCGGCGTCTGCGCCTTTGCTGTGGTGCTATGCGCGGCGCGATGCGGCGGCGTTGCACGGAGCGGCTTGGGCGGGGGCGGGTGTGACCTTGTCCGCGCTTGCGGTGACGCCGGGCTTCCCGCAGGAATTCACCCAATTGGGCGATTTGGCTGAATCGGCTGATATGTCGCGCGCAGTGGTCCGCTGGGCAGCGGCGGCGGCACCTTTCACCATTATGGCGCTGATCGCCCGTCATACCATCGCGCGCGCAGTGGGGGAGGCGGGCAGCGTTGCAATCATCTACGGTATGATCGCGCAAATCGTGCCCAGCGCGCCGCTGGCATGGATCGCCGCTGGGGGCGCAATCGGCCTGTTTGTGTCCAAGCCCGCGCGCACATCTGCTTGGGCAACGGCTCTCGCTATCGCAGCGGCGTGGACACTGGTGCCATTGGCGGATTGGGCCAGTGCCGGGGGACTTGCCCTGCTGGGCGATCCCTTTCTTGCGACAAGTGCCATCGCGCCGGCTGACCTTGCCTTGCGGATATTGCCGTTGGTCGCGGTGCTCGGCGTGCTGGTGTGGAAGGGTCAGGAACTGCGCACTGATTTGCGCTTGGCGGTGATAATTGCGCTCGGCATCATCGGCGCGGTCATGTTGCACAGCCTTTACAAACAGGTGTTCGTCATCACGTCGCTGTTCCAGTTTGAACATTACGGGATGGGCGAACGCACCATCTGGCAGGCGATGCTGGTGCTGGGTGCTTATGGCGCGGGGCAGGGATTGCCTGCGGGCCTGCGCCGTCCGGTCAGCCTTGGGCTGGTTGCTACCGCGTTGGCGCATTTTGTGTGCTTCACGCTGGCGCTGCACAATCCGCTGCTGGGCGTGCAGCATGTCGGGCCGACCCCGCTCGCCAACTGGCTGACGCTGTCATACCTCACCGCGATTGGCGGCCTGTGGCTGGGCGAAAAACAGTGGGGTGATGTCCCGCAGGTGGCTCGCCACGCAATTGATTCCGCAACCATGGCGCTGATAGCGCTGCTGGCTTTTTCGTTGCTGAGGCAGATATTCGCCGGATCGGTGCTGACCGCGCAGGCGATTGGACAGACCGAAAGCTTGCTGATTTCGCTGCTGGGGATTGTGCTTGCGCTCGGCTTCCTGTGGTGGGGATCGCTACGTGCGGCCCGCAACTGGCGCATCGGATCGCTGGTGTTGATGCTAGTCGCGGTGATCAAGGTGTTCCTGATCGATGCTGCGGGGCTGGCAGGCCTGCTGCGGATTGCCAGCTTCATGGCGCTGGGTTTCAGCCTGATCGGGATTGGCTGGGTATATTCGCGCCAGCTATCACGGCGGACTGCCAGCGAAAGCTAATTCTCAGGCTGGTGCGGCACGCGCCGCAATTGCGGTAACCTGCCCCAAAATTTGAGCGCTGTATCAGGACGGCGCTTGCCCGAAGGGGTAGTTACGACCTAACGCGCCCGTAGCAAACGACTCCGTCACATCATCACATATTTCTGACCAGGAACAAATACACATGAAAGGTTACAAAGAGCCGGGATTTCAGGACCGGACAGCCGCCGCAGCTCGTGCTAAAACCAGCGCGCTAGCAAAGCTGAAAGCTGCTCCCAAACTTGACGAGGCAGAGCTGGCCGCTCGCGCCGCCCGGCAGCAGGAACGCGATGCCAAGGCACAGGCCAAGCGTGAAGAAAAGGAAGCAGCACGTCTGCTCGAACTGGAAAAGCAGGCACAAGCCAAGCGTGAGCGCGAAGAAGCGATCGAACAGCCCAAGTCTGAAGAGGAATTGAAGGCTGCACGCGATGCGCGCTATGCCGCCCGCAAAAAGCGGAAATCCTGATCGGGTTCAGGAATTGACGCCCGGTCGACGCCGCGCTGTTCGACCTCTAATCCAGCATGACAAAGGGCGTGGTTTTGCAACGTTTGGGTGATCAGACCATCGGGCTAGCGTTTGGTCGCAACATCTGTCACCCCATTGGCTATCTGCGACCAGCTGGCCCCCGGCGGCGCGTCGCCCACTCAAGCTCAAGCGAGAACCAGAGATGAAGATCAGCACATTGGCATCCATGCTTTCGGCGGTGTCTTGCGCTGCCATGTTGTCTGCGTGCGCCGCAGCACCGCAAGGAAAAGAAATGTCGCTCACCATTGCCGCCGCGCCTCAGGCTATCGCTATTCCCGATGGCACTGGGTATTTCGCCGCTGACAGCACTTTGCCGTTCCTCGCGCCGGACTTCACCAAGGTTGCCGAAGACGACTATCTCCCCGCGTTCCGGCAGGGCATGGCCATTCAGCGGGCTGAGGTGCAGGCAATTGTGGCCAACGATGATGCGCCAACCTTTGAAAACACCATCGTCGCCAAGGAGAAATCGGGCCGGATGCTAGGCCGCATAGCGCGGGTGTTTTACGCCCTGACTGGGGCCAATACCACCGACCGGCTCGATGCAATCGACACCGAGGTGAGTCCACTGCTGTCCTCCCATTCGGACGCAATCAATCTTGATCCGGCGTTGTTCGCAAGGGTCAAGGCGATTTACGACAATCGCGCCGCGATCAGCCTGACCCGCGAAGACGCACGCCTGCTTGATAATACTTACGATGCAATGGTGCATGCCGGCGCGCTGTTGACCGAGGCTGAGCGCGACCGGGTGAAGGCAATCAATACCGACCTGTCGACCCTCACTACGCAATTCGGCCAAGCCGTGAAAAGCGCCACCAATAATCAGCCGTTGATCGTGCGCACGCGCGCAGAACTTGCCGGTCTGTCTGATGCCGACATCAAGGCTGCGGCAGAACTGGCGACGGAAAAGGGTGCGCCCGGCCAATATGCCATCGCGTTGCAGAACACGACCCAGCAACCATTCCTGCCAACCTTGGAAAATCGCGCCACGCGCGAAGCGTTGTATATGCGCAGTTATCACCGCGCTGACGGCGCTGTTGATGCGTATGATACCCGCACTTTGGTTGCCCGCATCGCCGCTCTGCGCGCGGAAAAGGCTGCGCTGTTTGGCGCGGCGGATTGGGCCAGCTATACCATGTTTGATCGGATGGCCAAAACGCCCGAAACCGCGCTTGGCTTCATGCAGCAAATGGTCCCCGCGCTCGCCGCGACCCAGCGGCGCGAGGCGGCTGAGTTGAACGCGGTCATCAGCCGCGAAGGGGGCGATTTTACGGTTCAGCCGTGGGATTGGCAGCGTTATGCCGGCAAGATCAAGGCCGAACGCTTCGACCTTGATGAGGACGCGGTGATGGAATATTTCCAGGTCGACAAGGTGCTGGAAGACGGCGTGTTTTACGCGGCGAACAAGCTTTACGGCCTCAGCTTTAAGCGCCGCACCGATCTGCCCACCTATCACCCCGATGTGTGGGTCTATACCGTTACCGATGCCGACGGGTCAGACCTAGGCCTGTTCTATTTCGATCCGTTCCAGCGCCCATCCAAGCGCGGCGGGGCATGGATGAGCAACTTCGTCGATCAAAGCCACCTGTGGGGGACCAAACCGGTTATCTACAACGTGCTCAACATCCCCAAGGCATCGCCGGGTGAAGTGCAACTGGTCAGCTTTGATAACGTCGGGACTATGTTCCACGAATTCGGCCATGCGCTGCACGGGCTCTTCGCCAACCAGCGTTATGAAAGCCTGTCAGGCACGGCGACCGCGCGCGATTTTGTCGAATATCCCAGCCAGGTGAACGAAATGTGGGCGACCTCGCCCGAAGTGCTGCAAAACTATGCCAAGCATTACAAGACGGGCGAGACGATCCCGCTGGCGCTGGTGGAAAAGATCGAAGCCGCGTCAAAATTCAATCAGGGGTACGATTTTGGCGAGGTCGTGGCAGCCGCGTTGCTCGATATGAAATGGGCCGCGCTTTCGCCGGAGCAAGCCGCCGCAATTAATACACCACAGAAAGTCGAAGCGTTCGAGGCGCGTTCGCTGAAGGAACTGGGGCTTGAAGTCGGGCTTGTTCCGCCGCGTTACCGTTCGACCTATTTCAACCATATCTTCAGCGATCCTGCCGGTTATTCAGCGGGCTATTACAGCTATTTGTGGACTGAAATGCTTGATCGTGACAGCCGCAAGTGGTTCCGCGACAACGGCGGACTGACGCGCGCCAACGGCGATCACTTCCGCCAGACGGTACTGAGCCAAGGCGGAACGATGGATTACTTCGTAATGTTCGAAAGCTTCGCCGGGCGTCAACCCGACGTTACCCCAATGCTGGAAGCGCGTGGCTTGGTCGGCACGCCAGAATAGCGGAGCGCCAAAGCGTGCGTTGCCGGGTTGGCGCGGCGCACGCGCGGCTTTACCCGCAGCCGTTGGCCAGAGATTTGCCGCGAAAACCGTTCCTGTCGCAGGTGAACCTTGGCGGTTAGCATCGGTAACCGATGCCAGCCTTTGCGCCAAAAGGGACACAAATTCACGATCTT
>JBBRFG010000111.1:0-7894 GCA_038224685.1 Sphingomonadales bacterium
CGAAAACAGTTTTCGCTTCCCATCCACAGGCCTTTGTGCAAGAGGCGCAAACCCTGCTGATCGGCCTCTTGACCGCGCGCCAGCCTTGCGTAAACCGCGCCACTTGTGCGGGCTTGGCAGCAACCGGAAGGTGGCTTTCAGGGTAGGGGCATGTGGCGACCGTAGCTCAGTTGGTTAGAGCGCCGGTTTGTGGTACCGGAGGTCGCGGGTTCAAACCCCGTCGGTCGCCCCATCATCCCTTCCCAGAAAAATCCGCCCCGCGCCCGACAGGGGACCAACATGACCGCTTTCTGGGCTGAGCCCGATTTTGACGCGCACGAATTGGTGCAACTGGTGCACGACCGGGCGAGCGGGCTGACAGCGATTATCGCGGTGCATTCGACGCATCTTGGACCGGCAGCAGGCGGCACCCGGTTCTGGCATTACGACGAACCGGCAGGCGCGATCCGCGATGCGCTGCGATTGTCGCGCGGGATGAGCTACAAAAACGCGATGGCCGGGCTGCCAATGGGCGGGGGCAAGGCCGTAATCCTCGCCGATGAACAGCGGATCAAGACCCCCGAAATGCTCGCCGCATTCGGCGATGCGGTCGATGCCTTGGGCGGACGCTATGTCACCGCCGAAGATGTCGGCATCACCGAAGCTGATATGGTCGCAGTGTCGCAGCGCACCGCGCATGTGTCGGGCCTGCCGGTGGCGGGTGAAGGCAGCGCGGGCGGCGATCCCGGCCCGTTCACCGCCTATGGCATCTATCTTGGTATCAAGGCGGCCGTCGCGCACAAACTGGGCACCGACGGTCTTACAGGCGTGCGGATCGCGGTGCAGGGCATCGGCAGCGTCGGCGGCGGTGTGGCGCGGTTGCTGGCCAAAGGCGGCGCGCGGCTGACACTGGCTGACATCAACCACGACCGTGCGGTTGCGTTGGCGCAGGAATTGGGCGCACAAACGGCGTCCACCGATGCGATCATGGCGACACCGTGCGACGTGTTCAGCCCCAATGCGCTAGGCGCAATTCTCGATGATGACAGCATTGCCGGGCTCGACTGCGCGATTGTCGCAGGCGGGGCGAACAATCAACTCGCCAAGGCGCAGCACGGCGCGGTGCTGGCCGCGCGCGGCATTCTGTATGCGCCCGATTATGTTATCAACGCAGGCGGGATCATTTCGGTCGCCACCGAATATCTCGCGCGGCGGGCTGGTCGCACCGGCGCGGTCGCCGAAGTCAACGCGCTGGTCGCGCAGATTCCCGGACGGCTCGAAACGATCTGGCAGGAAAGCGCCGCCACCGGCGTATCGTCCGACGTGGTGGCCGACCGCATGGCGCAAAAGCTGATCGGGCGCGCGTAAAACGGCAGACTTGCCGGGAACGATTGGGCCGATGCAAGAATTGCAGTCTTGTCGGGATCGGGTGTAAGGCTACAAGCTCGACAAGACACAAACCGCCATGCACATTTACGCCAACCCCACCCGTTTCCTGTCACTGGCAAAGTGGCTGATGCCGCTCCTGTTCTGGGGCGGGCTGGTGCTGTCTGTCGGCGCGATGGGGTGGGGATTGTTTGTGGTGCCGCCTGATCGGCTGATGGGCGATACGGTGCGGATCCTGTTTATCCACGTTCCGGCCGCTTGGCTCGGTATGGGCGGTTGGGCCGGGATTGCGCTGTCGAGCGCGATGTTGCTGATCTGGAAGCATCCGCTGGCGGCGATTGCGGCGCGCGCGATTGCGGTGCCGGGCATGGTGTTTTGCGCGATTTGCCTTGCCACGGGATCGATCTGGGGCCGGCCAACGTGGGGCACGTGGTGGGAATGGGATGGACGGTTGACCAGCATGCTGGTGCTGTTGTTTCTGTATGCCGGTTACATCGCCTTGACGCAGGCGACCGCGCGCGAAGGCGGTTCGGCCAAAATCGCCGCGATTTTCGGGATCGTTGGCGCGGTCAACGTGCCGATCATCAACCGCAGCGTGGTATGGTGGAATTCGCTGCACCAACCGCCCAGCATCACTGCGGGCAAAAGCGCGATTGAGGCGACGTTTCTGGTGCCGCTGCTGGTCGCTGTGATCGGGTTTTCGCTGTTGTTCGGCGCGATCGTGCTGATGCGGATGCGCGCGTTGATTGCCGAAGAACAGGTCGAAGCGCGGCTGCGTCGGCGCGCGCTGGATGGTGATGCGCCGGTCGTAACCGCGCCCGTGATGGAACAGGCCTGATGCGCGAACAGCTTAACCAATGGGATTTCGTCATGCTGGCTTACGGTGTCGGCATTGCAGCGCTGGCCGGATTGATCCTATGGGCATGGCAGGCGATGCGGCGGGCCGAACTGCGGCGCGATGCGACCCGGCGGCGCTGAGGTTAGGAACACCATGAAAGCCAAGCATCAACGCCTGATCCTCGTCATCGCCGCGCTGCTCGCGATTATCGGCGCGGGGCTGATTGCGGCGTGGACATTGCGCAATCAGGCGAATTATTTCTACTTGCCCGAACAGATGGCAGCCGCTCCGCCTTCGGTCGGCCAAGCGGTGCGGCTGGGCGGTATGGTGCGTAACGGATCGATCAAAACCGAGGCTGACGGCGTTACGGTCAATTTCATGGTCACCGGCAACACCGATGATGCAATCCCGGTGCGGTACACCGGCATCCTGCCCGATCTGTTCATCGAAGGGTCGGGCGTGGTCGCCGAAGGCAGCCTTGGCCCGAACGGCGTGTTCATGGCCACCAACCTGCTGGCCAAGCATGACGAAAATTACGTGCCGCGCGAGCTTGAAGGCATGGGCACCGATCAAGCCGCAAAGATGGCCGCCGATACCACTATCGGGCTGCAATAGGGTTGTGACACAAGCGAGGGCCAAGCAATGATCGCCGAAATCGGGTTGGCCGCGTTGTGGCTCGCCGCTGCGCTGGCGGTCTTGCAGATGGTGTCGGGCGGGTTTGCGCTGAGGACGTCCGATGGCGAGGCGATGAACCCGCTGGCGATCTATGCGCGGCCTGCCGCAGTGGTGCAGGCGGTGCTTGCGGTGCTGGCCTTCGCAATGCTGCTATGGGCGTTTGCGGTCACTGATCTTTCGTTGAAGCTGGTCGCCAGCAATTCGCATTCGATGAAGCCGATGATTTACAAAATCACTGGCACCTGGGGCAATCACGAAGGATCGATGCTGCTGTGGGTCGGCGTCTTGGCGCTGTCAGGCGGATTGCTCGCCGCGTTTGAACGGCGTCTGCCCGAACGGACGATGGGCGCAACGCTGGCGGTGCAGGGGTTTGTGGCGCTGGGCTTTTATGCGTTTCTGCTGCTGTCATCGAACCCGTTTGAACGCCTGCCAATCCCCGCGACCGAAGGCGTCGGCCTGAACCCGCTGTTGCAGGACATTGGCCTCGCGATCCATCCGCCCACGCTTTACGCCGGTTATGTCGGGTTGTCGGTGGCGTTCAGCCTGGCCATGGGCGCGCTGCTGACGCGCGAAGTGAACCCGGCGTTTGCCCGCGTGATGCGCCCCTGGGTGCTCGGCGCGTGGGTGCTGCTGACGTTCGGGATCACGGCGGGATCATACTGGGCCTATTACGAACTGGGCTGGGGCGGCTGGTGGTTCTGGGATCCGGTCGAAAATGCTTCATTAATGCCGTGGCTGGCGGCGACCGCGCTGATGCATTCGGTGGCCGTGCTGGCCGCGCGCGATGCACTGCGCACGTGGACGATCATGCTGGGCGTGCTGGCGTTTTCGATGTCGATGCTGGGCACGTTTCTGGTGCGGTCGGGCGTGTTGACCAGTGTTCACGCCTTTGCTGTCGACCCAGAACGCGGGGCGTTCATTCTCGGCCTGCTCGGCCTGTATATCGGCGGGGCGTTCACCATCTTTGCCCTGCGCGCGGGCGCTGTGTCTGAAGGCACGCGGTTTTCCTTCAGCAGCCGCGAAGGCGCGCTGGTGTTCAACAATGTGATGCTGTCAGCGATCCTCGCCATTGTGCTGCTGGGCACGCTTTATCCCTTGGTGACCGAGGCGTTTGATGTGCGCGTGTCGGTTGGCCCGCCATACTTTAACCCGGCGGCGGCGATTTTTGCTGTGCCGATGTTCATGGTGATGGCGGTGGGCCCCTTGCTGCGCTGGAAGGAAGATAAGCCTGCACGAATCCAGTTTGAAATGCTGTTGATTGCGGCTGTGCTGGTTGCAGTCATCGCGTTGGTCAGCTTCTTCGGCCAATTTCCGTTGCTGCCGTTGCTCGGTCTTGGATTGGCGGCCGCGCTGGCGGTGGCGGCAATGCTGCCGCTGCGCGGGCGCAAGCTGACGCGGGTGCCGGTGGCGACGTGGGGCATGGTGCTGGCGCATTTCGGTGTCGCAGTCTCGCTGTTCGGCATGGCCTGCGAAGGCGCTTTCACGCAGGAACGGCTCGCCGCCGTTGCGCCGGGCGGCACCGAGCAGGTCGGCGATTTTGCGGTGACGCTGCAAAGCGTTTCACCCGTCGCTGGCCCCAACTGGACCGCGATTGAAGCGCGCATTGCCGTAAGCCGCAACGGGGCCGAACCGGTGATCCTCAACCCGCAGGCACGCAGTTTCTGGTCGCCGTCACAGGCCACCAGCGAAAGCGCGCTGCTGACCCGCTGGGACGGGCAGATGTACGTTGTGATCGGCAATCAGGCCGAAGACGGACGCTGGCAGCTGCGGGTGTGGTGGAAACCGTTTGTGACCTTCATCTGGTATGGCGGGCTGCTGATTGCGCTGGGCGGAGTGCTGGCGATTGCGGGCCGGGTGCGGGTGGATGTCAAACGCCGCGCCGCAGTGAAATTGGGCGCGGCGCGCCGCGCTGATCTTGATGCGCTCAATCCAGCCTCGGTCCCGGCGGAGTAGCCACCAATGCGCTCGCGCCTAGTCCTGTGGGTGCCGCTTGCCCTGCTCGCATTCTTCGTCGGGGTGGCGGGCTACATGCTGACACAGGAGAAAGATCAGTTTGTTGAAAGCACGATGATCGGCCAGCCGCTGCCTGCATTTGCGCTTAAACCCGCAGTGGCCAGTCTGCCCGGCGCAGCCAAAGCCGATTTTGTCGGGGCCAAGCCGCGCTTGTTGAACATCTGGGCGAGCTGGTGTGTCCCCTGCATTGCCGAAGCGCCGCAGCTTGAAGCATTGCAGGCCCAAGGGGTCGAAATCATCGGCATCGCGATCCGCGACCGGCCGGCAGACGTGGCCAATTTCCTCGCCCGCTATGGCAATCCCTATGCCCGGATCGGCGCGGATGATATTTCCGAGGTGCAGTTGGCGATTGGATCGTCGGGCGTGCCGGAAACCTTTGTGATCGATGCCGCTGGCGTGATCCGGTATCAGCATATCGGTGATATCCGCGACAATGACGTCGCGTTGCTGCTGGCTGAGCTGGAGAAAGCGCAGTGATGCACAACCACGCGGTCCGCGCGGCTTTCCTGCTGCTGTTCGCGATGCTGGCGCTTCCGGCCAGCGCGCAGGATTCGATGCCGCCTGCGCCCTATGCCTATAATCAGCTCGATAATCCCCGGCTGGAGGCGGAGGCCGCCGCGTTGATGAACACTTTGCGCTGCCTTAAATGCCAGTCGCAGTCGATTGCTGATAGCGATGCGCCGATGGCGGGCGATATGCGCCATCAGGTGCGCACCCGTATCCTCGCAGGTGAAAGCCCCGAGCATATTCGTGCTTGGCTGATCGCGCGGTATGGCGATTACGTGAGTTATAACCCCACCATCAGCGTCACCACTTGGCCGCTGTTCGCGATTCCGGTGCTGCTGATGGTGATCGCGCTTGGCGTGTTGTTGCGGCGGCTGGGCCGGCGGCGCTCTGACGTGGGCGACGCAGCATGATTTACGAAGGTTGGCTGGCCGTGGGCGCGCTGGCGCTGGCGGCATTTGCGCTCGCGGTGCTGGCGCTGCGGCTGCCGCGCGAGGGCTTTGCCTTGTTCGGCGCGGTGCTGGTGTTCGGGCTGGCAGGCTATGCGTGGCAGGGCAAACCGGGGCAACCTGCCAGTCCCGCCGCCCCTGCCGTTGATGCCAGCAATCAGGGCGAAGCGATGGTCGAAGGCCGGGCTGCCTTGTTTGATCGCACCCAGCCGCCGCCCAATTACTTGCTGACGTCTGATGCATTTGCCCGGCGCGGGCAGTTTTCCGATGCCGCTGCGCTGCTGCGGCGCGGGTTGGACGAAAATCCGCAAGATCAGGAAAGCTGGCTGGCCTTGGGTCTGGCGCTGGTCGGCCATGCTGATGGGTTCGTCACCCCGGCGGCATTGCAGGCGTTCAGCCGCGCCAAAGCGATTGATCCAAAACATCCCGGAGCAGAATATTTCCTTGGCTTTGCCTATTTGCAAAGCGGCGAGGTGCGCGCGGCGCGCGACGTCTGGGCGGGCTTGGTCGCAAACTCACCTCCCGATGCCCCGTGGCGCGAAGGGTTAGAGGCCGAAATCGCCCGGCTGGATGATATGATCGCGCGCGCACCGATGCTGCAAGGCCAGTGATCGCGCTGCACCTGCCACGTATCACGGCGCGGCGGGCAGTTGCAGGTGTAAAATGGGAGTGCTAGGCGCGCGGCGTCGTAGGCCTGCACCCTCAAGACGAGTCGCTCAAGTGGGAAGTGCAGTACCGATCAGACGGGAAATCCAATTGCAATGACCACCACCACGCAGCCTGACAGCCCCGCTGCGCCGCAAGGTCACGGCCACAAGGCGTCGACCCTTACGCTTGCGGTGGGGGCCGTCGGCGTGGTGTTCGGCGACATCGGCACCAGCCCGATTTATGCATTTCGCGAAACCTTTGCCTCGCATCATGGGGTTGTGGCCATCACGCCCGATGCTGAACACATCCACGGCGTGCTCAGCCTGGTGTTCTGGTCGATGATGATGGTGGTGACGGTGAAATACGTCATCACGATCATGCGCGCCGATAACAAGGGTGAAGGCGGGAGCTTGGCCTTGTTGGCGCTGATCCGCCGGGCATCGGACAACCGCCGTTGGACGGCCCCGCTGATCCTGCTCGGCGTGTTCGCGACGGCGCTGTTTTACGGTGACAGCATGATCACCCCGGCGATTTCGGTGCTGTCTGCGACCGAGGGTCTGCAATACATCGTCCCCGGCTTCAAACCGTGGATCGTACCGACCGCGGTGGCGATTTTGTTCGGCCTGTTCGCGATCCAATCGCGCGGTTCGGGCAAGGTTGGCAAGCTGTTTGGCCCGATCATGCTGGTCTATTTTGCAATGTTGGCGACGCTGGGAGTGATGCACCTTTCCGCCGACCCTGCTATCATTCTTCAAACGATCAACCCGTTGAACGCGGTGCAGTTTTTCCGGTCAGACGGGCTCACAGCCTTCATTGCGTTGGGCAGTGTGGTGCTGGCGGTCACCGGGGCGGAGGCGCTGTATGCCGATATGGGCCATTTCGGGCGCAAGCCGATCGGGATTTCGTGGCTGACATTTGTGTTCCCGGCGCTGATGCTGAATTACATGGGGCAGGGCGCGCTGATCTTATCGCAAACCTCGCCGGAAGCTGCGGCTGCGCTGGTCAAGGATCCGTTCTTTTTGATGATCCCCGATATGGTGCGTGTGCCGGTGATTATAATCGCGCTGTTTGCCACCATCATCGCCAGCCAAGCGGTGATATCAGGCGCATTCAGCCTGACCCAGCAAGCGGTCCAACTTGGTTTTATCCCGCGCATGGAAATCCGCCACACCAGCGCGTCTGCGGCCGGGCAAATCTATATCCCGGTGATCAACTGGGGCCTGATGGTGATGGTGATCCTGCTGGTGTTGTTCTTCCAATCATCCAGCAACCTTGCCGCTGCCTATGGCATTGCGGTGACCGGGGCGATGTTCATCGACACGCTGCTGTTGGCCGCGGTGCTGTTTTCGCTGTGGCGCTGGCCGGTGTGGAAAGCGCTGCCATTGGTCGCCGCGTTCCTGAT
>JBBRFG010000112.1:0-7869 GCA_038224685.1 Sphingomonadales bacterium
TGCGCGCGCGGCTGGCAGAGAGTGAACGCAGCGCCGCCGAACAGGCGGGCGAATTCAAGCGTGCGATTGCCGAATTGGGCGCGGCGCGGATTGAGGTTGCTGCGTTGGGTGAGCGGGCAGGGCGGGCCGATTCGCTGAGTCAGCAACTGGACGCAGCGCGCGATGAAAACGCGCAATTCCGCGCCGAACGCGCAGGCTTCGCCGAACAAAAGCGTTTGCTCGAAGAATCGCGCAGCGGCCTGCTCAAAGAGTTTGAAAACACCGGCGCTGCCGTGCTGGGCAAGGCGCAGGAGGCGTTTTTGCGCCGCGCCGAAGAACGGCTGGGCCATTCAGAAAAAGCCAGCGAGGAAAAGCTCAAAGCCCTGCTCGCCCCGGTCGGCGACCGGCTGGCGAGTTACGAAAAGCAGGTCGCCGAACTGGAGGCCAAACGCACCGATGCTTTCGGGCAGCTCACCGGCGTCATCGAGGAAATGCGCAAGGGGCAGGAAGACGTCCGGCGCGAAGCGCAGCGGCTGGGCAATTCGCTCACCAACGCGCCCAAGGCGCGCGGGCGCTGGGGCGAACGCGCTTTACAAAACGTGCTCGAACAATGCGGGCTGGCTGAACATACCGATTTCCACCTTGAACAGTCGCTAGATACGGCTGACGGTCGGCTGCGGCCCGACGCCATCGTCAATGTGCCGGGGCAGAAGAAGCTGGTGATCGACGCCAAGGTGTCATTGAACGCCTATCAGGCCGCGTTTGAGGCCGACGACGAAGGCGAGCGCAAACGGCACCTTGACCTGCACGCCAAATCGATGCGCAATCACGTGCAGACGCTGGGCTCCAAAAGCTACCAGAGCCAATTCGACGATGCGCCCGATTATGTCGTGATGTTTGTGCCGGGCGAACATTTCGTCGCCGCCGCATTGGAACATGATCCAGAGCTATGGGATTTCGCGTTCCGCAACAAGGTGCTGCTGGCGACTCCGACCAATCTTGTGGCGATTGCACGCACCGTCGCCCAGGTGTGGCGGCAGGACAAGATGGCGTCTGAGGCCGCAGAGATTGGGCGGATGGGGGCGGAGTTGTATGATCGCCTCGCAACCGCCGCTGAACATTTGAAGCGAGTGGGCGGGGGCCTTGAAAGCGCGGTGAATAACTACAACAAGTTTGTCGGCAGCTTTGAACGTAACGTGCTGTCCTCCGGGCGGCGGATGGCAGAAAAGGGCGTCGAAATCGGCAAGCGCGCAATCGAGGACGTCCCGCTGGTTGAAAGTGCCCCACGCTACAACGTGGCGGATGCTGATGCGCTCGACGCGTCAGACATCGTTGACGTTGGTACAAACGAAGACCCGCTGGCGTAACTACCCTTCAAACCCCGCCAGCACCTCATAAGCCAGCACTGCCGCCGCTACCGCTGCGTTGAGCGAATCCGCCCGGCCCAGCATCGGCATGGTCACGCGCAGATCGCAGCTGGCCTCGTAATCCTCGGGCAGTCCCTGCGATTCGTTGCCGACCAGAATGAAACACGGCGCAGCATATGGTGCGCCGCGATAGCGCACTGCATTGCGCAAGGATGCTGCCACCAACTGCCCGGAACCGCTGCGCAACCACGGCAAAAACTCCTCCCACCGCGCCTGTGCCACTGGCACGGTGAACACCGCCCCCATGCTAGCCCGCACAGCTTCGGCGCTAAACGGATCGGCGCAATCATCGATCAAGATCAGCCCGCCCGCGCCAACCGCATCGCCGGTGCGCAGCATCGTGCCGAGGTTGCCCGGATCGCGCAAAGCCTGCGCCACCAGCCAGATCGGCGCGGCGCTGCGATCCAGCGCGGCCAGGCCGGTGTCCCATTCATCGAACACCCCGGTGATGCTCTGCGCGTTATCTTTGCCGGTGATCTTGGAGAGGATGTCGGGAGTGGTGGTGATAACCTCACCGCCCGCTGCCACCACTTCAGCCTCCAGCCGCGCCAGCAGCTCGTGCGCGTCGCGCGCCTCAGCCATCAACAACGTCTGCGGCAATCGTCCGCTGGCGCGCGCATCTTCTAGCAGCCGCAGCCCCTCGACCAGAAACTGCCCAGCGCGTTTGCGATGTTTCTTGTCGCGCAAGGACCGCAAATATTTGACAGTCGGATTGGAAAAACCGGAAATGTGCCTGCGCATATGAAAACTGCTGGCGGTTGTCGCAGCCAGCGTCAATCCTCGCCAAAGCCATTAGCGATCAACGCAACCAGTTGTGCGAGCACGTTATCGGCATTCGCGCCCTCAACCATCACCTCAACCATATCGCCCTTGGCCGCGCCCAGCATCATTAGACCCAGGATCGATCCGCCCGCCGCGCTGTGCGGGGCTTTGGTGACGGTGACGTTCACACCTTCGGGCAGTACCGCCACGGCGCCGACGAATTTCGCGCTCGCCCGCGCGTGCAGCCCGCGTTGGTTGACGATGGTAACAGTCTGCCGTGCCTCGTCCATCCCCGCCAACTTTCAGGCCTTGGCCCGCGCAGGCGCTGTGTCTTGGCCGAGCAATTCGCTGGCAATGGTGATATAATTGCGCCCGGCGGCTTTCGCGGCGAGCACCGCGGCGGTGACATCCATCGCAGTGCGCGCGCCAGCCAGCCGGATCAGCATCGGCAAGTTAATCCCTGCGATCACTTCGATCCGCCCGGCATCAAGCAGCGAGATCGCCAAATTCGATGGAGTGCCGCCGAACAGGTCGGTCAGGATGATGACGCCGCCGCCGGTATCGACCGCCGTGATCGCGTCGGCGATGTCGTTGCGGCGCTGTTCCATATCATCGTTCGGGCCGATGCAGACGGTGACAATGCCGTCCTGCGGGCCGACAACGTGCTCCATCGCTTCGACGAACTGGTCCGCTAGGCGGCCGTGGGTTACCAGGATCAAGCCGATCATGTGTGAAAAATGGTCCGTTACCTGTCCGCCGGGTGGCCAGACTTACGCGCTTCTACTCACCGGGACAATGTGCGATTAACGGCGATCCCTCTCGATCTCGTCAGCCGCGCGTGAGCCCAGATTGCGGTGGCGGACCGTGGGCGAAAATCCGGCGACGCGCAAGCCTTCAGCCATGCGCTCGGCTGTGTAGACCGATCGGTGTCTCCCCCCGGTACACCCGAATGCGACGTGGACATAGGGTTTGCCCTGCGCCTGATACCGCGGCAGCAGCACCAACAGCAGGTCGCGAACCCGGCCAAACACGTCGGCAAATGCGGGGTCGGTTTCGATGTGTTCGCCCACGGCGGGATCTTGCCCGGTCAAATCGCGTAAGGCGGGCACCCAGTGCGGATTGTCGAGAAACCGCATATCAAACACCAGATCGGCCAGCGGCGGCATTCCGCGCGCAAATCCGAAACTCGACAGTGTCAGGGTCATAGCCCCAGCGTCCGCGTGCGCGCCAAACAGCTTGCGCACTTGGCTTTGCAGGTCGTTACTGGTCATCGCGCTGGTATCAATCACCGCGTCGGCCCAGCGGCGCAGCGGTTCGAGCAACTCGCGTTCCGCAGCGATTCCCTCCATCACTGGTCGTCCGGCCGCCATCGGGTGACGGCGACGGGTTTCGTTGTAGCGCCGCTCAAGCTCGCCGCCCGCGCAGTCGAGGAACAGGAAGGTGAGCGCGATATCGGCGCGCGCGGCGAGGTCTTTCACCAATCCAATAATATCGGCTGGCACGAACCCGCGTGTGCGCGAATCAAAGCCGATGGCGAGCGGCCCGCGCGGTTCTTCGGGCATGGCGACGAGGCGCTTTAATAACCGCACCGGAAAATTGTCGATCGTCTCCCAGCCGCAATCTTCCAGCACCGCCAGCGCCGTGGATTTGCCTGCGCCCGAAAGACCGGTGACCAGTAGCAATTGTTGCTTAGGCGGCAGCGGGGCGGTTTGGCTGTGATCAGGTGCGTCGTTCATCGCGCCGCATCTTGCCCGGAACTGGCGCAAAGGGAAGCCGGTTTGAACACTAAGCCGTGCACCGCCAAGGCCCATTCGGCGCGTGGGCCGGGGGCCGTGGTGCCGGGGTCGAATGCCAGCACTGGAACCGCCACTCCGCCAATCTCGCGCTGAGGCAAGGTTGCGGGCAATCGTTCAGCGGCCGCTCCGCCGAGCGTAAGGCAAAGCGCCACCGGGGCCGATGCAGTGACAGGCAGGCGGACAAGGCCGACCCCGCGCAGTTCCAGCAGCCCGGCAATGTTGGGTGGAGGTGAAGCGATCAGACATCCATCCACGCAGGTCAGCGTCACGGCATCATCGCCGATCAGGCCTGCGCCGCGATCAATCAATGCCAAGGCAAGCGCGGATTTGCCGCTACCGGGCGCCCCTTCGATCAACACCGCACGGCCCCCGATGGCAACCGCGCTCGCTTGGATCACGATTGGCGGGGCCGGGTTCATAGCGCCGCCGGAAGCCTGAGCCGCATGCAAGCACCGGCCGCACCGTCGGGACGATCTTCGGCGGTCAGCGTGCCATCATGCGCTTCGGCAATGGCGCGGCCGATGGCAAGCCCAAGCCCTGAATGATTGCCAAAATCCTCTGCTTCAGGCCGCACCGAATGGAACCGCGCGAACACCTTGTCGCGCGATTCCGCCGGAATTCCTGGGCCAGAATCGCACACCGTCAACGTCACCCAGCCTCCATCATTGGTGATTGCGACGGCAATTGGAGCATCAGGCGGGGAAAACGATACTGCGTTGTCGAGCAGGTTTTCAAACACCCGTTCAAGCCGGATGCCAACGCCGCGAACCCGGACGGGTGCGCCGCTGACGGTCAGATCGATTCGGCGGCCTTCGTTCTCTGCCCGGTTTTCCCGCCCGCCGACGATCGCGCGCACCATTTCGGCCAAGTTGATCGGTTCCAATGTCGCGCGGCTCATTTCGGCGTCGATCCGGCTGGCTTCGGAGATCTCGGTCACCAAGCGGTCGATCCGGCGCACATCGTGGGTTGCGATCTGGATCAGTTCCTGACGCAAGGCCGGATCTTCCACCCGAGGCAGCGATTCGATTGCACTGCGCAGCGACGCCAGCGGATTCTTGATTTCATGCGCGACATCTGCGGCAAAGCTGTCGACCGCGTCGATCCGCTGGCGCAGTCCGCCGGTCATGTCAGATACGGCGCGGGCGAGCAGGCCGATTTCGTCGCTGCGTTGCGGCAGGCGTGGCACTTCGACTTCGCGTTCGCGCCCTTGTCGCACCCGTATTGCCGCACGCGCCAGTTGGCGCAGCGGGGTGACGATCGTGCGCGCCAAGAACAGCGACAACAGCGCAGATGCCGCCAGCAACACCAGCATCGCAAGGCTGAGTGTTGACCTCGCGGAGCGCACGCTTTCGGTAATGTCGACCGCGTTGCGCACCGTCAGCAATGTCGCGCCTTGCAGGCCAACCGGGACGGCGGCGGTGATGACCGGTGTGCCATCGGTCCAATCATACAGCCGCACCTGCGACAGGCCAAGCTCGCGCGCACGGGCAAGTTCTGGCCAGGCATCCGCTTGGTCTGACTCGGGTTCGACATAGTCTTGCACGGCCTGCGCACTGACAATCGTATCAACCGTCCGGTCAAGCCAGCGGGCGTAGCGCTGTTCCCAATCATCATCCTTGATGTCGTTGAACCTGAACGAAGGATCGGCCAGTGCAAAGCTATCGGCGGCAAGCTTGCCCTTGGCATCGAACATGCGCAGACGCATGCGCTGTTCCTTGCCAATCTGCACCAGTAGCGCCTCTTGCCGCTCTCGGCTGGCTCCGGCCAAAGCCTCGGCCGTGATTTGCGCCTCGATCCGGGCGAGTTTGAACCGCTCATTGATCAACTGGGTGCGGTAGCTATCAAGATAGAACAGGCCGCCGCCCATGATTACCAGCGGCAGGATGTTGACCACCAGAATGCGCGCTGTCAGCGCAAACCTGCCGGTTGTGGTCAGTTGCTCGCCGCCACCTTTTGACGCGCCGGACCTGCGCCCCGCTTCAACCATCGGTAAAGCTGTAACCCGCGCCGTATAGCGTATCGATCGCATCAAACGCCCGGTCGACCACCTTGAACTTGTGCCGCATTCGCTTGATGTGGCTATCAACGGTGCGGTCATCAACGAATACGTCGTCGGGATAGGCTGCGTCCATCAACTGGTTGCGGCTTTTGATCACGCCGGGGCGGATAGCGAGTGCTTCGAGGATCAGGAATTCGGTTACGGTCAGGCTAACCTGAAGGCCATCCCACGCGACATGATGCCGTGCCGGATCCATGAACAATCGCCCGCGCACCAGTTTGGCCGGAGCCGGTTCGGCCATACTAGAATCAGCATCGCTACCCGTACCAGTATCAGCGCGGCGCAGGATCGCGCGGATTCGGGCGATCAGCAGGCGCTGGCTAAACGGTTTGGCGATATAGTCATCCGCGCCCAGTTCCAGCCCGGCTTCCTCGTCGCTTTCATCATCTTTGCTGGTCAGGAAAATCACCGGCAGCGGCGAATGCTCGCGCAGCCGCCGCAGCAATTCCATCCCATCCATCTTGGGCATCTTGATGTCGAACACGGCCAGATCGGGCGGATTGTCGATCAGCGCCTTCAACGCCGTTTCGCCGTCAGAATACAGCCGCGTGGCAAAGCCTTCGGATTGCAGTGCGATTGAAACCGTGGTCAGGATGTTGCGATCATCGTCGACCAGCGCAATCTGCACCGCGCGCTCGCCTGCTTTCGCCGCATCGAGCGCCGCATCTAAGGCGGGGCTGGGGCCAGTTGAATGGCCAAGGTGGTCGGTGGTGCTATCGGACATGATCGAATATCCCTTACGCTCGACGCTTTGCATGACACAAGCGATAGCGCCGTTTCAACCGCAACCGGGCGATCCGCAGGCGTCTTGCCAGACGGGATCCGGAACGATTGCGCCACACGTTATTCGTGAGGTTTGCATACGTATGCGTAGATGCTAGGCGAAATGTGGGATCAAATCACGGATTCGCTGTTCGCAGCGGCTTAACCGTCCTGCCATATTTACCCTCAGTCCCCTACGCCCAGGAGAGACGACGTTGACTTCGCCCCTACTACGCCCGCTGGCACACTCAATGTCTGCCCAGAACCTTAAGACCCGGGCCACGATCCACGCCAACCTCGGCACTGCTACTCTGGTCGAACACGCTTTGGCAAAGGGTGAAGGCCAACTGACCAAAGATGGCGCGCTGTTGGTGCAGACGGGCAAGTTCACTGGGCGCAGCGTGAAAGACAAGTTCATCGTGCGCGACGCGGCGACGCAGGAAACGATCAACTGGGGCGCGGTCAACCAGCCGATGACACCTGCGCATTTCGCGGCGCTCAAGGCCGATTTTTTCAGCGCGCTTGAAGGACAAGACGAACTTTACGTTGCCGACCTGTTCGGCGGTTCGCAGCCCGAATACCGCGTCAACGTGCGGGTGATCACGCAGATGGCGTGGCACAGCCTGTTCGTCCGCACGCTACTGGTTCGGCCGAGCGCTGACGAAGTGGCCAGTTTTAGCCCCGAATACACGATCATCAACCTGCCCAGCTTCAAAGCCGATCCGGCCCGCCACGGTTGCCGCAGCGATACCGTAATTGCGGTCAATTTCACCGAAAAGCTGATCCTGATTGGCAACACCGAATATTCTGGTGAGATGAAAAAGGGCGTGTTCGGCCTGCTCAACTACCTGCTGCCCGCGCAAGGCGTGATGCCGATGCATTGCAGCGCCAATATTGGCAGCGACGGCAAGAGCGCGATTTTCTTCGGGCTGTCAGGCACTGGCAAGACCACGCTTTCCGCCGATGCCAGTCGCACGCTGATTGGCGATGATGAGCATGGCTGGTCGGACACTGCGGTGTTTAATTTCGAAGGCGGCTGCTACGCCAAGATGATCAACCTTTCGGCCGAAGGCGAGCCGGAAAT
>JBBRFG010000113.1:0-7742 GCA_038224685.1 Sphingomonadales bacterium
GATCGTGGGTTGTTCGACCCCATCTCATCCGCTGGTGCAGGCTCCTGTCCACCGTTCGGTGGCCATGTCGGAGCCTGCTATCTTGGATGGTGCGGGCGGTGGGAATCGAACCCACACTCCTTGCGGAACGGGATTTTGAATCCCGCGCGTCTACCAATTCCACCACGCCCGCGTTGCGAAATGCCCATAACGCGGCAATCAAGATACGCAATGCCAAAAGCGACCTAGTCAGCCTATTCCATTGATTTTACAGAATTGTTTCGTGCGCGCAATGGGGCGGGCCGCGCTTTGCCTGATCTGAGATCAGGCGGAACCCCCGCCAATCTGACCCCGCGGAGGCGATGCTGACAATCTCCGCCAGAACGGCTCCAGACGCCTTAACGTAAACCGCCGGCCAGCAGCTTGTGCAGCTTGGAATGCAGCACGTCGTTACCCGCCAGCACCTGATCGGCATGGATCGGGGCCGAACGGCCGCGGAAATCGGATACGAACCCGCCCGCTTCGCGCACCAGCAGGCATCCGGCGGCGGTATCCCATTCAGACAGGCCGCTTTCCCAGAAGCCGTCAAACCGGCCCTGCGCCACATAGGCCAGATCGAGCGATGCTGCGCCGAAGCGGCGGATTCCGGCGACTTCGGGGCCGATGGCGCCAAAGATCCGGCTCCATTCGGCAAAGTCGCCGTGGCCGAAAAACGGCACGCCGGTCGCGACCAAAGCATCGGCAAGGCGTGACCGCGCCGAGACGCGCAGCCGCGCATCCTGCAACCACGCACCGCGTGATTTTTCGGCCCAGAACGTCTGATCGGTGATCGGCTGGTACACCACGCCGGCCACCACATCGCCCCACCCGCTACCAGCAGCCTTGGGCTCCTGCGCGGCGATAGAGATTGCAAAGTGCGGGATGCCGTGGAGAAAATTGGTGGTGCCATCCAAGGGGTCAACGATCCAGCGCGGCATGCCGGGATCACCCTCGATCACGCCAGCCTCCTCCATCACAAAGCCCCAACCGGGCCGCGCGGCGAGCAGTTCGTCATACAGCGTGCGCTCGGCGCGGATATCGGCCTTGCTGACGAAATCGGCTGGGCCTTTGCGGCTCACCTGCAAATGTTCGACTTCGCCGAAATCGCGCCGCAAACGCCCGCCCGCCTTGCGCGCGGCGCGCTCCATTACGCGGATCAGGCCGGAAATAGCTGCCATCGGATAAGCTCAGTTCGCCTTGCCGACGTAGGCCTGCTCGTACACATCGACGATGATGCGGGTGCCGCTGCCGATGTGCGGCGGCACCATGATGCGCACGCCGTTTTCGAGGATCGCAGGCTTGTAGCTTGAGGAGGCAGTCTGCCCCTTCACCACCGCGTCAGCCTCGACAATCATCGCTTCGATCTGTGAGGGCAGTTCGACCGAAATCGGCTTTTCGTCCCACAATTCCAAGTTCACCTGCATCCCGTCCTGAAGGAACGGGCGCGCATCACCCAGCAGATCGCCGGGCAGCGTGATCTGTTCAAACGTATCATTGTCCATGAACACCAGATCATCGCCCTCGGCATAGAGGAACTGATACTCCTGTGTTTCAAGCCGCACGCGTTCAATCGTGTCGGCGCTGCGGAACCGCACGTTGGTTTTGCGGCCATCCTGCAGGTTCTTCATTTCGACCTGCATATACGCCCCGCCCTTCCCGGGCTGGGTGTGCTGAATTTTGGCGACCTTCCAGATGCCGCGTTCATATTCGATGATATTGCCGGGGCGAATATCGACGCCGCTGATCTTCATGGGGCTGTGGGCCTTTTGCTGAAGGAATGGTGAGGGGGCGCGGCGCAACAACGCGCCCGCCCTGAAATGATGCGCGCCCATAGCCGAGCCTGCCAATCGGGGCAAGCGCGGGCAGAAGCGTGATGAAAGGCGTGGCGTGGCGCGCGCTTGGCTGTTAGGGGCGCGCGCTATGAAGAGGCGCACCATTTGTCTGTTGATCGCCAGCGCAGCCGCTGCGGCAGCTTTCTTGCCCGGCGGCTTGCAGGGGCAGGATAAAACCGCCGCGCGTCCACCCGCCCCCGCCGCTGCACCATTTGACAGAGCGCCTTCAAAAGGCGTGCTAGGCATTCTTCAACACGGCGATTGGCAATGCGCCTTGCCCGGCGACGCTGGCAGCGCGGCGTTTGTCGAGGTGCCCGGCGAAGGATTTCGCGTCGGCACTGCATCGAGTTATGTCAACGATGCTGGAGACGGGATCTATCTGCTACGCGGCGATGAAGTGGTGTTCACGCGCGGCCCCAAGAAGGATCAGCGTTTCCGGGTGCTGGGCGAGAACACCTTGCAGAAACTGAACCGCGACGGGAGCCAGAGCAAGCTGATTTGCACGCGGGTGGGCGGCGGAACTTAAGCCGTCGCGTCCCGGTGGACGTGCTGGCAGGTAAAGCTCGTCCGCTTATGGTGAGGTCGGGAAAATAGCCGCCGTTCGGCTATCGACCCCGAAGTGGACGATTAGAAATTCAGCTAAACTGCGGCGGCCGTGCTGATGCACCACAATTGCGCGACTACCCGGTGCATAGGGGTGCAGAACGCCAATGGCACCGCCTTCAGTCCGCCCGCAGTGCGGCCCGTTGGCAGTGCCAAAGCTCACCTGAATGCTAGAATCAGGTAGCTGGAGATTTAGTAAGGTTGAAAGCGAATATCTTACGGTCGCCCTTCGAAGAAGCGATCCGCTGTTTTTCCCACTTTTTCATTTCTTCAGATAGTTGGTGGAATTCGCCTGGGCTATCGGCGATAATGATATTCGCCAGATAGAGTTGATCTTGCGCCACACCCTGAGGCAGTGGATGAAGTGAACGGATTTTTGAAACGACTTGACGAGCCTTTAAGCCGGTCCAGAACCCAGACTTTTTGTACAGCCTGATGTTGGTAGGCTTCCCGTCGGCGCCGCATTCAAACAAAACCTGAGCTAGGCCAGTCTCTAGTTGGGGTGGGGAAGTGAAATCCGGCCGGTTAAGTTGCCGATCAAGGTCATGTGACACATCTATGACGAAATTATCAATGGATCGCCCAGATGAAACAGTAATACCATCCTTTTGTGGCTGTGCGCCGGCCGGCAAAATGGCGAGGGAGGTTGCAAATGCAACAAAGAAGAGTTTTTTCATGAGATCATCCTTTGTTTAAAGTGGATGATCGGCCAATGGCGTCCGCAACTTTACGACCTGTTATTTCTCGCGACCCGTTGATCTCGCGGGATACTCGTGGTCGATCGCTAATACGAATGAGGGAACTGCGGATTTCCAGACTCGCGCTCAGTAACTACATCCGCACTAGTTTTTTGTCAATGACGATAAACGAAACGAATTTCGTTTATAAATTTTTGATTAAAAAGATTTATCTCCAATATTTGTATAAATACGACAATGATTTTATTTGAATGTTACTTCAGATAATTTTCAAATATTTAACATTGACATCGAATTTTCCGCGACGCTCTCTGGTCAAATGCAATTTTGATGAAGCGTGTGTAAAATGCGTCGGATGGCGCAGGGTGTCTTGTGCTCACATTCACAAAACGGCGCAGATCTCAAATGTCCGCATTACACCCATAATCGGGCATACGGGCCTCATCGCCTCGCGCTCGACGGCAGACCTTCCGCAATGGCATGGCGACAGCTGCCGCCCATCTTCGAGGGCTAACCCCGCATTGTCTTCGCGAAGGCCTCGATGGCCGCAACCTCGTCCCCGCCCCAAACTGCGCCCGACACCGCAAGGAAATCCGCGCCCGCATCGATCAAGGGACGACAATTGTCCGGCGTGATCCCGCCAATCGCGACGCAGGGAATTTCGAACACGGTGCTCCACCATTGCAGCAATTCAAGGTCGGGCACCTCGACGTCAGGGCTTTTGGTTTTGGTGGTTGACGGGAAAAACGCGCCGAATGCGACATAATCCGCCCCGCCCTCGCCCGCGTCCATCGCCCGGTGGCGGCTGGCGTGGCAGGTGACGCCGATCTGCGCCTCGCGCCCCAATTCCTCCCGCGCGTCCGTGGGCGATCCGTCATCCTGCCCCAGATGCACTCCGTCCGCCTTTAACCGCTTGGCCAGCGCAGGCGAATCGTTGACGATGAACGCCACATCATGCGCGGCGCAGATCGCTTGCAACGGCGCGGCAAGCGCGGCGGCGTCGTGGCTGTCCAGCCCCTTCACCCGGAATTGAAAGGCGGTAACCAGCTGGGATTTTGGCCCCTTTCCCGCCACCAGCGCGCGTTCGAGCCGTGCGGGAAAAACCCCGCCAACTTCGAGCGGGGAAATGAGGTAAAGCTGGCAGGCAGGGGTCTTGCTCAATCGATTATCCTCAGCCCGCCGCGCTGGCGCTGGCAATCTGATCGATTGCCTTGCCCAACACGGTGTTGAATTCGTCGTCCGACTGGCCTTTGCGCAGATCCTGCAACAGCCCGCGGCTGAAGCTGGCGATCATGCCGGGGTTCTGGGCAAGCTTCGAACACGCATCATCGGTCGAAAAACCGCCCGACAGTGCGACCACGCGCAGCACCTTGGGATGCTGAGCCAGCGGGGTGTAGAGGCCCGCCGTGGCCGGGATCGACAGTTTGAGCATCACCTGCTGGCCTGCGGGCAGTCTATCAAGTTGGCGGTTGATTTCCGCCAACAAGATTGCTTCACCTTCGGCTCGGTCGGTGGCAGCGATGTCGTATTCGGGCTCGATAATCGGCATCAGCCCCGCGGCAATAATCTGTGCGGCGACGTCAAATTGCTGCGCGACGACGACGGCAATCCCGGCAGGGTTGGCGGATTTGATCACAGAACGCATCTTGGTGCCGAACATCCCCGCCGCAGCCGATTTTTCGAGCAGCGCGGGCAATCTCACCATCGGTTTCATCAAATGCACGCCGTCAGCGTCATCGGCCAAACCTTCGTCCACCTTGATGAACGGCACGATCCCGCGCGCTTTCAGCGCATCGCCGGTCGACACGCCGTCAACCACGCCGTCCATTGTGCGTTCAAACAGGATAGCACCGATCACCTTACCGCTGCCGAAACACGGTGAGGTGATTACGCGGGCGCGCATCGCGTGGATCGCGCCGAACATTTCATCGTCGCCCGACCATTCGCCCTCATCGACCCCGTAACCGCGCAGCGCCTTTGGCGTCGATCCACCCGACTGATCCAGCGCGGCGATAAACCCCTGCCCTGCGGCGATCCGATCAGTCATGGTCTGCGTGTTCATTGCGGCGGTTCCTGTAAATCGTGGGGCGGCGACTGCATAGCTATGCATCATGCTTTAACGCGCCCTTAGCGTCGCCGCGAAAATGCTGCAACTGCACAGCAAAGCGCGGATGCTCACCGCCGCGACAAGCGCCGGATGATCCCGGTGAAGCTAAGCGCCGGCTTGCCATCACCAGTCACAATTCCGCGCACAAAAATCGTCTTACCCCCGCCGCGCGTCACCTCGCCGCGCGCTTCGACCAGCGCGCCAACCTGCACCGCCCCCAGGAAATCGCCCGCCAGATTGAGCGTAACACCATGTTCGCCCGCGAGTGCATCCGTGGCGATGGCGAACAGCGCGAAATCAGCGAAGGTCAGCATGCAGCCGCCGTGCATAAACCCGCCGCCGTTCATGTGCCGCGCCTCTGCCCGGAACGCGCTGACGAAACCGCCGTCATTGTCGCGGCGATGATAGAACGGACCTGAACGGGTTTCAAACAGGTCGCCTTCCCACAATTGCCATCCGGCAAATTCGCCCGAATCCATCACCATCAGCGTGCCAAAACTGGCTTCGTTTGCGTCACCCATCATCACGTCCACAATTGCAGGCGGCGGACCGCATCGGCGAACCGTTCACCGTCATCAAGGCGGGCAAGGCTGAGTTTGGCGGATACCGTCGCCATTTCAGGCTTCGAGCGCGGCGACGCCGGGCAAGACGCGGCCCTCCATCCATTCGAGAAACGCGCCGCCAGCGGTTGAAACATAGGAAAAATCGCCAGTGACGCCCGCGTGCGCCAGCGCCGCGACGGTATCCCCGCCGCCTGCCACACTGATCAGCGAGCCTTCGAGCGTCAACGCGGCGGCCGTGCGCGCCAGTGCGACGGTTGCGGTGTCGAATGGCTCGGTCTCAAATGCGCCGAGCGGCCCGTTCCACACCAGCGTGCGGCAGGTCTTGAGCACATCAGCCAGCGCCTCGGTCGCCTGCGGGCCAAGGTCGAGGATCATCTCGTCGGCGGCGACTTCGTGGACGTTGCAGGTGCGCAGGGATGCCGGATTGGCGGCCAATTCGGTCGCCACCACCACATCATAGGGCAAGTGGACGGTGCAGCCCGCGCGCTCAGCCTCTTCCATGATGCGAGTGACGGTGTCTGCCAAGTCATGCTCGCACAGGCTTTTGCCAACATTCACACCGCGCGCGGCAAGGAACGTATTGGCCATGCCGCCGCCGATGATCAGGTGTTGCACCTTGCTCACCAAATGTTCGAGCACGGCGAGCTTCGATGAAACCTTGGCCCCGCCAACCACGGCAGCCACCGGCGCTGCGGGATTGCCGAGGGCGGCATCGAGCGCGCGCAACTCCGCCTCCATCGACCGCCCCGCATAGGCGGGCAGAAAATGCGCCAATCCTTCGGTGGTCGCATGCGCGCGGTGCGCGGCGCTGAAGGCATCGTTGACATAAAGCGTGGCATTGGCGGCAATGGCCTGCGCAAAGTTGGGATCATTGGCTTCCTCACCCGGCCAAAACCGGGTGTTGTCGAGCAGGCCGATATCGCCGCTGCGCAGGATGCCGACCGATTGCGCCACCACCGGCCCGGTGAGTTCGGGGATGAACATAATTTCTTGGCCCAGCACATCCTCGACATCGCCGATCACCATGCTGGTCGACAGCACCGATGATCGCGCCCCGCCCGGCCGCCCGAAATGTGCCAGCAGCAGCACCTTCGCCCCGCGCCCAGCGAGTTCGAGGATGGTCGGACGCACCGCTTCGGCCCGCGTTACATCGGTGGCCGAGCCGTCCTTCATCGGCAGGTTAAGATCGACGCGCACCATTGCGACCTCGCCGGTCAGGTCGGCGGGCAGATCATCAAGGGTCTTGAACTTGGCCATCACATCACACCCGTCATTCCGGCACAGCCCGGAATCCATTTTGCCTGCCATACTGGTCCCGCTCTGGACCCCGGCCTGCGCCGGGGTAACGGGGGGAGAATTACAAAAACTTCGCCATCACCCCGGCGGTATCGATCATTCGGTTGGAAAAGCCCCATTCGTTGTCGTACCAACTGACCACACGGGCCAGCTTGCCTTCCATCACACTGGTTTCAAGACTGTCAACGGTCGAGCTGGCCGGGTAATGATTGAAATCCGAGCTCACCAGCGGCTGATCGGTGAAATCGAGCACGCCCTTCATCGGGCCATCGGCCGCCGCTTTCAACGCGGCGTTGATTTCCTCGACGCTGGTGTCGCGAGCAGGCACGAACACCAGATCAATCATGCTGACATTGGGGGTCGGGACGCGCACTGACGAGCCATCAAGCTTGCCCTTTAATTCGGGCAGCACCAGCCCAACCGCGCGCGCAGCCCCGGTGGTGGTCGGGATCATATTGGCCGCCCCCGCCCGCGCGCGGCGCAGATCGGGGTGGATCTGATCGAGCATCCGCTGATCATTGGTGTAGGAATGGATCGTGGTCATAAACCCGCGTTCAATCCCGATCACATCATTCAGCACCTTGGCCACCGGCGCGAGGCAGTTGGTGGTGCAGCTGGCGTTGGA
>JBBRFG010000114.1:0-7649 GCA_038224685.1 Sphingomonadales bacterium
CGGACTCCGGCGCTGTCGCGAAACCGCACTTCGGTTTTGGCTGGGTGGACGTTCACATCCACATCCTGCGGCGGCAAGTCGAGGAACAGCGCCAGCACTGCGTGGCGATCCCGCGCGAGCATGTCGGCATAGGCGCCGCGCACCGCACCCACCAGCAGCCGGTCTTTCACCGGGCGGCCATTGACGAACAGATATTGATGATCTGCCACGCCCCGGTTGTAGGTCGGCAGACCCGCGATACCGGTCAGCCGCATCATCCCGTGCGGCGTTTCGCGCTGCATTTCGATGGCAACCGAATTGTCTTTCAATTCATGCGCAATGATCCTCGCCACACGAGTCGCCAATTCCTCTCCCGATTGCAGGCTGAGGATAGTGCGCTTGCCCGCGTCACTGATCGTATCGAGCGTGAATGCAATATCCGGCCGCGCCATCGCAAGGCGGCGCACGACATCCAGACAGGCGGCATATTCGCTGCGGGGGCTGCGCAGGAACTTGCGGCGTGCGGGCACCTTGGCGAACAACTCCTCAACCCGCACCCGTGTGCCCGGTGGCAGCGCAGCGGGTTCATTCGCCAGCACCGCGCCGTGATCGACCACCCTTCGCCAGCCTTCTGCCGCGCGCTGTTCGCGGCTTTCGACGGTGAGCCGCGCAACGCTGGCGATCGACGGCAAAGCCTCTCCGCGAAACCCCAGCGTGGTCACCAATTCAATCGCGCCATCTGGGCCGATCAGCGAATCGGGCAATTTCGACGTAGCGTGCCGTTCCAGCGCCAACGCCATCGCATCGGGCCCCATCCCGCAGCCATCATCGACCACGTCGATCAGGGTCAGCCCGCCATCAACCAGCGTCACACCGATTCGCCGCGCACCGGCGTCAATCGCGTTCTCGACCAGTTCTTTCAGCGCCGCAGCCGGGCGTTCGACCACTTCACCGGCGGCAATACGGTTCACCAAAGCGGACGGGAGGCGGCGGATTTCGAGCATTTGTCGCACGCTAGCGTTACGCGGTCGCAATTTCGAGGGTGCGGGCGCGGAAATCACCAGTGCGGTGGACAAATATTTTGGCGTTTTCTCTGCGGATTCGCTAGGCGCGCGGTGTCATGTCATAACCGGGTCGAATTTTACCGTAGGCGCTTTGCAAAAGGTGGCCCACGGTCCAGCCCGTCACCACTGGAACACCAACACCAATGTCCTTCCTGTCCAATCTTTTTAGGTTCCGTTCGCAGAATATGGCGATCGATCTCGGCACGGCCAATACGCTGGTCTATGTGCAGGATCAGGGGATCGTGCTGAACGAACCATCGGTTGTGGCGATTGAGACGATCAACGGAATCCGCCGGGTCAAAGCAGTGGGCAATGATGCCAAAATGATGATGGGCAAAACCCCCGACAGCATCGAAGCGATCCGGCCCTTGCGTGACGGCGTGATTGCCGACATCGAGGTGGCGGAACAGATGATCAAGCACTTCATCCAAAAGGTGCACGGCAAGAAGAGCATGTTCCGCTATCCTGAAATCGTGATCTGCGTGCCGTCAGGGTCCACCTCGGTTGAGCGGCGCGCAATCCGCGATGCTGCGTCGAACGCCGGGGCGTCTGACGTGCATTTGATCCTTGAACCGATGGCGGCAGCAATCGGCGCGGATATGCCGGTGACCGAACCGGTTGGGTCGATGGTGGTCGACATCGGCGGCGGCACCACCGAAGTCGCGGTGCTCAGTTTGCGCGGGCTGGCTTACACCACCTCGGTGCGGACCGGGGGTGACAAGATGGACGAAGCGATTGTTTCCTATGTCCGTCGTCACCACAACCTACTGATCGGCGATGCTACTGCTGAACGGATCAAGAAAGATTACGGCATCGCGATGATTCCCGAAGACGGGATCGGCGAAATCATCACGCTTAAGGGCCGTGATCTGGTGAACGGCGTGCCTAAGGAAATCACCATCAATCAGGCGCACATCGCCGAGGCGTTAAGTGAACCCATCGGCGCCATCGTCGAAGGTGTGCGGATCGCGCTGGAAAACACCGCGCCCGAACTGGCGGCCGATATTGTCGATCAAGGCATTGTGCTGACCGGCGGCGGCGCATTGATCCGCCGGCTGGACGAACATCTCCGTGCAGAAACAGGGCTGCCGGTCTCGGTGGCCGAAGATCCGCTCCTGTGTGTTGCCATTGGTACCGGCCGCGCAATGGAAGATCCAATCTATCGCGGCGTATTGCAGACCGCGTGACGCGCGCCAGTGTGAGCCGAGAGAACTGGCAGAAGGGACTATAAGCCATGGCGCCGCCCTCATCGCGCCGGTCGGGCTTTTCGAAAAAGGCACAGTATTCGCAGTTCACTGGCTATTTGCTGGCGGGCGGCGGAGCAGTTCTGGGATTGGCGCTGTTGATGCTGTCGCTATGGCAGCCAGCTGCGTTCGCACCTGCGCGCGGCGTGGCGAGCGATATCGTCGCCCCGATTGGCACGGGGGGCGCAGCCGTTCGGAACACATCGCAAGGTTTGTTCGCCAGCATCGGCGGCTATTTCGACGCAGGCCAGCAAAACGCTGCCTTGCGCGAGGAAATGGAAATCGCGCGCATCCGCCTTGCCGAAGCCGAAGCGGTCAGCGCTGAAAACCGCCGCCTCAAGGGTCTGCTGGGCTTGCGGGAAGCTGCCTTCAAACCTGTGGCGACCGCGCGGTTGGTCGGATCGACCGCCACGAGCACCCGCCGCCATGCATTTCTCAGTGCCGGGGCCAGCGACGGGGTAAAGCTGGGAATGGCAGTCGTGTCGGAACGCGGGGTGATCGGGCGGATTTTAGAAACGGGGCGCAATTCGGCCCGGGTGCTGCTGCTGACCGACAGCGAAAGCGTGCTGCCAGTGCGCCGGGCCAAGGACAATGTCATCGCCTTTGCCGAGGGGCGCGGCGATGGGCTGGTGCGTATCCGCCTGGTCAACCTCGGGATCAACCCGCTTAAGATCGGCGACATGATGGTGACCAGCGGCGCGGGCGGATATTACCGGCCCGGCGTTGCGGTGGCGGTGATCAGCACAATCACCCCCGATGGCGGCATCGCGCGGCTGGTGGCAGAACCTTCCGCCACCAATTTCGTCGCGGTTGAGCCGGTGTATCAGCCCATAGCGGTCGCTGCGCTAAGCGACGAGGGGGGAGAACTTGGCCTTTCCCCTGCTCCCACTGCCTCTGCTTCCCCTACTTCCGCCAATGCCGCGGCCGCGCGCGAGTGATGGAGCGGCTCGAACCCCGGGCTAGGTCCGACATGTATGGGCGGCGCATCAACCGTGAACCCTATGCGTGGCGCGTATACAGCGTTCCTTATCTTTCGATCATGCTTGCCTCTTTGGCGCCGGTATTCCTGATCGCCGATGTCATGCCGCTGCTCCCGCCGCTTGGTTTCCTGATGTTGCTGGGATGGCGGATGGTGCGGCCCGGCCTATTACCGCTATGGATTGGCGCGCCCCTTGGGGCGTTTGACGATCTGATCAGCGGTCAGCCATTTGGCAGCGCAATTCTTCTATGGTCGTTGGCGATGATCGCAATTGAAGTGATCGAAACACGTTTTCCTTGGCGCGGGTTCTGGCAGGATTGGTTTACGGCCGGGCTGATAACGACGGTGTATTGGTTTGGCTCGCTGTTGGTTTCGGGCGCGCCGATCACGAATGACATGATCATGGTCGCGTTGCCGCAGGTCTTGCTGGCGATCCTGCTCTATCCGATAGCAGCACGCATGGTTGCCAGTCTTGACCGATTCCGGCTCACCCGAGCGCGGACGATTTCCTGATGAAAATACCGTTTCTGCGCGATGGACCGCAGCGCCCGGCACGGATGATCAGTGCCTCGATCCTGCGCAGCAGCTTTGATCGGCGTGCAGTCGTAATCGGCGCAATGCAAGGCGGAATCGGCGTGTTGCTGGCCCTGCGGCTAGGCTATCTTGCGATTGCTGAGAACGAAAAATACCGGCTTGAATCCGAAAGCAACCGGGTCAACCTAACACTGGTGCCGCCGCGCCGGGGATGGATCCTTGACCGCAACGGCGCGCCGCTCGCGTCGAACCGCGCCGATTTCCGCGTCGATTTAATTCCCGAACGGCTCCAGAATGCAGCTGCCACGATTGACCAGCTGGGCGCGTTGCTGTCGCTGGAACCGTCGCGGATCATAGATATTAAGGACAGGGTCAAAACATCGCGCGGATTCGCCCCGGTTGAAGTTGCGAGCGGGCTTAATTTCGAACAATTTGCTGCGCTCAGTGTGCGCCTGCCCGATCTGCCAGGGGTGGTGCCGCAGCGCGGATTTTCCCGGTTCTACCCGACAGCGTCCAGCGTCGGTCATCTCATCGGCTATGTCGGCCCGGCATCGGCTGAGGAATACGAAAAAGACCCCAACCCGCTACTGATCACTCCGGGATACAAAATCGGCAAGGACGGGCTGGAAAGTCAGTTCGAAAAAAACCTGCGCGGCATTGCGGGTGCGCGCCGGGTTGAGGTGACAGCGACCGGGCGGATTGTGCGCGATCTGGAAACCCGTGAAGATGTGCAGGGCAAACCCATTCGTCTGACCATCGACGGCCCATTGCAGGATTACGCCGCGCGCCGCATCGGGCTCGAGAGCGGATCAGTGGTCGTGATGGACTGCCAGACCGGCGACCTGCTGTGCACGGCATCGATGCCCAGTTTCGATCCAAACAGTTTCTCTGATGGGATCGGCAGCGTCGAATATGGAATGCTGCGCGAAGATGATCGCGTGCCGCTGCGCAACAAGGTGTTGCAGGGCCTGTATCCGCCCGGCTCGACCATTAAACCGATGCATTCCATGGCGTTCCTAAGCGCCGGGGTAAAGCCGACCGACACGATTGTGTGCGGCGGCGGGCGGCGGATCGGCAACCGGTTCTTTAATTGCCATAGCAACCACGGCGTGGTGAACATGAACAAGGCAATCGCACAAAGCTGCGACAGCTATTTCTATCACTTTGCCCAGGCCGTCGGGTTCGACAAAGTCGCCGAAATGGCGGCCATGTTCGGGATGGGCAAACAGTTCGATTTGCCGGTCAATAGCCAGTTCTTCGGCACGGTTCCGAATGCCGCCTGGAAAGAAAAGAAATTCGGGCGTCCGTGGGAGCCGTTCGACACTGTCAACGCCTCAATCGGCCAAGGATACTATCTGTCCAGCCCGCTGCAGCTCGCCGTAATGAGCGCAAGGCTCGCGACTGGCAGGGCGCTCAAGCCTCGTCTGGTCCTACGCGGCAAGTCGGAAGATCCGCTCAATTTCAATTTTCCGCCCGAAGACGTCGCTTTTATCCGTCAGGCGATGAGCGACGTCGTAAACGGCGCGGGGACTGCGCGGCGCGCGCAGCTGCCGCTGCCAGATGTGAAAATGGCTGGCAAGACGGGCACCGCACAGGTCGTCTCACTTAGCATCTCTGACGGACGCAGCGGCCCATGGAAATACCGCGATCACGGCCTGTTTGTGTTCTTTGCGCCGGTCGACAACCCGCGATATGCTGGCGCAGTCGTAATCGAACACGGCGGTGGTTCGGGCTCGGCCTACCCGATTGCGCGCGATGTGATGACCTTTATGTTTGACCCGCAAAAAGGGATCGACGCGCTGCTCGCGCTGGAAAAACAATGGGGCGGAACTGCGCAGCAACGGCTCGGCCAGCGCTATGCTGCCTATGCGGCAGAACGCGGTGCGACGGTAAAGCCGGCACCGCAGCGCGAAGAAGACATCTTTGACCAAGTTGAGGCTGAGGCACGGGTCGCAGCGCGGCAGTCGGAAGCAATTGCCAGCGATGCAATCAAACCGCGTTCCGATACCAGTCCGGGTCCGTCATCGTCGTCTGCGGCAGCTCCGTCAGCCGAAATCGCGCCAGCCGCAGACCTCCAACCGCAGCCAGCCCCCACGTTTACGCCAAGCCCGATGCGAGAGGTTAGCCAATGAACACCCTTGCCGTCCGCCGAGGGATCGTGCCCGAACCAATTGCGCGTCAGCCGTGGGAAATGCTGATTCCGCTGCTGCTTTTGACCGCGTTTGGCGGCATGGTGCTTTATTCGGCCGGAGGCGGCGCGATGCAGCCGTTTGCAGCGTCGCATTTTCTGCGGTTTGCGGTGTTTTCCGTGATGACCGCTATCATCGCTTCGATGCCGCGCGAAGCGGTGCGGTTGCTGACCTATCCTGCTTATCTGGTGGTCGTTTTGATGTTGCTCGGTGTCGAAATCGTCGGCGCGGTTGGCGGCGGAGCCCAGCGCTGGCTGGAATTCGGGCCGATCCGCATCCAGCCATCGGAACTTATGAAGCCTGCCGTGGTGCTGGCGATGGCGCGTTTTTACGAAACTCTGCCGTCAGGATTGATCAGCAGCTGGCGTTCGCTCGTCCCGTCTGGGATGCTGATTGCGGTGCCGATTGGATTGGTTCTGTTGCAGCCCGATCTTGGTACGTCGGTCGCGATTGCGTTTGGCGGGGTGGTGGTGATGTTTCTGGCAGGCCTGCCACTGTGGTGGTTTCTGCTTGCGGGCGGCACCGCGATAAGCGCTGCGCCGCTGGTCTATTTCTTCGCATTGCATGATTATCAGCGGGCACGGGTCACCACTTTCCTGGATCCCGAAAACGACCCGCTGGGCGCAGGCTACCACATCGCGCAATCCAAGATCGCGATTGGATCAGGCGGCATTTTTGGGAAGGGGTTCAACAATGGTACCCAAAGCCACCTGAACTACCTGCCCGAACCGCACACCGATTTCGTGTTTGCCTCAATGGCGGAAGAATGGGGGCTGGTTGGCGGATTGTTCGTATTGCTGATGTACGGCCTGATTCTGCGCTGGGGGATGAAGGTTGCGGCCCAATCGCAGGATCGCTTTTGCGCATTGCTGGCAGCCGGCGCGACTGCGACGATATTCTTCTATATTGCGATCAATCTGCTGATGGTGATGGGCATGGCACCGGCTAAGGGCATTCCGCTGCCCTGGATGAGCCATGGGGGATCATCAATGATGACCAACATGATCTGCATCGGGCTGTTGATGATGGTGAACGGCTGGAACCAGGCCGCCCCGCGCCGAGGGCTAACGATCTGAACTCTGCCCGCCCGGCCAAGCGGCACATTACGGCCTTGCCATCATCGCGATACAGGTTAAACGCAGCGCCTCACGCGAATCAAGCGCGGCCGCCACAGCCCCGCCTCGCTATCCGACCCAGTCGGAATGGACGCATAGCTCAGTTGGTAGAGCAGCTGACTCTTAATCAGCGGGTCGTTGGTTCGTACCCAAATGCGTCCACCATCCTTCTCAATGACTTAGGTGTAATTATACGCCCTTCCCGAAGGGCTGTCGAGAGCTACGTAATCGCCACGTAATCAAGACGATTCGTAGGCTAGGTTTTTCTGGCGTATTTTGGGGAAAGCGTTCCCCTGAGCCCGAGCCACTTTGCTGTCTCGCCCTACCCCATCTGCGGGGACCCGGCGCAGCGAGGAGATGCTTGAGTATCAGCAGTTCTCGACGCCGTTGGGGCTGGCTTGGATCGCAGGGTTTGCCGCGAGTTTTCAGCCGGGGGAACTGGTGCTCGAACCATCGGCAGGCACCGGCCTGCTGGCGATCATGGGCGAAACTGCCGGATGCAGATTGGCATTGAACGAAGTTGCTGAAACGCGCGCGGCGCTGCT
>JBBRFG010000115.1:0-7473 GCA_038224685.1 Sphingomonadales bacterium
CTCAGCCACAGATATTGAACCGCGTTGGTGTCCTGGTACTCGTCCACCATGATGTAGCGGAACCGGCGCTGGTAATCGGCGAGGATATCGTGATGGGTGCGCAGGATATTCAGCATATGCAGCATCAGATCGCCGAAATCGCAGGCATTTAGCGCTTTCAACCGCTCCTGATAGCGCGTGTAAAGCGCCGCGCCCCGGCCATTGGCATAGGCCTCGTTCTCGCCCGCATCGAGGTCAGCCGGGTTCAGCCCCCGGTTCTTCCAGCGGTCGATCAACCCGGCGAGCTGGCGCGCGGGCCAGCGCTTTTCGTCAAGGTCCGCCTCCACGATCAGCTGTTTCAACAGCCGCAGTTGATCATCGGTGTCGATGATTGTGTAGTTCGACTGGAGCCCCACAAGCTCCGCATGGCGGCGCAGCATCTTGGCGCAGATCGAATGGAACGTACCGAGCCATGGGATCCCCTCCGCCCCCGGCCCCAAGTGATGTGCCACCCGTTCGCGCATTTCGCGCGCGGCCTTGTTGGTGAAGGTGACGCACAGGATTTGGCTGGGGTAGGCGCGCCGTGTCGCCACCAGATGCGCCAGCCTTGCGGTCAGCGCTGCGGTTTTGCCCGTGCCTGCGCCCGCCAGCATCAGCACCGGGCCTTCGGTCGCCAGCACCGCGGCGCGCTGCGGCGGGTTGAGCCGCGCGGCGTAGGCGGGGACGGCATCGCGCCCGGAGTCAGGCGGCGGCGCAGAGGAGGGCAGGTTGGGGCTCATGGGATTGGTGTGAACAGGTAGGGAACAATGGCGGCGCGGGCAAGCCGCATTGCTGCGCTTATCGACCGCTTGCCTCAAGCGTCCGCCGGGTCCAGCCGCAGCAGCGTGAGCTTGCCCTTGCCGACCTTGCGGGTCGTCTCGGCCGCGAGCCCCTTGATTGCAACATCCTCGTTCCCCGCGGTCTCGAGCGAAATCCACGTCTGCGGCCCGATCCAGCCCAACCGCAGCAACCGGTCAAGCGCGACTTCGCCCGCGCCGCTGCGGTAGGGCGGATCTACCAGAAGCAGATCGAGCGGGGCAGGCGCGGCGCGCAATTGCGTCACCGACCCTCCGTCAACCCGGATACGTGCCGCAGCGCCAAACGCGGCGATATTGGTGCGAATCGCCTCGAGCGCGTCGCGGTCCTGTTCGACAAACAGGCAGGTCGCAGCGCCGCGTGACAATGCCTCTAGCCCGAGCGCGCCCGAACCTGCGAACAGGTCAGCGACCTGCAAGCCTTCAAAACTGCCGAGCCTGCTGGTTAGCATCGAAAACAGCGTCTCGCGCATCCGGTCGGCGGTGGGACGGGTGGCTTCACCTTTTGGCGCGACCAGTTTGCGCCCGCGCCATTCGCCCGCGATGATCCTCAAGATCGCGGCCCGCGCGGCGGGGTGTTGCCGCGCGTGGGGGCAGGGCGCTTGCGCGCCGGTCGCGGTGCGATGGGAGCGCGCGAGACTTTGCGCGGTGCGTTGGTAAGGGTGGCCGGGCCCTTCCGCGGAGCCTCTACGAGGCCAGCGGGGGACTTGCGCGGCGGAGGCGGTGCTGACCGGCCTTTACGGGGCGCGGGGGCAGCGGGGAGTGCGGCGGCATCCGGGCCTTTGCGCGGCGCTTGGCGCGCAGACGGACCTTTGCGTGCCGGGGGGCGCGCGGGGCGCGGCGGCTTGGTCACAGCGATCACTTCTTTGTCCGCCTTCTTCACCCCGCCGCGCGGGATCGGGGTGCCCAGCACTTCGGACAGGAACCGCGCCACCGGCTTGCCGGTCAATTCGACCGCTTGGCCGCGCGGCAGATCGCCGAGGTTGAACGGGCCATATCCGGTGCGGATCAGCCGGTTGACCTTCAACCCAAGATATTCGAGCACCCGGCGCACTTCGCGGTTCTTGCCTTCAGTGATGGTCATTTCGACCCACACGTTGCGGCCGGTCCCGCGCTCAAGATTGGCATTGACCGAGCCGTACCGCACTCCGTCAATCTCCACCCCGTCCATCAGGTCTTCGAGCTGGTTCTGCGTCACCGCGCCGAATGCGCGCGCGCGGTAGGTGCGCGGGATGCCAGACGAAGGCAGTTCAAGAATGCGCTTGAGCCCGCCATCATTGGTCATGAGCAGCAGGCCTTCGGTGGTGAGATCGAGCCGCCCGACCGGCACCAGCCGTCCGGTGCCTTTGGGCAGGGCATTGCGCAGCGCGGTGTAGATCGTCGGCCGGCCGGCTGGATCACGTTCGGCGGTGATCAGCCCGGTGGGCTTGTGGAAGGCATAGAGCCGGGTCGGCTCGGTCGCGGCGACCGGATTGCCGTCCACCGTTACGCCCTTGAGGCTGGCGAGGATCGTCGCCGGGGTGTCGAGCACCTTGCCATCGAGCGCGACGCGCCCGTCGGTGATCATCCGCTCGATCTCGCGGCGGCTGGCGACACCAGCGCGGGCGAGCAGTTTGGCGATGCGATCGCCTTGGGGCCGGCCGTCGGAGCGTGGGGGAGCGGTGGGCATGGGGGCTGCGGTTAGAGCATTTTCACGATGACCGTCAAACGGCCATTCGGTTCGAAAATGCGACCATCAAGAATTTCCGCTCACGATGCCGCCCGCAAGGCTTGGCTCACGATCGCATCGAACCGCGCGATCCCGCCTTCCAATGTGCCGAGCGTCAGGTGGTCAATCGCGCCCGATGCCAGCCCTTGCTGGCCAAGTTCGGCGGCGCGGAAATCTTCTGAGGCGAATACCCCGCCATCGAGCAGGTTCCAGCTGCGCTCCCAATGCGCCTGCGCCTTTTCGGTCTGCGGTGCTTCGGGGATCAGCATGAAATCCTCCACCAGCGTTAGATCATGCGCCTGCGGCATCAGCACCATCACGTTGATGTAATCGGGGCTGGGGACGATCACGGTCGCGGGCAGCAATTGGTAGGCGAAGGTCACCACCCGCCGCAGCGCCGCCATGTCGGTGAGGTCGATCGCCGCCATTTCCTCAAGCCGCCCCACGGCGGAGCGTTGGTGCGGGCCGATCTGGTCGCCTGCGGTAATCCCGTCCTTGAAGAACGGGCCGATGGTCGCCGCGTGGAGCCGGGTGACATGGTAGCTTTCAAGGAAGGCATCCATGATCAGCTTCCAGTTGCCTTTGGCCGTGTGGGTCTTGCGCCGGAACAGGTGGGCTTGCGGCAGGCCGAAGGCGGCAAGATCCTCGCCCAGCGCCTGCGCATCGGTGAAATCCGCGCTCTCCTGCGGAGCGAACCAGATCAGCCCGCCCGCCTCGCAGCTCGGCAGTTCGACAAGGCCGTAATCGCTCTTGTCCAGCCCCGGAAAGGTCTCGGGCCGGGGCAGGGCGAGTAACCCGCCATCGAGCCGGTAGGTCCAGGCGTGATAGGGGCACACCAGCCGCTTGGCGCATTGCACGTCGCTCCCCTCGACCAGCCGCGTGCCGCGGTGGCGGCAGACGTTGAGGAATACGTGCGCTTGGCCCTCTGCATCGCGGGTGATCAGCAGCGGGCGGCCGGTCGCATCATGCGGCACCGCCATGCCCGGACCGGGCAGCAGCGCAGACGGCGCGAGCACCTGCGGCAGCCGATCAAACAGCGCCGCTTTCTCAACCGCGAAATGACCGGGGCAGGTGTAGTTGCGCGCGGGCACAGTCTGGATGCCGCCCGCCACCTTGGCGCGGCCATCACGGATCGCCTCGGCCAGCGCAAGTTGACCGGGGGTGGGGCGCAAGTCCTGTTCTTGCCTGCGTATATCTGTTGTTGCGGCGTTCATCGCTCTTTTCTCATCCTCTGAACCGTGCCTAGTGTGGCACGAGTTGGGATCAAGCAAAAGGACAGCATGCATGAGCGAGACCGAGGCTCCCAAGACAGGCGGCTGGGTTAGCGCATTGGCGCCGTATCTGGAGAAGGAATCGCTCGCCGCTTTCTTTCTCGGCGTGTCCTCGGGCTTTCCCTATGCGCTGATCGGAGCGACTTTGACGTCGCGATTGGCGCAGGACGGTATCGACAAGAAAACTGTGACCGCCTTCACGCTGGTGTTCCTCGCTTACAACTTCAAGTTTCTGTGGGCGTGGATGATCGACGGGGTGCGGCTGCCGGTGATCGGGCGGCTGGGCCAGCGGGTGTCGTGGATGTTGCTCACCGGCGTTCTGGTGATCGCAGCGGTGGTGAACCTTGCGTTGGTTGATCCGGCGGCGAATATCGGATGGGTGGCGACTTCGGCGATCCTGGTGGGGATTGCGGGCGCGACCTTCGACATCGTGATCGACGCCTACCGGATCGAGACCCTGCGCCCCGATCAACTCGGCGTCGGATCGGGGATGACCCAATATGGCTGGCGGATCGGCTCGGCGGCGGCGGGCGCGCTGGCTCTGGTATTGGCGGCGCGCGTCGGGTGGGAGGTTGCCTACATGCTCTGCGCCGCTTTCGCGCTTCCGGCGATGCTTACCGCGCTGGTGCTGGGCGAGCCTGCGCGCCGCCAGATCCCCAAGCGGGCGCAGGGCATCGCTGAGGCGTTGCAGGCGGTCTACGGCCCGTTCACCGAGTTCTTCCTGCGCAAGGGCGCAGCGCTGGTGCTATTGTTCATCCTGCTGCACAAGATCGGCGACACTCTGGCTAACCTCACCGTGCGATTGCTGCTCGACGACAAGGGCTACTCCAATGATGAGATCGCGCTCTATGATGTCGGAGTGGGGTTCTGGGCGTTTCTGATCGGGATCTTCATTGGCGGGGTGTTGTATTCGCGGCTCGGTATGAAGCGATCAGTGCTTTTGAGCCTCGTGCTGATGGGCATTTCCAACCTTAGCTTTGCGTTGCTGGCGGCGGTTGACAAGACCAACGCAGGGCTGGCGGCGACCTTCTTGTTCGAGAATATCGCCAGCGGCATCGGCGGGGTGACGGTGGTGGCCTATTTTGCCGCACTCACTGACCTGCGCTTCACCGCCTCGCAATATGCGCTGATTTCAGCTGCGGCGAGCATTGTCGGGCGAGTGCTGACCGGCACCACAGCGGGCGCGCTGGTGGAGAGCTTCGGCTATGTGAACTTCTACCTTTTCACCACGGTGGCGGCGCTGCCGGGGATCATGTTGTTCTGGCTTATGATGCGTGCGGGTTTGATTGACGCGTCGATTGGGACCGCTGGGACGGTGGAGGGAGGGGCTGCCTAGTCCGGCAGCTCGCCGTTGAGCCGCAAAGCCTCGCCCGCGAGGTAGAGCGAGCCTGCTATTAGCACCGGCAAACCGTCATCCGGGAGCATTGCCAGCGCGCTCGGCAAATCAGGTGCGGGCTGCGCATCGGGGCCGAAAACCGCTGGCGGGTGCGAATCGTGCCCCGGCACCGGCACCACGGTGATGCTGGCGAACATATGCTCCCACCCCTTGAGAAAGCCGCTGGCGTCCTTGTTGTCGAGCATGCCGATGATGAGATGGATCGGTCTCACTTCGCCCACTTCGAGAACCCAACAAGCGAAGACGTGATTGAACATGAAGTGCCACAGTCGCAGCGCGGCATTCGGGTTGTGGCCGCCATCAAGCCACACCTCGCGCCGACCCGTCAGAGGGCCGGATGCAAGGCGCTGCAATCGTGCAGGCCAGCGGACCGAAACGATCCCCTTGGCGATTGCCTCCATCGAGATCTTGACCCGTCGCTGGTGCCTCAGCATCGCGATGGCGAGTCCCGCATTCTCAACCTGATGCTCGCCTGCAAGGTTGGGGCGGGGCAACACAAACGACTGTTGCCGCCCGCCATGTCCCTGCTGATCGGCATAGCGCACTCTGTCGTTTGACGTTCGGACCTCCTGAATCCCCCAGGTAACTTCGCCAACTTGTCGAAACAGCGGCGCTCCGACCCGTTCGGCTACTTCTTCTATCGCAGGGTTGACCACCGGAGCGTATTTCTCGCACGAATCCAGCAGCTCATAATCGATCTCGGGCGGCTGGCCGGGAACTTCCTTGAGTGGAGGATCAAACGCAGGTTCGGGGTAGTAGAAGGTGACCAGCGGCACGCCCGCCTTCGCAATCCCCGCCTTCTCGAACGCAATCCTGGCCATCGGCTCTTGCGGCACGCCCTCCTCGGGCGCGAGGAGAAAGCGTTCGTGATCGAGACCCAATGCCGCGATCCCGCAAGCCGCCAGCGCTTCGGGCTCCAGCACATTGGTCGCATCGAAGCGCCCGCCCATGCCGACTTCCACCACGCACACGTCGGCAGGCGTGCGGCTGAAGGCGAGGAAGGCGGCGGCGATGGTGACTTCGAAGAAGCTGGGGCCGAGGTCTTCGCCGGCATCAAGCACCTCGGCCAGTATCGCGGCCAATGCCTCATCCGAGATCAACTCCCCCGCGAGGCGGATGCGCTCGTTATAGCGCACCAGATGCGGCGAAGTGGTGACGTGGACGCGGTAGCCTTGCGCCTCCAGCATTGCCCGCAGGAAGGCGCAGGTGGAGCCTTTGCCGTTGGTGCCAGCGACATGGAACACCGGCGGCAGTTTGCGGTGCGGATTGCCGAGCCGCTCCATCAGCGCGCGGATCGTCTCTAGCCCGAACCGCCCCTGCGGCACGCTGAGCGCGCTCAGCCGGTCAAGTTGCGCCTGAACACGCGGGTCATCGGAACGGCCGAAATCGAGCGGTTTCACGGCGGGTTGCGGGTTATGCCGCCTTCACTGGCTGCAAATAGTCGAGCACATTCGCCAAGGTTGCTTTGAGCTCCCAGCGCGGCACCACCATGTCGACCATGCCGTGCTTGTGCAGATATTCGGCGCGCTGGAACCCTTCGGGCAGCTGTTCGCGAATCGTATCCTGGATCACGCGCTGGCCCGCAAAGCCGATCAGCGCGCCGGGCTCAGCAATATGGATATCGCCGAGCATCGCGTAACTGGCCGTCACGCCGCCGGTGGTGGGATCGGTCAGCACGACGATATAAGGCAGGCCTGCTGCCTTGAGCCTGCGGGTCATAACGGTCGCGCGCGGCATCTGCATCAGGCTGAGAATGCCCTCCTGCATCCGCGCGCCGCCAGCTGCGGTGACCACGATGTACGCGCAGCCGCGATCAATCGCTTTTTGCGCGCCCTCGCAGAAGGCCTGACCCACGGCCATGCCCATCGATCCGCCCATGAAGTTGAAATCCTGCACGCCGACCACCGCGGGGCGGGTGTCGATCGTGCCCGATCCGACCACGAACGCATCGCCATGCGGGTTGGCAGCGCGCGCGGCTTTCAGCCGGTCGGTGTATTTCTTGGTGTCTTTGAACCCGAGCGGGTCTTCGGTGACCTTCGGCAGGGGCAGCACTTCAAAGCCGGGGTCCATCAGCAGCCCCAGCCGCGCATCGGCGCCAATCCGCCCGTGATGTTCGCATTTTGGACAGACGCTGAGGTTGTCCTCATACTCCGCCACAAACAGCATTTCCTGGCACGATGGGCACTTGATCCACAGATCGCGTTCTGTGGTCGTCTTCTTCTCCTGCGAGAAGCCCATGGAATTGCGGACGCGGGTGAACCAGTT
>JBBRFG010000116.1:0-7450 GCA_038224685.1 Sphingomonadales bacterium
TCGGTCGCCGCCACCAGCATCGGGCCGAGCGTTGTCGCGCACACCGCCCAATGCACGCGCTTGCCCGCGCCGCCTTTACTCCACTCACTCGGGGCCATGCCCAGTCTGCCTTTCGTCTCCGCGTAGAATTGTTTAGACCCCCCGTAGCCCGCGCTAGATAGGGCCTCGGTCACCCCTAGCCCCGCGCTCAAAGCATCCCGGACCTGCTGTTCGCGGCACGCCTTGGCAAAGGCGGCGGGTGACAATCCGACGTTGCGTTTGAACAATCGTTGGAAGTGCGTGGGGGCATAGCCGGTCAGATCGCTGAGCGCCGCAAGCGTCATCGCACCCGACTCGCGGATCGCGGCGATGGCGGCGAGCACGCAGGCTTCCTCGGCGCTCACGGTATCAGGAGAGCAGCGTTTACAGGCTCTTAGACCGGCTTCTTGAGCCTCAGCCGAGGTTACGTAAAACCGCACATTCTTGCGCAGCGGCGCCCGCGCCGGACAGGATGGGCGGCAATAAATCCCGGTCGAATGCACGCCGGTCACAAACGCACCGTCAAACCGGCGGTCTTTGGCGAGCGCGATTTGCCAGCGATCATCGTCGTCGGTGATGTTCTGCAAATGTTTCACGTGAAACAATGTGCCACACCCCGCCCCGCCGCGCACCCCCGATGATTGCGTTCAATGTCGCGCGGTTCTGAAAAGTGGTTATAAGCCAGCCCATGCTTCGCCGCATCCTTGCCCTCACCCTGCTCGCGCTCGCCCCATTGGCCTTTGGCGCTGCGCCCGCATCCGCCGACCCCGGCGACGTCGATGCGGCGGCGCGCGGAGTGGTGCGGGTGGTGATTGTCGGGCAAGTTGATGGCGAGCCTGCGCCGATCAGCCACGGCAGCGGCTTTGCCGTCAGCGCGACCCGGATCGTCACCAATGCTCACGTGGTTAGCGAGGCATTACAGGATGATACCCTGCGGATCGGGATCGTGCCATCCGAGGGCGCAGGCGGCGCATTTGCGCGCGTGATTGCGGTCAGCCCGCGCAATGATCTGGCTTTGCTGGAGATTGCTCGCGGCGAGGCGGGAAAAGGCCTGCGCCTGCCACCATTGGCGTTGGCGGGCGGGGTCAGCGCCAATTTGGGCGAAGTCTCAGCGGTGGGTTATCCCATGAATGTCGATCTGGCCCAAGGGCTTGATATAGCGGATATCTTCCGCGCGCAGCCGCCGGTCAAATCGCGCGGGTTCCTGTCGGGGGAGCGGCCTGCGCGGCAGTTCGACACCATCCTCCACACAGCGCCGATTGCGCGGGGGAATTCAGGCGGGCCGCTGCTCGATCCGTGCGGGCGGGTGATCGGGGTCAACAGTTTCAGCGCGGATTCAAGCGGCGGGGATGCCGAGTTTTATTTCGCGGTGTCCTTGAAAGAATTGCTGCCTTTTCTGCGGGATAACGGAGTGGAGCCAGTGACGAATGTGCTGCCCTGCCGTTCGATTGACGAACTCAACGCCGACGAGCGCCAGCGGATTGCGGCCGATCAATCGGCGGCGCGCGAACGGCTGGCGCAGCGGGCGGAAACGGTGCGCGAAGTGCGCGAGAAAGCCCGCCTGACCGCGCAGATGGAGGTGCTCAGCCAGCGTGAAAACGCGATGGCGCTGGCGGTGATCGCGCTGCTGGTAGCGGTCGGCGCGGGCTACGGGGCAGCGATGTGGCGGGGCAACGACGCGCGCCGCAAGCACGCCGGGATCGCCGCTGGCATCGCCGGTGCGGCGGGAATTGCTGCGGCATTACTGTGGATTACCCGCCCGGGCCTGTCCGAGATCGAAGACCGCGTCGCCGCCGCTATGGCCGAGGCCGAAGGCAGCAAAGCACCCGGCAGCGCTAACCGCTCGCTCGCGGCAGAGGGCGCGCTGATCTGCACGCTGGTGCCCGAACGCAGCAGAGTGACGGCGGCCCGCACCGATGATGTGGCGTTTGAATGGTCAGCCGATGGCTGCGTCAATGGCCGGACGCAATACGGGCTCGGCGCGGGCGGCGAATGGGCGCGGGTGTTCGCGGCGCAGGATGATGCTGCGATCGCGGTCAACACCTATGATGCAGCCACGCGCACGTTGCGAACTGACCGCTATCTGCTGGGGCAGGAGTCGCTGGCGAAAGCCCGCAGCGCGCGCGGCAACTACACCCCGCCCGCCTGCGGAGTGACCGATGCCGCCCGCACGCTCGGCGAACAGCAATCAGCGCTGATCGCACTGCTGCCGGATCGGCCCAATGAACGGCTGGTCTATAGTTGCTCGGCAAGGGCAGGGGGCGGAGAGAAATAAGCCATTCGGACCGCATCAGCGGTTCGCAAGCGCGACCGTGCGCCTCGGCCTGTGCCGTGCCACTCTTCAACAGATCACGCCGCCAGCGCTTCACCCGACAGGGTAATGCGGTGCATTTCGCGGGCGTGCCCGTGGTAATCGTTGAGCGCATTGTGCCAACTGGTGCGATTGTCCCAAACCGCCACCGTTCCCGGCCGCCATTCGACCCGGCACTGGTTGTCTTCGCGCAGCGCGGCGGCAAGCAGCGTGTCCAGCAGCGGCAGGCTTTGCTCGCGGGTTTGGCCCATAAAATTGATCGTGAAGCCGCCGTTCACATATAACAGCCGCCGACCGGTTTGCGGGTGCCGGATCACCACCGGATGCACCGCGCCAGTGCGAATATCCTGCCCGCGCAAGGTTTTGCCAATGTCAGTTTTGGCGTAAAGGCCATCTTCTTTATAAACGTGGTCAGCGGTGTGGAACGCTTGCAGCCCTTCAATCGCGGCCTTCACGTCGTCGGCCAGATCATCATAGGCCGCGCCCATATGCGCAAACAGCGTATCGCCGCCAGAAGGCGGGAGCACGCGGGCGACCAAAATTGACCCCATCGCGGGCACCTGATCATAAGAATGATCAGTGTGCCACGCCCCGCCGATATTGGTTATCTGGTCAGGAGCCTTGGCGACCAGCGCGATTTCCGGCCAAGCGGGGTTCAACGGGAAGTAGCTGTTGAGATCGATCCCGCCCCAGCGCTTGGCAAAGGCGATGTGATCTTCGGGCGCAAATTTCTGATCGCGAAACACCGCCACGCCGTGTTCGTAGATCGCCGTGCGGATCGCTGCCAAATCGGCATCGCTGCAATCGTTCAGCGCTATGCCAGCAATTTCGACCCCGCAGCGCCGCGCCAGTGGTGTGATTTCCATAATACCTCTCCCCTAAACCTGCCGCGACGCTTGCCCCGCAATCTGTCGCGCGAACGGTTTGCTGTCCAGAGAATCCCGCCCATTGGCATGCACCGTGGCTTGCACCAGCGGGAATCAATTGCTAGGCGCGCGCCAACCTTGAAAGGTGGCCTTTGCGCTAACCCCGATGCCAAGGCCCAAGCATACCCCTTCGAAGCTTCCAAGAGGATCGCACGCGCGTGGATATTTCCGCCGGTATCAAAGCTAGCCTGGCTGGACGCTATGCCTCTGCCCTGTTCGATCTCGCCAGCGAGCACGGCAAGGTCACCGCAGTCGAGGGCGATCTCGACACGCTGGGCGCTGCTCTTACCGAATCGCGCGATCTGGCGGCGCTGACCACCAACCCCCAGCTTGCCCGCGATGTGCAGGGCAAGGCGATGGCAGCGGTGGCAAAAAAGCTCAAACTTTCGGGCCTGACCACCAATTTCGTTGGCGTGCTGGCCGGCAATCGCCGTCTGGCGAAATTGACTGCGATCATCGCCGCGTTCAAAGCGATTGCGGCGGCGCAGCGCGGCGAGGTGACCGCCACGGTCACCAGCGCGCACCCGCTCAGCGATGATCAAATCGCCGCATTGAAGACCAAGCTGACGCAGCGCGAAGGCCGCACTGTCATGCTAACCGCTGCGGTCGATCCTGACCTGCTCGGCGGGCTTATCGTCACCATCGGATCGCAGCGCATAGATGCCTCGATCCGCACCCGTCTCAATTCGCTTGCCCAAACTATGAAGGCGTAAGCCTCAAAGAACGGCTATCAAGGCCCAAAGGACTAGACATGCAAATCCGCGCCGCAGAAATTTCCAAGGTCATCAAGGACCAGATCGCCAATTTCGGCACCGAAGCCGAAGTCAGCGAAACCGGCACCGTGTTGAGCGTGGGTGACGGGATCGCCCGCATCCACGGGCTTGATCAGGTGCAAGCTGGCGAGATGGTCGAGTTCTCCAACGGCGTGCAGGGCATGGCCTTGAACCTTGAAGCGGACAATGTCGGCGTCGTGATTTTCGGCTCGGATGCTGAAATCAAAGAAGGTGACGTGGTCAAGCGCACTGGCACCATCGTCGATGTGCCGGTTGGCAAGGGCTTGCTCGGCCGCGTGGTCGATGCGCTCGGCAACCCAATTGACGGCAAAGGCCCGATTGTCTCGACCCAGCGCAGCCGCGTCGAAGTGAAGGCACCGGGCATCATCCCGCGCGAATCCGTGTCAGAACCAGTGCAAACCGGCCTGAAGGCAATTGACGCGCTGGTGCCCGTGGGGCGCGGTCAGCGCGAACTCATCATCGGTGACCGTCAGACCGGTAAGACCGCCGTCGCCATTGACACCTTCATCAACCAGAAAGAAGCCAACGCAGGCGATGATGAAGGCAAGAAGCTGTATTGCGTCTATGTCGCCATCGGCCAGAAGCGTTCGACCGTGGCGCAGATCGTCAAGCAGCTCGAAGAAAATGGCGCGATGGAATATTCGATCGTGGTCGCTGCGACCGCTTCGGAACCGGCTCCGCTGCAATACCTTGCGCCCTATACCGGCTGCGCGATGGGCGAGTATTTCCGCGACAACGGGATGCACGCCGTGATCGTGTATGACGATTTGTCCAAGCAAGCCGTGGCGTATCGCCAGATGTCGCTGCTGCTGCGCCGTCCTCCGGGGCGTGAAGCCTATCCGGGCGATGTGTTCTACCTCCACAGCCGCCTGCTGGAGCGCGCGGCCAAGATGAACGCCGATAACGGCCACGGTTCGCTAACTGCGCTGCCGATCATCGAAACGCAGGCGGGCGACGTGTCCGCCTATATCCCGACCAACGTGATCTCGATCACCGATGGCCAGATCTTCCTTGAAACCGGGCTGTTTTATCAGGGCATCCGCCCCGCCATCAACGTCGGCCTGTCGGTCTCGCGCGTGGGCGGTGCTGCTCAGACCAAAGCGATGAAGAAAGTGTCGGGCTCGATGAAGCTTGATCTGGCGCAATACCGCGAAATGGCGGCGTTCGCGCAGTTCGGATCGGACCTTGATGCCTCAACGCAAAAGCTGCTCAATCGCGGTGCACGCCTGACCGAACTGCTCAAGCAAAAGCAGTTCAGCCCGATGCCGTTTGAAGAACAGACCGTGTCGATCTATGCTGGCACCAACGGCTATCTTGACGTTGTCCCGGTGAACCGCGTCGGCGAATATGAAACGCAGATGCTCGATTACATGCGCCGCGAACACGGCGATGTGTTGACCGAAATCCGCACCAGCAAAAAGTTTGAGGGCGAGGTGGCGGACAAGGCCAAAGCCGCGCTGCAAGCGTTTGCCAAGCAGTTTGCCTGAGACATAGCAAATGGCTCTGAGCTATCTTGCAACCATACGGGTCAAGCGCGAGCATATGGAAGAGGCTTGTAACGCGGTTTTTGCTATCATCCGGGAAACTCGGGCCGAGGATGGATGCCTGGCGTTCGAGCCGCGTCGGACTGCTGATGGATCAAGCACAATCGTCATTTTCGAGGAGTGGGCAGACCGGGCCGCGTTTGAATTCCACCATGCCCAGGAATACACTAAGGACGTCTTTGCGAAGTACGAAAACTGGCTCGCAAGCGCGCCCGATCTCGTCGAAGTAAAGTCGTTGGAAAGCTAATCAAATGCCAAGTCTCAAAGACCTCAAGGGCCGGATCAACTCGGTCAAATCGACCCAGAAGATCACCAAGGCCAAACAGATGGTTGCCGCCGCAAAGCTGCGCCGCGCGCAGGCTGCGGCTGAGGCCGGTCGACCCTATGCCACGCGGCTTGCCGCAGTGATGGCATCGCTCGCGGGCAAGGTTGTCGGCGATAGCGCGCCCAAGCTGCTCGGCGGCACCGGGTCGGATCAGCGCAATTTGCTGGTAGTGGTCAACACCGACAAGGGGCTGTGCGGCGGCCTAAACTCAAACATCGTCAAGGCCGCCAAGGCCAAGGCGCGCGAATTGCTTGGCGCGGGCAAAGCGGTTGAATTCTACCTCGTCGGCAGAAAAGGCCGTGCACCGTTGAGCCGCGAATTTCCGGGCATGATTGGCGCGGGGTTTGACACCAGCACGGTTAAGACACCCGGTTTCGACGAAGCCAAAGCCATCACCGACGATTTGATCGCGCTGTTCGATGACGGCAAGTTCGATATCGCACACCTGATCTACCCGACCTTCAAGTCGGCGCTGGCGCAGGATCCGACGATCAACCAGCTGATCCCCGTCCCCGCTCCGACTGTAACGGCAGCGGCTGGTTCGGTGGTCGAATACGAACCGAGCGAGGAAGAGATCCTCGAAGAACTGCTGCCGCGTTATGTGCGCACCCAGTTGTTCGGCGCGCTGCTGGAACGCGAGGCCTCCGAACAGGGCGCCTCGATGACCGCGATGGACAACGCCACGCGCAACGCAGGCGACCTGATCAGCAAGCTGACGATCATCTACAACCGCCAACGTCAGGCCGCGATCACGACTGAGCTGATTGAAATTATTGCAGGCGCGGAGGCTCTCTGATGACACCACCGAACGAGTTTCTTCCCGGCCGGTATCATCTCGAAATTTATCCGGATGAAATCATCAACGGTCCGATTTACACAGCCCAAGCCAAGTATCCGTTTCCAGTCCCATCTGTCGGCGACTTGATCAACATGCGTTCCTTCGATCAAGATGAAGTGCATACTGTGTGGGCACGTGTTTTGAATGTTTATCACATTTATTGGACAATCGAAGACTCACACACGGCTCACAAACTTATGTTTACCGTGACAGCAGCAGAATTGGATTAGGAAACACACATGGCCACCGCCCCCGCTCTCAACCAGACCACCAACGGCACCATCAGCCAGGTCATCGGCGCTGTCGTCGACGTGCAGTTCCCCGGTGAACTGCCCGCGATCCTGACCGCACTGGAAACCCGCAATGGTGACAAGACGCTGGTGCTCGAAGTCGCCCAGCATCTCGGCGAAAACACCGTGCGCACCATCGCGATGGACGCGACCGAAGGCCTGATGCGCGGCAGCGAAGTCGTGAACACTGGCGCGCAAATTTCGGTGCCGGTTGGCCCCAAGACATTGGGCCGGATCATGAACGTGATCGGTCAGCCGATTGACGAACGCGGCCCGATTGGCGCGGAAAAGACCGCCCCGATCCATGCCGAAGCCCCGCTGTTTGTGGACCAGTCGACCGACGCAGCGATCCTTGTGACCGGGATCAAGGTGATCGACTTGCTCGCCCCCTATGCGCGCGGCGG
>JBBRFG010000117.1:0-7450 GCA_038224685.1 Sphingomonadales bacterium
GCAGGCTGCGCAAAAGGCAGGGCTGGCGCGTGCGACCATTGTCAGCCTCGAGAAGGGTAGCGGATCGGTCGCCAGTTTGTTGCAGCTAATCGCGGTGATGGCACCAAGCGCAAAACGCCGCGCTCCAGAGCGCGCTTATTGGGGGCAGGGGGACAAAGACGACCGGGACAACAGGTTCACCTGATCTGGCTTTATTGCCAACATCTATGCCGCCTTCAACCCTAAACCAGGCATCTGCGAGCCGAGTGAAGGAGCGCTAGGGGTGAGCCCCGAAAATTACGTGCGAGCTGCGTTCGGTCGCGGATTTATGGTGTCGCAACGATATCCTAACTGACGCGAGATGGATGGACGCCAGAATTTTATAGTCGCGCTTGTCGTATCGTGTAGCGAGAGCTCGAAAGTATCCGATTTTGCTAAAGGAGCGCTTGATGAGGTTGCGCTATCGATCGAAGAAGGCGCTGAACGCCTCTATGATCTTGCGGTCCGGCATGGGATTGACACAAGTCCGCGCGGATCGTCTGACGGCTGCTGCACCAGGCAAGGCCGCGCAACATGACGTCAGCCGCGTTTGAGGATCAGATACAACGCCCCTTCGCCGCCGTGGCGGGTATGCGCGCGGCGGACCGCTGTAATCACCGCGCCGTGGCGGCTCGCTGCGAGCCAATCGAGCAGTTTGGCCCGGATCGCCCCGCGTTTTACCATGCGGTCCGCCGGGTCAACCGGCCGCTCACGTCCGGCAATCACCAGCACCACCCGCGCATTCATGATCCGCGCCTGATCCAGCCCGGCCATAATCCGATCATAGGCGGTATCGAGCGTGTGGCCGTGCAGGTCGAGCGTCAGGTCGGGTTCCAGACGCCCGCCCTTGACCCGCCGGTCCCAGTGCGAATCAAGGCCCACCTTATCCTCCGCGGAGCGGGGAGGGGGAACAGCCAAAGGCTGGTGGAGGGGCAGGCGCGGCGTTGCGATGGGTTTGGGGGGTTTGGGGGGTTTGGGCGGTTTGGGAGGCTTGGCCGGAGCGGACAAAGCAGCCTTGCCGGTCCCGCCACCCTCAGGCTGCGCCTGGCGGACCCCCGTTGCCGCTGGGGGAGGGTTGGGCCGCGCCTTGCCCGCAATCGGCGTGACGCTGGAGGCAAGATGCGCCCATGCCGCCTGTTCGCCTGTGCTCAACCCGCGCGGCAAGCGCATCAATTGTCCCGCATCACTGACAACGGATCACTGGCCCGCGCCAAGCCGCGCCGCTGCTGCGCGTGGCAGCAATACAAATGCGCGCCCGCGCCCGCTCATCCCGCCAGCGATCACCCGCGCGTCCGCGCCTGCACCCCAGAAGGTATCGAACCGGTTCGCGCCCTTGATCGCGCCGCCGGTATCTTGCGCGATCCAAAGTCCGTTCGCTTCCACCCGGTCAAGGTCCAGCCAGACCGGCGCGCCCAATGGCACAAACGCGGGATCCGCCGCGACCGAGCTTTCGCGCCGCACCGGCACGCCAAGCGCGCCGAGCGGGCCATCACCTTTCACTTCCGAGAAGAAAATCCAGCTTTTGTTGAGCCGCATCAAATCGCGCCCCTGACGCGGATTGTCGCGAATATAGGCCATGATCCCCTGCATCGATCCCGAATATTTGCCCTGTCCGGTACCCAGCAAGCCCCGTTCGCGCATCACCGCGCCAATCCCGGTATATTCGCGCCCGTTCTGCCCGGCATAACCGATCCGGATCACGTCGCCTTCGGGCGTGCGCAACCGGCCTGATCCTTGAATTTGCAGGAAGAAGAACTCAACCGGATCGGCGGCCCAGGCGATCACCGGGGCCCTGCCGTCCAGCGCCCCGTCTTCAATCGCAGCGCGGTCGTGATACAGCACAAACCGGCCCTGATCGTCATAACGGCCCAGCGGCGGGCGGCCGCTGCGTTCAGATGCAGCGACATCATCGGGCCAGCCGCGCACCAGATCGGGCGGTATCGCATAAACCGGCACGTTGTAGCCAGCGCGCCGGGTGCGACTACCGGCGATTTCCGGTTCGAAATAGCCTGTGGCAAAGGCACGGCCATCGCCGACTTGCACAGCGATAAACTGGCTGGCGAAGAAATCGCGCGCGCGCGCTGGGGCCCAGCCGCGTGCGGCATCGCAGGCCCCGCGCCAATCATCGGTGCGGGTCAGCCCGCTGGCATCATCACGGGTGAGCAACCGGGGGCATGATTCATTAAAACCGGCGAGCGCACCGCGCGCATCAGCATCGCTAACAGTCAGTCCAGCAAAAGCAGGGCCAGCGGCAATCCCGGCCAGCAAGGCATTGGCTGCAACCGCTGAGGAGCCGACCGGAGCGGTAAACACTGGCGGCGGCACGCTGCCTTGCGGAACGATCCGTCCGCAGCCCGCCAAGGCCAACAGCAGCATTGGCACCATTGCGACAGCCAGCACCGACCGCATGTCATGATCCTTCCGGGAACGCGCGGGGTTGCCCCCGGTGCAATCAGCCTTCGTCGGTTTCGTCGACCAGCCAGTTGGGATCGCGCGCGGAGGTGTTGCGCGAGAATGTCCAAACGTCGCGGCTTTCGATGGCATCGTCGAGCGAGCCTGCGATTACCGTGCCGTCCTTGTCGCGGGTCACTGCGGCAATATCGGCCACAAACAGCACCGCAATCCGCACCGTGCGGCCGTCAAGCGAGGCCGAGTGAATGCGGACTTCTTCAATCCGTATCAGCGCGTTTGCCAGCGTTTCGCCAGCCGCCTCGCGTGCCTCAATCGCGGCGATGAAGCCAGCATAGACATCATCGTCACACAGCTCGCGCAAGGTTTCGCGGTCAGCATTCCAAAACGCTTCCAGCACCATGCGGTAAGCTGACCGTGCGCCTTCGAGGAATTGCGCGAGGTTAAACTTGCCATCGGCGGCGGCAATGTCGCGCAGGGCGCGCTCGACCGCAGGCATTACGCCGTCCATTTCGGCGACACGCGGCGGGGCCACCGGCGTGGTGGGCGCGGGGCGCACGATCCCGGCGGGTTTATCGTCCGCTTCGAAGCGCTGCGGCACGGCTTCCTCTTCATGTTCGGCCCGGCGGCCAAGCACTGAATAAAGGCGCAGGCCAAGGAACGCTGCGACCATGGCAAGGAGTACGATTTCAAGCACTATGTCAATCCGATCTGCCTACAGGGCGCACAAGCGCTGAGGCGCATTGTTACCCAAGAAATTCCATTCTGCCTTAAATGGGTATCGATTACAATTCGCCAACGGCCAATAGGTTGCCGTGCGGGTTAAATGGGGTTGCAGCGATGGTGGCAGCGGGCCTGATTGCGAGTGGTTGCGGGCGCGCTGCGCCCCTGCTAGGCGCGCGTCACGCAGGCTTTGGCGCCAAATTATGGTGCGTCGGGCGCAATTCGTATTACCAATTTTGCCCGTTACCCAAACCGAAAGACACATGACAATGGCCGACGAAGAAGGCGTCCTCACCGATCTCGACAACCCTGGCAATGGCCTTGACAGCGCTGGCGACGGCCCGCTGCCCAATGGCGCTGATACGGCCCCTGCGATTGGCATCATCACGCAGTATGTCAAAGATCTCTCGGTGGAAAATCCAAGCGCTCCCGACGTATTCCAATGGGCCGAGGCTCCCACGATTGATGTGCAGTTCAATATCGGCGCAGAACCAGCAGGCCACGAAGTGCACGAGGTGACTTTGAAACTGACCGTCACCGCCACCTCGGCACGCGGCACAGTCTACATTGTTGATCTGGCCTATTGCGGACTGATCGGGATGCGCAATCTTTCCGAAGATCAGGCCCACGCATTCCTGTATGCAGAAGCCCCGCGCCTGCTGTTCCCGTTTGCGCGCGCCGTGGTGTCAGATGCAGTGCGCGATGCCGGGTTTATGCCGCTGCTGGTCGATCCGGTCGATTTCAACGGGCTGTATGCCCAGCAGCTGGCCGCGCGCCGCGCCGAAGAAGGCGCTGGCGGCCAGCCAATCGCGCCGGTCATGGGCAATTCGTGATTCGTAGCATTGGCGGGCAAAGCCACTCATGAGCCTGCTTAAGAACGTCGGCACCATCGGTGGTCTCACATTGGTGAGCCGGTTGTTCGGCTTCGCTCGCGACATCTTGCTCGCGCGGGTGCTGGGCGCTGGGCTGGCGGCGGATGCATTCCAGCTCGCCTTCACCCTGCCCAACACGTTCCGGCGGCTGTTTGCCGAAGGCGCGTTCAGCGTCGCCTTCGTGCCGCTTTACAGCCGCGCACTGCACGGCAGCGATGGTGCGCCGGGCAGCGAGGCGGCGGCAGAGGCCTTCGCCAGCGACGTGCTCAGCGTGTTTCTGTGGGTACTGCTGGCGTTCAGTGCGCTGTGCATGGTGGTGATGCCGGGGATCGTGTGGCTGCTGGCAAGCGAATATGCCGACGTGCCGGGCAAATTCGATCTGTCGGTGTTCCTCAGCCGGGTGACATTTCCCTACCTGTTCTTCATCAGCCTGGTGGCGATGCTGTCAGGCCTGCTCAACGCGCGTTCGCGTTTCGGGCCGGGAGCGGTGGTGCCGGTGCTGCTCAACATCTTCCTGATTTCGGGCATCTTGCTTGGCAATCACCTGCGCGGGGATAGCGGCGATGATGTGGTGGTGGTGCAGGTTTTGGCGGTCGCCGTATCGCTGTCCGGGCTGGCGCAGTTTCTGTATCTGGCGTGGGCGACGCGGCGCGCTGGCGTGCGGCTCAAGGTGAAGATGCCGCGGATCACGCCCGAAGTGCGAAGGCTTGGCATGCTGATCCTGCCCGCCACCTTTGGCGCGGGGATTTACCAGATCAGCCAGTTGGTCGACACCTTCTTTGCCACCTCGCTGCCGCAAGGTTCGCTGACGCTGCTGAAGCTGGCGGATCGCCTCAATCAGATGCCGCTCGGGATTGTCGGGATTGCGCTGGGGACTGCGATCCTGCCAATGCTAAGCCGTCATATCCACACTGGCAACACCGCCGAGGCACAGCGGCTGCAAGGCAATGCGTTTGAAATCGCAACGCTATTGACCCTGCCCGCTGCGGCCGCGCTGGCGGTGTGTGCGCCGGCGTTTTGCACCGCCTTCTTTGTTGGCGGCAAGTTTACCGCAACCGATGGCGCGATCATGGCCAATATCGTCGTCGCGCTGGTCGCAGGGCTGCCCGCCTATGTGATCGTCAAGGTATTGAACCCCGGTTTCTTCGCGCGTGAGGACACCCGCACCCCGGTGTGGACCGCGCTGGTCTCGCTGATCGTCAACGTCGGGATCAATATCTACGTGGTGAACCGTTTCGGGATCGTCGGGTTGGCAGGCGCAACCGCAGCGTCGGCAAGCCTGAATTGCCTGCTGCTTTACGCGGTGTTGCACCGGCGCGGGTGGTTCCACTTTACGGCGAAACTGCTCAGCCGGGTGGCGCGGCAATTGCTTGCAACCGGGGCGATGACAGCAGTGCTGTGGTATCTCGTGCCGCTGTTTGCGGACCAATACGCCGGGTCTCTGTTCGAGCGGGCATGGTCGCTGACCGCCGTGGTGGCATCGGGAGCAGCGGTGTTTTTCGGCGCGGCGTTTGTGTTCGGGGCGCTCGACAAAGACCTTGTCGGCCAGCTCCGGCGGCGACCGGCGAGCGCCGGATCAGCGGGAGAATAGTGGAAATGCGCGTCGTCTCAGGCATCCAGCCCACCGGCAATCTCCACCTGGGCAATTATCTTGGCGCGATCCGCAACTGGGCGGCGATGCAGGATTCGCTGGAAGCGCACGACCGCGCTCAAGCCGCCGAACGCGGCAGCGCACAAAAAAGCGAGGCATTGTTTTTCCTCGCCGATCTCCACGCCATTTCGCAGCCGCATGATCCCGCTGGCCTGCGCGCCGCGACGCTGGAGATGACCGCCGCGCTCGTCGCTTGCGGGATCGATCCCGACCGGTCGGTATTGTTCAATCAGGCGCAGGTGCCCCAGCACGCCGAGCTGCAATGGCTGCTTAGCGGCACCGCCCGGATGGGCTGGCTGAACCGCATGACCCAGTGGAAAGACAAGGCCGGCAAGAACCGCGAAGGCCAGTCGGTCGCGCTGTTCACCTACCCGGTGCTGCAAGCCGCCGATGTGCTGCTGTATCAGGCGACCCATGTGCCGGTGGGCGAGGATCAGAAACAGCATCTCGAACTCGCCCGCGACATCGCGCAGAAATTCAACAACGATTTTGCTTCTGAAGACGCGCCGGTGTTCACCCTGCCCGAACCGATTATCCCGGCCGAAGCCGCGCGAATCATGTCGCTGCGCGATGGCAGCGCCAAGATGTCAAAATCCGATCCTTCCGACATGAGCCGCATCAACCTCTCGGACGATGCCGACACGATGGCGCAAAAGATCAAGAAGGCGAAAACCGATCCCGAACCGCTCCCGTCCGAGCCAGCCGGTCTGGCCGAACGGGCCGAGGCGCGCAATCTGGTGGGCATTTACGCCGCGCTGTCGGGGCAATCGGTGGAGCAGGTGCTGGGCGAATATGGCGGACAGGGTTTCGGCGGGTTCAAGCCTGCATTGGCGCAAATGCTGGTCGAAACGCTCAGCCCGATTCGCGAACGGTTCGTGGCGTTGAAAGACGACCGCGAGGCATTGGACGCCATTCTCGCGCGCGGGGCGGCCAAGGCGCGCGAACGCGGCGCCCCGACCCTCTCCGCCGCCTACAGCGCGCTAGGCCTCGTGCGGCACTGATCCGGGCGCTTTTTTGCGGCGAACCGAGGCGAGCGCACGGCGGATGTTCAATTGAGGTTCATGGTGCAGACTTATGCTATGATGCATAGACGCCATGCATATCGTTGCAATGGCGACCAGACAAGGGTCGCGTCATGAAGGTCTCGCTGAATTCAGTCCAATCATTTGCCCGCCTAGGCCTGCCGCTTGCTTTGCTGATCGGCGCGTCGGCCTGCGCCACCACCCCGTTCAAAGCCGATGTCTCGCGCTTTGCTGTGCAACTGCCCGCGCCGCAGGGCCAAAGCTTTGCGGTGGTTGCCGAAGATCCCAAACTGGCGGGCGGGCTGGAATTCGCGCTCTACGCCGACGTAGTAGCCAAGGAAATGGAGCAGCTTGGCTATGCCCGCGCGTCGTCACCTGAAACGGCCAACCTGCTGGTGCGGTTCGATTACGGGGTTGATAACGGGCGTGAACGCATCCGCACCGATTTTAACGGAGGCGGGTTTGGCGGTTTCAACGGCGGATTTGGGCGGTTCGGGAACGGCGGGTTTGGCCGGTTCGGGCGGTTCGGCGGCTTTGGCGGGTTCAACAATAGCTTTGCTTTTGGGTTCCATGATCCGTTCCTCTTCGGCGGGCCAGATGTGCGCAGCTACACGATCTACACCAGCGCCATTGACATGAAGATTGATCGCACCGCCGATGGCCAGCGCCTGTTCGAAGGCAAGGCCGAAGCTGTATCGCGGTCCAACCGCCTGCCCAACCTTGTCCCCAATTTGGTCGATGCGATCTTCACCGAT
>JBBRFG010000118.1:0-7058 GCA_038224685.1 Sphingomonadales bacterium
GGCGCTGAAGGATTGTCTCGACAGCGGTCAGGTGGCCGGTGCGGCGCTCGATGTGTTCGAGACCGAACCGCCAGCTGCCGATCACCCGCTGTTCGGCGCGCCCAACTTCATCTGCACCCCGCACTTGGGCGCGTCGACTACCGAAGCGCAGGTCAATGTCGCGCTGCAGGTGGCTGAGCAATTGGCCGATTACCTCGTCAATGGCGGGGTCACCAACGCGCTCAACGTGCCCTCGCTCAGCGCCGAGGAAGCGCCCAAGCTGCGGCCTTACATGGCGCTGGCAGAAAAGCTCGGCAGCCTTGTGGGCCAGCTTGCCCACGGCAACCTCACGCACATCAGCATCGAGCGCGAAGGCGCGGCGGCTGAGCTGAATGGCAAGCCGATCACCGCTGCGGTGCTCGCCGGGCTGATGCGGCGCTATTCCGACACGGTCAACATGGTCAACGCGCCGTTCCTGGCCAAGGAACGCGGGCTCGACGTGCGCGAAATCCGCCATGACCGCGAAGGCGCGTATAACACACTGATCCGTGTGACGGTGGAAACCGCGCAGGGGCCGCGCTCGGTCGCCGGCACGCTGTTCGGCACGGAAGCGCCGCGGCTGGTCGAGATTTTCGGGATCGGGATCGAGGCCGAATTGTCGGGCCACATGCTGTATATCGTCAACGACGACAAGCCGGGCTTCATCGGCCGCATCGGCACGCTGCTGGGCAGCCGCGGGATCAATATCGGCACATTCAACCTCGGTCGCCGCGAAGCGGGCGGGGAAGCGGTGCTGCTGCTGAGCCTCGATGAAGCGCTGACCCCGGCCGTGGTTGCCGAGGCCGAAGCGGTCGACGGAGTGAAGCTGGTGAAGGCTCTGGCGTTTTAAGCAACGCTTGCAATTCATGATTACCCCGGCGAAGGCCGGGGCTCAGAGGCGAGGGGCGGGACTGGGTCCCGGCCTGCGCCGGGATGACGAGCCATTGCATATGACCCAACCCAACGATCTCCTCCCCGAAGGCCTTGAAGACCGTCTGCCGCCCGAAGCTGCGCGGATCGACGCGGCGATGCGCGCGTGCCTCGCGGTGCTGGACGCGCACGGTTATGACCGGGTGCGCCCGCCGTTGCTCGAATTCGAAGCCTCGCTGGCAGGCCGGATGGCGGGGGTTGTTACAGGCGAGGGGCGAGCGTTGTTCCGGTTCGTCGATCCGTCGAGCCTGCGGACGCTGGCGCTGCGCAGCGACATCACCCCGCAGGTCGGGCGAATCGCGGCGACCAGCCTCGCAAGCGCGGCGCGCCCGCTTAGGCTCGCCTATTGCGGCGATACGGTGGTGATCAAGGCGAGCCAGCTCGATCCCGCGCGTGAGCGGCTGCAACTGGGCGCCGAACTCATCGGGTCGGATAGCGTCGCGGCGGCATGCGAGGCGGTGATGCTGGCGATCGAAGCGCTGCATGCCGCCGGGCTGACTGGCATCTCGGTCGATTTCACGCTGCCCGATCTGGTCGATACGCTGGCGGCGCGCGCGCTCCCGCTTCCGCCTGAGCAAATCGAAGCGGTGCGGCGCGAGCTGGATACCAAGGATGCGGGCGGGCTGAAGGCGGCGGGCGGCTCGGCCTATCTGCCGCTGCTTTATGCTACCGGGCCGTTTGCGACCGCCCTGGCAGCTTTGCGCGAAGTGGATGCGGGCGGGGCGCTCAAGTCGCGGCTCGACGGGCTGGCGGCGATTGCGGCGGCGGTGGGCGATGCCGCCCGCATTACCCTAGACCCGACCGAGCGGCATGGGTTCGAATACCAGTCGTGGTTTGGCTTCACCCTTTATGCCGGTGGGTTGCGCCGCGCAGCGGGGCGAGGCGGCACCTACCGGATCGCAGGCAGCGAAGAGCCCGCGACTGGCTTCACGCTCTATCTCGATCGCCTCGCCGATGTTGCGCCCCAACCAGAGTCGGCCAAGCTGGTTTGGCTCCCGATAGGCTATGACCGCGCGGCGGCGGCGGATTTGCGCGCGCAAGGCTGGCGCACCCGCGCGCAGCTCGCTGAGGGCGAGGATGCGGTGATGGCGGGCTGCGGGTTTGTGCTGGAAGGCGGAGGGGTTCGGGCGCTCTAGCCAAGCACGACCTTCAGCCACGCGTCCATCACCGGGGTGGCGGGATAGTCTGCTTGGCCCAGCTTGCGGTTGATCTCCATGTGGCCTTGCATCCCCTCGCCGGGGAAGCTGCCGACCTCGACCCGCGATCCGCCGCGCTTCAAGGCTGCGGCGAGCGCGTTCGCCTGCGCCACACCGTCTGCGCGCTGGACATGCAGCAGCAGGAACGCGGGCGCGTTTGGCCCTGCGGCGTGCATGGTCGGCGAAAGCGCCTGCTGGCGCGCTGGATCGGTGCCGAACGCATCAGTAAACCCGCGGCCCCGCGACTGCACCATCTGCGCCGTAACGTCATAGGCGGCGCCGTCATTAGGCATCACCCCGTCGATATCGGCAAACGAGAGCCCGGCTGCACGCAGATACTGCTCGTCAGTTCCCACCAGCGCCACAAGATGCGCGCCTGCGCTGTGCCCGGTGAGCACCACCCGGCTCCGATCGATCCCGAGGGTATCGGCCCGCGCCAGCACATGCGCCAGCGCCTGCGCCACGTCGGCGGCCTGCTGTTCCACGGTGGCAGCCGGCACCAGCCGGTAATTGATCGAGGCAAACGCATATCCTTGCGCTGTCAGATGCCCGGGCAAAGATCGGCTGCCAGCATTGTCTTTTGTTCCGCGCTTCCACCCGCCGCCGTGGACGAACAGCACCAGCGGCGCAGCATCCGCGCCCGCAGGTACCCATAGGTCGAGCGCTTGGAGCGGTTCGCTGCCATAGGATATGGTTTGCGGGGCTGGAGTATTGGTCGGGGCACTGGTCGGGGCACTGGTCGGCGTGTCTGCTGGAGCGCCCGCACCCCCGCGCCGTCCGGCACCGCCCTCGCGCTGCCCGAGCGCCTGCATCCGTTCGCGCAACGCCCCTGCGCAGGTTTCGGAGAGTTTCGTGTATTTCTCGCGCAGGCAGGTCCGCAGTTGTGCGCGGTCGGTTCCGCACAATGCCACGATCTCCTCGCGGCATTCGGCGGGCAGGCGCGCGCCCTCGCGCTGCTGTGCCAGTATCGGGACAGCCAGCACAGTGGCGGCGGCAATGGCGGTCAGAGCTTTGGCGGCAGTGTTCATCGCAAGGTTCCTCACACGGCAGGTATCGCTGGTTGAACGCTCCCGGCCCGCGAACCCTTCGCCGCTCTGGCCCAGAACCCTCGGCGCGCGCTTGCCTCTCCCGGCCCGAACGCCTAGGCCCGCGCGCGGCCAAACGCCCACCCACCAATTTCCAATAGCATAAGGATACACATGGCCAACGTCACCGTGATCGGCGCCCAGTGGGGCGATGAGGGCAAGGGCAAGATCGTCGATTGGCTCGCCAGCCGCGCCGATGTGGTCGTGCGCTTTCAGGGCGGGCACAATGCCGGTCACACGCTGGTGATCGACGGGACGGTCTACAAGCTCAGCCTGCTGCCATCGGGGATCGTGTCGGGCACGCTGTCGGTGATCGGCAACGGGGTGGTGCTGGATCCGTGGGCGCTGCGCGATGAGGTCGCCAAGCTTGAAGGGCAGGGCGTTTCGATCACCGACGATAACCTCGCAGTGGCGGATAATTGCCCGCTGATCCTGCCGCTCCACCGCGATCTGGATGGCCTGCGCGAAACCGCAGCGGGCAAGGGCAAGATCGGCACCACCGGGCGCGGGATCGGCCCGGCTTACGAGGACAAGGTCGGCAGGCGCGCGATCCGGGTGTGCGATCTGGCGCATCTCGATAGCCTTGACGCGCAACTTGACCGGCTGTGCGCGCATCATGATGCATTGCGCGCCGGGTTCGATCAGCCCCCGGTCGACCGCGCCGCGCTGCTGGATGAACTTCGCGAAATCGCCCCGTTCGTGCTGCGCTTTGCCCAGCCGGTGTGGAAGCGGCTGAAGAAAGTGCGCCGCGCGGGCGCCAAGATCCTGTTCGAAGGCGCGCAGGGGGTGCTGCTCGATGTCGATCACGGCACCTATCCTTTTGTCACCTCGTCCAACACGGTCAGCGGCACTGCGGCGAGCGGTAGCGGGCTTGGCCCCAATTCGACCGGCTATGTGCTCGGCATCGTCAAGGCCTACACCACCCGCGTCGGCTCCGGCCCGTTCCCGACGGAACTGGAGGACGCGATCGGCCAGCGGCTGGGTGAGCGGGGGCACGAGTTCGGCACCGTCACCGGGCGCAAGCGCCGCGTCGGCTGGTTCGATGCGGTGCTGGTGCGCCAATCCTGCGCGATTTCTGGCGTGACCGGCATTGCGCTGACCAAGATCGACGTGCTGGATGGGCTGGACCGGGTGAAAATCTGCACCGGATACCGCCTGCACGGCAAGGTGTTCGACTACCTCCCCAGCCACGCCGCCGATCAGGCCGCGTGCGAGCCGATCTACGAAGAGATGGACGGCTGGCACGAAAGCACTGCGGGCGCGCGTTCCTATGCTGCGCTGCCCGCCAACGCGATCAAGTACATCCAGCGCATACAGGAACTGATCGAATGCCCGGTCGCGCTGGTCTCGACCAGCCCTGAGCGAGACGACACGATCCTGATGCGCGATCCTTTTGTGGATTGATCGGATGGGGCAGGGCGCGTTATCATTGCCCGCAATGAAACGCCTTGCCCTCATGCCGTTGCTGGCGCCCGTGCTGGCACTCGCCGCCTGCGCCGCGCCGCTTTTGAAGCAAGGTGATGCGCCATCCTCGCAGGCGTCGCTGGAGCGTGAGGCGGCGCGGATTGTGCCGCAGCGCGCTTTTGCCCAAGTCGATTACCTGCTGGTCGACAAATCCGAACGGCTGATGATCGGCTATGCCGGGGGCCAGCCGGTCAAGGTCTGGCGCGGCCTGCAATTCGGCGACCAACCGCAGGGCCACAAGCAGTTTGAAGGTGACGAACGCACGCCCGAAGGGCGCTATGTGATCGAAACCCGCAACCCCGGCAGCGCCTATCATTTGAGTTTGAAGGTGTCCTACCCCGCGACTGCCGACCGCGCCTTCGCGCGAAGCTATGGCCGATCGCCCGGCGGCGATATTTTCCTCCACGGCCAGCCCAATGGCTTGCCGTCCGGGCGAATGCCGGGCGATTGGACCGACGGCTGCATTGCGTTTTCCAATGAGGAAATCGCCGAATTGTGGCGGATTGTGCCCGACGGCATAGTGATCGAAATACGGCCGTAAATCCTCCCTGAAACGGGGAGGGGGGCCATCCGAAGGATGGTGGAGGGGCGAGCGAGGATTGTTCGATACGTACTTATACTTTACCTGATCCGTTTTTGTTCTAGTCTCGTTCCAACATTGTTGGAGTCGCACCCATGTTGAACGATGCTGCCGAACAAGCCGATTTTTCTTACGACACCGCCAGCGACGCTGCCGGTCCTCCTGCACGGGTGGCGATATTCGGTCAGGATGCGGGGCTGCGTGCGCAGATAGCCGGCGACCTTGGCGGGGCGGGGTTCCACAGCATTGATGGCGGAACAGTCGCCGCACTGCTCGAAGGACCGATTGCGATGCTCGGCGATGTCGTGGTGGTCGATTGTCCGGTCACCAGCTCACGCGGGCTTGATGGCATGATGCTGGCGGGGCTGGCTCGGCTCGATATGCGGGTGGCGCGGTCTGGGGCGAAACTGATCGTGGCGACCAACATGGCGGGGCTGGATGATGTGTTCGCGGTGCTCGATCAATCCGCGCCGCAGATCCTCGTTTCCCCCAGCCGCGCCGAACGCGTGATAGCTGTCGGGCGGGTGATGGGCGAAGCGGGCGCGGCGCGCCTGCGCGAAATGGGGGAGGAAGACCGGGTGGCGTTGCTCCGCCTGTCGCAGCAGGTCGAAGCGATTGCCCACTCACTTGACCGGATGACGCAGTCCAATGTTCAGCCACAGGCTGCGCCGGGCAGTTCGACGTCACTGAGCGAACCAAAGCGCGATTTTCGCGCCTATCGTCCAGATTCAAGTGGCCCCGAATTGTCGGATTTCGGCGGTGGGGCGCCGGCACCGCAGCCTGATGATCGTGCCGCGCTGCCCGATCCCAAAATGGTGCGGCAAATGATCGCCAACCGCCATGCGCGCGCACGGTTCTTCGATCCCGAACTGTTCGGCGATCCGGCGTGGGACATGACATCAAGGTTTTCTGAGAAATCTATATATTTCAATACGGCGGCATAATTTTTTGCGGCCACGGTTTGCTGACCCACGCCCTTCCCACTCTCAACTGAGTTCCGGATTGTAGGGCGATAAGCGCTGCGGCGCTCGGTAAAATCAGGGTAGCGTAGCACACCCATCCCTGACCCAATCCTCAGCACGAGCCAAGGATCGGGTAATAGAGTGAGCATCTCCGCCACCGATACGAACTAACCAGGCCACCCCCTCCAAATGCAGCTTCGGTGGGCGACCTCCGCCAGACCTCAAGGTGCGGATGTTTCCGGGAGGCACAGCCATGGCCCGTAGGGACCGTAACGAGCTGGCAATCTGACGTTGAGGATCAATCTGCCGTTTATGAAAGTTCAATCAATTCTGCATTTACGTCCAGCATAGGAACAGCGTTGATTTTCGCACTGCAAAAGAGCGACAGCACTGGATAACTCTCGTCCGCCAAACCGGGAGTTCCCAAGGTGGATGAAAAAGTAAGCAGGCGCCGAGAGGTAAGATACGAGTGGAACATGCTTGATGGTACCCCGTGCAGCATGACACTTTTCGATGTCACAACTTCAGAGGCAGATGAGGTCGCAAAAGCTTGTGGTTGGCCAGGCCATTCCCATGGCGGCTGAAACTTGGCGGGCGGCGGCGAGGTTCTTCGTCAGACGCGTTCGCTGACCCCATGCAGGAACTAATCTGAAGGAAAGAAAAGACCCGGACGCGGCCCCCGAAAGGGAAGCACGACCCGGGCCATCGTATCAATCAACCTTTGCAGCCCAATCGACACCGAGCTTGGCAGCACCAGAACATCTTCACCCGCACCCGGCACATCGGAAAGACCCTGAATTTCAACTGGGATCGCCGGCCCTGC